>CAYTGW010000286.1:0-3794 GCA_964437395.1 uncultured Desulfocicer sp.
ATATTCTCTGGGACTCAAAATTCACGAAATCGGGACCATATTGTGCAGCACACTCAAAATCAATCAGGTTGGAGCAGGACCAGCTCGAAGGTTAGCGGATGCGACAAACCACATGATCCGGATCGCGATATGGGATAGAGATGAAATCCTTGTCACTTTTAACGTGTTTCCAGGATCACAGACAATTAATTACCAGCAACTCGGGCCAAGGGTGCCTGCCTATTGCTCTGCCTCAGGGAAGGCTCTTCTGTCAAGGATGCCCTCCAAAAAAATAGAACAATATGTAAAACAAACACCATTAAAACCCTATACCCCAAAAACAATTACGACCGTTAAACAGTTGAAAAAAGAACTTGAAACCGCAAGGATCAACGGCTATGCCGAAGACCGCGAAGAATATCTCCCCGGCCTTTTCTGTATCAGTTCTCCCATTTTCAATCAGAATGGCAACCCTTATGCTGCTATTAGTATATCCGGCGGATTTCAATTTTTCTCAGATGAGGAACTGGTTACTATTTCACAGCAGATGAAAGAAACAGCAGCGGAGATTTCCAGATCAATGGGATATTTTCCGCAGGCAGCCCCTATCTGATTTCAATATCAATCCCCAATGTGCCACCCGGATTCATAATGTTATTTGGATCAAAATGTTTTTTCAGTGCTTTCAGGATATCCATCTGCTTTGTTCCAATATGTCGTTCCATCCATGGGCTGATCATTTTCCCCACCCCATGATGATGACTCAGTGAACCGCCATTTTTTTCAATCTGGTCAATGATCCCCTCCTGAAACTCCAGATATTCATCAATACGGTTCATCCGGGCGATAAAAATAAAATACAGATTCGTGCCCTGAGGGTAGAAATGGGAGGCATGTGTCATGCATACTGTCCGGGGTCTCTTTTTAATATATTCCCGGACGCCCTGATGAAGCCGGTGAAGGTTATCCCAGGTTACGCCGGTTTCCAGCGTGTCAATGATAATGCCGAAATCATTCAAATCTTCCCGGATATAGGGATCAATATACCGGCCGTGTTCCCAATTTTTAACCGGATACCCGGAGATATACATGGCACCGTACTTTCGACATATCTTTTTAATCTGCCTTTTCACATTTTTCGCAAAGTTTTTTTCCCCTTCGGCTGTTCCGATACACAGGCACCGTCTCATGGGCCGATACCCTTTGTAGGAGATCAGCCGGCTGATGGGTGTTCCTTCGATTCCATACATTTTCAATGCCAGATCCGTTTCTTCCGGATCTGAAATCCGGAACACCGCAGGCTTGCCAAACTCACCCTGAATGATTTCACGCGAAGCGTCGACAGCCGCTTCCCAAGTTGGAAAAATAAATGCAAACCGGCGCCGGTTTTCAGGTCTGTATTTAAAAATTTTCAGTGTTGCATTGACCAGAACCCCGAATGAACCTTCACTCCCTTTCATGATATCATTCACTTTTGGTCCGGTTGCCGTGCCCGGAAAATCAAGAGTCCGGAAATCACCGGTCGGCGTAATGTATTCCTGACTTAATACAATATCATACATATCACCATAATAAGAAGAAGCCTGCCCGGAACCCAGGGTGACAATCCATCCTCCGACCGAAGAATACTCAAAAGATTGTGGGAAATGCCCGCCGGTGTATCGATATTCTGCATCCAGTTTTTCCGGAGCATGGTTCAAAATGGATTCATACGCCGGCCCCATGATTCCGGACTCAACTGTAATCGTCTGATTGGTTTCATTGAAAGATAAAACGCGATTCATATGCGTGCTCATGACCAGTGTGACGCCCCCCTTGATGCACTGAAGTCCCTTTGTCACAGAGCTTCCACCGCCATATACATGAACCGGTATCTTCTCCTGGTTACAAAATGAAACAATCTTCTGTATGTCTTCCTTGCTTCGCGGATGAACAACAAGATCATTCACCTCAACCGCTACCCCTTGTCTGAGCTTCAAGGTTTCTTCCGTGGTTTTACCAGTTGAGTATCGAACCCGGTCATAGTCGCTTATCGAAACATTATCCGGTCCGACAATCTCTTTGAACCATTCGATCTGTCTTGTTTCCAGCCTTATTCCGGTTGTACATGCTACCGGTTCGTTCCCCTCATATATTTTTTGCCGGAAATCATCATCATCCATACCGAATTTTTCTTTAATGGCTTCGTATAATCGAAGATTTGGATGCTTAAAACCGTCCGGCGCACCCCATTTGAAAATGGATCTTGCTGTTCCGGGTCTGGGAGGTTTGTCTGTCCAGTCCGGTGTGAAATTTTTATTTTTGTTCATGGTAATGGTCCTCTTAATTTTAATCAGTTGACACTCACCGGTAAGATCCAATCAATAGGTTTCTTTTTCCGGATAGCCGGTAATTTCCCGGATCTCACGGTATATGGGTTCAAGTGCATGATAGATCTTCTTATAAACGCGCTCGTAGAGATTCCGGTAAATATCCACATAATCCGGTTCCGGCTTAAAGACCCTGGCGTAGGTAACCATCTTCTGAATCGCATCCGGAATCGTCGGATGAATTCCTATACCTACAGCAGTGACGATTGCAGCACCCAGTCCGGATGTTTCCGAAGTTTTTCCCCTGACCAGCGGCAGATTAAAAATATTGGCTGAAATCTGACAAATGGCATCACTTTGAGAAGCCCCGCCGGAAACCGCCAGTTTCTCCACCCTGGTTTTTCCGGCTTTTTCCATTTTTTCAAGGCCCTCCAGTAGGCCGAAAGCCAGACCTTCAATCACAGCGCGATACACATGGGCTTTGGTATGAACATCGCCGAACCCGATCATCGCGCCCTTGGCTACCGGCTCTTTAAGGCCCGGACTCCAATAGGGCTGCACCATCAATCCCATGGAACCGGCCGGCACCTCATCCAGCAGGTGATTGAGCATCTCTTCCGGAGAAACGCCCTTCTCTTCTGCCATGGCTACTTCTTTATGCGCGAACTCATTTTTAAACCATGTGATCATCCAATACCCTCTCAGGATCTCAACTTCCGGATTGTAATGGCCTGGAATGGGAGCAGGATATGGCGGGAGGAATGTCAGGGGTTCAAAATATTTCCGGGTCGTTGTCTGAACCGTTGCCGTAGTGCCGAAACTCAGACTGGCCATTTTCTGATCTAGAACCCCCATTCCAATGGTTTCACATCCTTTATCCGATCCGCAGGCAATCACAGGAGTTCCTTCCGGAATACCGGTTTCAGAAGCTGCTTTTTGAGTAATGCTGCCGATTTTATGACCCGGAGTCACCAATTCCGGCAGTTTCTCCATGGGGACAGGGAATAAACGGCTTGGAAGGTCACCGGGTTTTGCCCATTGCATCTTTTTGTAATTAAAGGGGATATGACCGATCTGGGAGGCAACGGAGTCTTTGAATTCACCGGAAAGGCGATGATTCAGGAATCCGGAAACCTGAAGATATTTATGCGTTTTCTTCCATATTTCCGGCTGCTGCTGCATGATCCAGTTACATTTTCCGTCTGTCTGGGTTTTTGCAATCGGTTCATCCATCCCGACAATTTTCAGACCCAATCGAACCACAGGATTCGGAACATATACCGGTTTGGCTTTCCGCTGATCCAACCAGATGATAACCGGTCTCAATACGTTTCCGGCCGCATCAACATTGATCATGCTGGCTCTCTGGGTGGTCACGCCGACGCCTGCGATTTTTTGAAAAGATCCCGGATCCCTCTTTTTCAGGATGCGACAGGCCTCACACACACTCTTCCAGAAAATTTCCGGATCCTGTTCTGCCCATCCTGGTTGCTTGCTGAAATATGG
>CAYTGW010000287.1:0-3679 GCA_964437395.1 uncultured Desulfocicer sp.
CACAGCCCCGAAAGTTGCCCCCACATGGGCGGTTGATATGGCCTGATCCCCTTCCAGCTTCTCATGAATTTCCATGGTACTCTTCCAGAGCAGAAACAGACCTCCGGAGATCAGGATCAAATCCCGGCCGGATATTGCATTTCCGAGTATGGAAAACAACGGTTCTGTGAGCCCCATCAGCCAGGTCAGTGAAAACAGCAATGCAATGCGGATAAACATCGCAAGTCCAAGCCCCAGAAGCCTTGCCTTCTCCTGCTGATGCACAGGAAGTTTGCTCGCCTGGATCGAGATAAAGATAATATTGTCGATCCCCAGCACAATTTCCAGGGCGGAAAGTGTCACCAGCGCCATCCACACCTGCGGATCAGTGATCCGTTCCATGGGCACAGCCTCCTTTGATAATTTGATGATACAATTACAAGAGGATTTTCCTACTCAATAATCCAATGGCCTGTCAACAGCAAAATAACCACTAACAGTCAAGCGCATGAAATGTTTTGGATGTTTTCCTGTTTTATGGTCAAGCAATGTAATCTCTTATTCAAAATGCCGGATGAAACGGACACGGCTTTTTACGACCCGCCTGAATGTCGTGCCGGCCTCTCACCTAAGGCTGGCCGGGGGTGCAATTAAAAGCGTTGGGTTTCGATTCGTTTCATTGTGGGAGCGGCATCTTGCCGCGACAGTACTGTCTTAATTGATATCATAAAAAAAGCCATATCGCGGCTGGAAGCCGCTCCCACATAATTCGATTATCCAACAGTTTTGATTACACCCGCTGGCCGGTTTTGTGTTGACATGAGATAAATAAAATGATTCTGTTACAAATCTTTATAAATTGAGCAATGTTATATACAAAACATTTCATGTTTTTCAATCGATTTGTTGCGACAAAATCAGTGGAAACAAATTGAATTGAAGTTGGTTGGTCGATGTGAAGGCGAAATAGATATTGCAGTATTGTCAGCACCTATTCAGTTGTCCCCCGTGTTCGATCTCCCAGCAACTGCCGCGGGTATTGTTTGGGGACAAGATGTATACTTTCTTGGTTTTCCATATGGATGGTACGGTGATATTGGTAAAACAAATAGAGATTTCCCAATGCCTTTCGTCAAAAAGGCAATTCTGTCTTGTGTATTTACGGGTGATAAAGGTGTGCAACATTTTTTTCTTGATGGTCACAATAATCCGGGATTTTCAGGTGGCCCCGTTGTATTCAAAGAACCGAACAAGAAAGATTTTAAAGTGGCTTCGGTTATTTCAGGCTACCGTTATATGAACGAGCCAATATTTGCGGGAGAAGATCAGGTGCCGTTGATGTACCGCTATAATACAGGTATTATCATTTCCTATGGTATTAAGTATGCCGTAGATTTAATTGAAGTTAATCCGGCTGGATTGCCACTGAAGGTATAACCTGACGCTCCACCTGACAACAAGGGCCATCCGGCCCTTGTTGTCAGGTGGAGCTTTTCGTTAGCATACAAACTAAGGAGATAAGGCATGAAAAGGATCATTATATTTCTCGTATCAGTAATAGTATTATGCAGCGCATCAGCTTTCGCCGAAATCAAATCGTGTGAGGAGTTAAAGGCAGAAATTGATGCAAAGCTAATAGCGAAGGGTGTAAAGGGATATACCCTTGAGATTTTACCGGCAGATCAGGTTAAAGATCAAAAGATAGTTGGCTCTTGTGAAGGTGGCACAAAGAAAATTACTTACTCCCGTAACAAAGAAAATAATCAAAAACAGTAACATCGGGATTTTATGATTGGGCCCTTTACATTTTTACATTTGGAATAAATGATTCCTATATTCTACTGCTGTCTGAAACGAAAAGTATAAAAGTACAAAGGACATCAGCCACCCCAGCCAACTTATTTGCTTATCTTTCGCCTGATTCCAAGAAGACCCAGGAGGCCGGAACCAAGGAGCCAAATGGCGGCGGGGACGGGGACGGGTGCCCCTACATTTCCATCATGAACAAACAGCGCTCCAAAATCATGGTAATCACTATATGCGGCCTGATTGCCGCTGCCAAAAGAAAACAGCCAAGCCCCATAAGAGCTTGATCGTGTGCCTGTCCAACAATATCCGGCGTTGGCGTATCCTTCACGAAGCTGGGTAAAAGGCCCCACATTGCTCAGAAATCCCCCACTGTTTTTGAGCTCGTCATAGTAAAGATGGCCCATTTCCCCCTCGTTCACATGTCCACCTAATGTGCCGGGGGTTGTAGGAAGCTTCCAGTCTTCATATGTGTTGCCATAGGCATCTGTCAAAGAAAAATTATATGCCTGAGTCCCAACACTTGACCAATCGCCAGTAAAATAATGATCATACCAAGTAATATTCAAATCCGTGTCATAGATAAGGTAATTGCCATTATCTACTAAACTAGCGGCTGCGGGTGAAATTATGAAGCATAGCAAACACATCGTATAGACAATGGACAGTATAAAATTTCTCTGCCTTTTAGAATCAACAATTGAAAAAAATACCTTTTTCATCCTCTCCTATTTCTCCTTACTTCTTGAATTGTAAAACAACTTAAATCTGTGGACGGCATACAGGTTTTCCATTTCCACTTTTCTTCATGCCTTGCCTCTTCCTTTACCTGTTTTTTTCAGGATCATCAAACCCAGATTGCAGAAATACATATAACAATGTATGCAAAAAATCAATACGCCGTTTTGGGAAATAATTCGTCCATGATTTTAGGATTTTCTGTTTTTATTTTAAAAGTACGAGTGCAAGTGGCGGAGCAAGTGGCGGTCAGACCAAACTAACAGATTAAAAATTTAAAAAAATAGGTGTAAACGTGGGGCTGTTTAAGGTCTTAAAAACATCTTTTTGACAGTAAAAAAGTGGTTTTAAGAGAGTTCAGTAATGAAAACTCTGGGTGCAAGGAAGGGCTGTTGGCAGGAAAGTGCTGGAGGATAATGAGAATTATGTGCTTCTGAGAGCCCTAAACTCCTTATAACCCGCTTTTACCCCTGAAAAGCCTGCGTTAAGCCCGGAAAACAGCTTTCTTTTGAATATTTCTTCTCCAGATTCAATAAGATATCTTGGGCGACAAGATTTCATTTCATCAAAAAAATCCTCATTGTAAAAAACTGAAGGATTAATTATATTTAATCACCAATATAAAACAAAAGGAGAACGACATGGATATTTCATTACCTTTAGATAAAATGACAAATTTAGATAAAATAGCAATAATGGAAAAAATATGGGATGATCTTTGTCGAGATCCTGAATCAATTCCTTCACCAACATGGCACCAGGATGTTTTGGCGGCAAGAGAAAAAGAAGTAAAAGAAGGGAGGGCGGGCTTTGTATCTTTTGATCGGGTAAAAGAAAGAATTAAGGATCGGATTAAATGATAATCGAGATCCTTGATTCCGCAGAGAACGACCTGCTCAATGGCTTTGAATTTTATGAACGTCAGTCGAAAGGTTTGGGCAATTATTTTCTTGAATCTCTATTTTCCGACATAGAATCTCTCCATCTTTATGCCGGTATCCAATCTATTTGTTTTGGATACTATCGGTTGCTGGCCAAAAGATTCCCATTCGCTATTTATTACAAATTTGAAAATGAAATGATAAGTGTGTATGTATAATCCTTGACAGTACCGAATTCAACTGAAAATTCGAATCATGCGACGAGCCGCAAGCCT
>CAYTGW010000288.1:0-3675 GCA_964437395.1 uncultured Desulfocicer sp.
CGTTTCAGAATTACCTCAGTGGAAAACGGGGTGGCAGACAGGTAGAGGTGAATGCAGTCGGCCAGGTTGTTCGTGTTTTGGAAACCGTGAATGCAGAGCCTGGACATAATATATACCTTACCATAGATTATGCTTTACAGGAAAAAGCCGAAAGCCTTCTTCAAGGGGTCGCCGGCGCTGCGGTTGCTATGGATCCTTCCACAGGACAGATTCTTGCTCTGGTAAGCAGTCCTTCTTTTGATCAGAATTCTTTTGTCAAAGGAATATCGCATGAGGATTGGAATTCATTGATAAAAAATCCGATGCGACCAATGGAGAACAAGGCCACTCAAGGGGAGTATCCACCGGCGTCAACCTATAAGATTGTGACTGCAATTGCCGGCCTGGAAGAGGGTGTAGTTGATCAAAACACTACCTATTTCTGTCCGGGATATCATCAATTCGGTAATCGTGTTTTTGGTTGCTGGAAAAAGGGTGGGCATGGAAATGTGGATATTTTTAAAGCGCTCGCTCAGTCATGTGATGTTTATTTTTACCAGGTCGGTGAAAAATTAGGAGTCGACCGGCTTGCATGGTATGCAAAGGCATGTGGACTTGGTGTTCCGACCGGCATTGATCTTGATCATGAAGCAGCAGGGCTGGTGCCGTCTTCCTTATGGAAAAAAGAGAAAATCGGTTTTCCATGGCAAAAAGGGGAAACCTTGTCCATAGCAATCGGACAGGGATATAACCTTACCACACCTCTTCAGATGGTATCGCTTACGGCTGCTATTGGGAATGGCGGTAAACTTTTCAGACCTATTATTCTGCAGTCGATCGAAACAGTTGAGGGGGATATCATAAAAATACCCCGACAAGAGCAGATTGGTGTGATCCCTGCTAGTAAAAGAACACTTGAAATCGTGAAAAGAGGGCTTTGGGAGGTTGTAAATACAAATGGTGGGACAGCATGGATTGCCCATGTTGATGGTCTGAATATCGCCGGAAAGACCGGAACAGCTCAGGTAACCAGCCGAAAAAATGTAGATCCGGAAAATAGGGGAAAGCAAGAATATTTTAATAAACCTCATGCCTGGTTTGTATCTTATGCTCCGGCGGATGATCCAAAAATTGCGGTTGTTGTTCTTGTGGAGCATGGAGAGCATGGGTCAAGTGCAGCTGGCCCTGTGGCTAGAGAAATGATTAAAACCTTTTTGGGAGTGGCCGAAACAGAGGAAAACAATCCGGTAACCGAGCAATTGCACCAGTAGTGTAAAGCCTTGGTACTGGATCGGCTTTTTGCCATGGAGCTAATTTCAAAACTATTAAAAAGCGTCACACCGGCGAAAGTCAGTGCACAGAAAAGAGCCGAAAATACTGGATTTTAGTTTTCGCCGGAACTACAACAACAAACGTTTGAAATTGGCTCTATGGGGAAAATATTATTGTGTTCCATCCATAAATCAGCGATATAAACAAATTATGGACGAACCATACAGATGATGGAAACAGTATGTTTGATAGAAGGTTAATTCAATATTTCGACTGGTGGCTGATCGGACTGACTTTGATGCTTGGAGCCGTCGGATTTGTATTGATTTACAGTGCGGTGAACGCTGGGGATGCTACAATACAAAAAGCCTTATATGGAAAGCAGATCGTTTGGTTTATAATCGGAATGACGGCCATGGTTTGCACATTTATTTTTAATTACAGGTTCATGGACCAATGGGGAGGGATGATATACCTTATCAGCGTTATCCTTCTTGTCTTTGTTCTGATTAACGGAAAATTTGTCAGCGGATCAAGAAGATGGCTTGAAATGGGGCCGCTGACAATTCAACCTTCTGAATTGGTTAAAATCAGCGTAATTTTAATTCTTTCAAAATATTATTCAAAGCGTGCAAGTATTCGAGGTTTTACTCTTAAATACCTTGTAATTCCAATGGTTATTGTTTTTATTCCCTTTTTGCTGATTGTGAAACAACCGGACTTGGGAACAGCCTTGTTAATCGTTTTGATTGCTTCGTCTATAACCGTTTATGTAAAAATAGAACGAAAAACCATGATCTGGCTCATTGGATCCGGGGCTGTCCTGATTTCGTTAGCCTGGTTTTTTCTTTTAAAAACATATCAGAAACTTCGTATTTTAACATTCCTGAACCCGGATCGAGATCCATTGGGAGCAGGATACCATATCATTCAATCGAAAATTGCGATTGGATCGGGAATGGTTTTTGGTAAGGGTTTTTTAAAAGGTACTCAGAATGCGCTATCCTTTTTACCGGAACAGCATACGGATTTTATCCTCTCTGTTCTGGCAGAGGAGTGGGGATTTGCCGGAACAGGGATCGTTTTAATACTTTATATGCTGCTATTAGCCTGGGGGTTGAATATTGCTCATGGTTGCAGGGATACATTCGGCACGATCTTGGCCGTGGGAATTACGGCAATGTTATTCTGGCAGGTTTTTATCAATGTTGGAATGGTTATGGGGCTTATGCCGGTTGTTGGCGTACCGTTGCCTCTGATCAGTTATGGCGGATCGTCGGTAGTAACATCCCTTATTGGTATAGGTATATTAATGAACATCAGTATGCGTCGGTTTATGGTGGAATAGATACGCATACCGTAAATTATCCAGACTGAACCTGCTGATAGAAAACAAGCGGCAAAACTTTTCGATCTGATTTGAAATATTTGCTAAAAAATTTTTATTTGGAGGGCATATGGGGAATAAACAGAAAGCAGACGCAATCACTACCTTTTTGGGGACAGATGCGACCATAGAAGGTGTGATTGAATTTAAAGGAACAATCCGTCTGGATGGCAGAGTGAAAGGCAAAATTCGAAGTGAATGCGGAACCGTAATTATCGGGGAGAAGGCCGTTATTGATGCCGACATTGATGTGGATGTCGCCATTATCATGGGACAGGTCAATGGGGTGATTGATGCGAAGGATCGGATTGAGCTGTATCCTCCCGGCAGTGTTGTCGGTGATATCCAGGCTCCTTTGATTTCCATTGATGCAGGTGTCAAGTTTAATGGCAATTGTGCGATGAAGGCAAGACCCAAGGCGATAGTCGGAAAAATTCCAATCATTGATCCAGTTGAAATGAAAGATTCGAAAATAAAAAATTTTCCAAAAAACCTTTGACAAACATATTATTCAAATGGTAGATGTCTCCTTTGAGAATTGAGCGGGAAACGCTACTTTTTTATTTAAAATATTGAAATCCATAATAATTTTTACGCTTGATGGTGGAGGCTTTTAAATGAAATATTCTGGTATTGTCCGGAATTGCAATTCGGTGTTGAAGGTAGTAACTGCTGGAGGCGCTTTTCTGTTTGCAGGTGCCTCAACAGCATTTGCTGCTGGAATACAGGTTATTCCGGATTCATCGGTGGTTATTCAGGTCGTTAATTTTATATTTCTCATCTGGGTTCTGAATATCATTCTTTACAAACCTATCCGAAAAATTGTTGCAGAAAGAAAGAGCAAAGTTGAAGGGCTTCAGGGGCGAATAGGCAGTCTGAATCAGGACGCTCTTGAAAAAGATCAAGCATATGGTGCTGGAATCAAGGATGCCAGAACAAAAGGTCTTGCTGAAAAAGATGCAATGATACAAGCTGCTGAAGAAAAAGAAAAAAAAGTGGTTAGAGAGATTACGGCCAAAGCACAGGCGGATCTGTCG
>CAYTGW010000289.1:0-3638 GCA_964437395.1 uncultured Desulfocicer sp.
TAATATAATTTGACAAAGGCGTATTGTTTGACATAGAAACACTATCGGACGCTATCTGACTCATCGCAAACTGCTTGCCAAAATTATTTTGGTTCTTCCGGGATTGCCGTGGGTAAATAAATAGTGTACAGTGGTAGTCATAGCCCAAACGAGGAGGGACTACCATGCAAGACAAGGACCTTTATAAGTATATTCTTGGTATTAAAGAGCCGTGGGACGTTGACCGCATAGAACTGAACATTGAGGAAAAACGGGTGAATGTCTGGGTTAAGCACCCTGATAGAATTCGGTGGACTTGTCCTGAATGTGGTGCCGAACTGGCCATCTATGATCATGCCGAAGAGCGGCAATGGCGTCATTTAGACAGTTGTGCCTATCAGACATATTTACACGCCCGAATTCCCCGGGTGAGTTGTCCTAAAGACGGGGTACGCCAAGTCGGAATATCCTGGGCCGAGGAAAAATCAAGGTTCACCATGTTATTTGAGCGATTGGCCATAGATGTATTGTTACAATGCGACGTATCCGGTGCTACCCGCATTCTGAATATCAGTTGGGACGAGGCATGGCATATCAAGGAACGGGCAGTAGCGCGTGGTCAGGCTAAAAAGCGTCAGCAAGCCGTCCGTCACATTGGTGTAGATGAAAAAGCCATAGCCAAGGGACACCAGTATATGACGCTGGTATGTGATATCGACCGTGGCACCGTGGAACATGTTTCTGAAGACCGCAAACAAGAGAGTTTGGAGCAATATTATCAAGGTTTAAGCGCCGAACAAAAAGAAGCCATTGAGGCCGTTGCTATAGACATGTGGGACCCGTATGTGGCGGCAACCAAAAATCATATAGCTGATGCTGAAGGAAAAATCGTTTATGATCGTTTTCATATCATGGGTCACTTGAACAAGGCAGTCGATAAGGTACGTAAACAAGAACATCGGCAATTAATGGCTGAAGATGATGACATCCTTAAAGGCAGTAAATATATGTGGCTGTATAGCAAAGAAAATATACCGGAACATTCCAGGCATGAATTTGACATTTTGAAAAACGAGGCGCTCAAGGTTAGTCGGGCTTGGGCGATAAAGGAGTCGTTACGGGAATTATGGAGCTATATTTACCCGGCCACGGCGCATAAATTTTGGAAGCGTTGGTATTTCTGGGCCACCCATAGTCGCCTGGAACCGATTCGAGCGGCGGCTGAAATACTCAAACGACATATTGCCAATATACTGACTTATTTCCAACATCGTATTACCAATGCGGTCAGCGAGGGATTAAACAGCAAAATTCAGACGATAAAAAAAATGGCGTATGGGTTCCGTAACAAGGATCATTTTAAGATAGCGATCTATTTCCATTGCGGAGGTCTTGATCTTTACCCATGCTAATCCCGGAAGAACCTAATATTTTAATAAGTGAATATAAAACAAAAGAGAGAGGTAAAAGTACATGAGTGCGCCAAGAGAAGCGTATAGATTCCAGAGAGTGAAAATCTCTCATCTGCAAAGGTTAGCTACCAGCAGAGAACTGAACTTTGCATTCAGGGGGGTAACGAACTGAATGAAGCCAAAGGGAAGGATGTATCAGGCTACAACGCAAGTGAATGTATTGAGCCCCGAAATATACCATGTCGTAGAGGCCGACGTTTTTCATGATGGCGGAAGGCAAAACTATTCATACCGCTTAAAGCGAGGTATGAATAGCCTACCGGGGTCTGAGGCAGTTGCATGATACAAAATGGAATGTATATGAACTTGGGATATCCGCCGGATTCTTCCTTGTTAAAAGCAAGGGAGTACGCTGAAACAAACCGTCAACGGCAAGAATCAGCGGAAGATACGGCGGAAGTCGGACTGGCTGATAGTACTCGGGGCATGGGAAAACCATGCACAAGGGGAAGCGGCCAGCAGTGGTATGACGGATTGAGTACTGGTCGGCTTGACACACGGAGGTCAGAATAATGCAGACGTTCGGTAAACTCAATCTGATAGCAGAAAAGGCGCGGCAGGACAGAGCGCTAAAATTCACGTCATTAGCGCACCTCATCAATGAGGAAAGTCTTGCGGAATGCTACAGGGAACTCAAGAAAGATAAAGCCTGTGGCATAGATGAGGTAACAGTGGATGAATACGGGGAAAATCTTACGGACAATCTCAAACGTCTTGTTCAAAGCATGAAAGGGAAACAGTACCGACCGAAACCGGTGAGGCGGGTATATATACCCAAACCGGGCAGGAAAGAAAAACGAGGGTTGGGCATTCCTTCTGTTGAAGACAAGATAGTTCAAATCATGCTCAAGAAGATTTTAGAATCGATATATGAGGGTGATTTTCGGGAATGTTCGTATGGATTTAGACCGAACCGAAGCTGTCATACGGCGGTAGACCGAATTGACAAGGTAGTGATGACAAAACCGATAAACTACCTTGTCGAAGTTGACATCAGGAATTTCTTTGATAGGGTGAAGCATTACTGGCTTTTGCGCTGCATTGAGGAACGAGTCAGCGACCCGAATTTTCTGTGGCTGATTCGGAAATTTCTCAAGGCAGGTATAGTTGAAGAAGGAATGTGGCATGAGAGTCGAGAGGGTACACCGCAAGGCGGGGTCATCAGCCCGCTCCTTGCCAATATCTATCTGCACTATGTTCTGGATAAGTGGTTTGAAATAAAATTCAGGCCAACAGCGGAAGGATACATGGAGATGATAAGATATTGTGATGATTTTGTGGTGTGCTGTGAGAGCCGGAAAGATGCTGAACGTTTTCTTAAGGAACTTGAAAATCGCTTCTCAAAATTCGGGTTGGAAGTATCAAAAACAAAAACCAGAATAGTGGAAACCGGTCGAAAATTTTGGCAGGCCGGCAAGAAGGTGTCAACGTTTACGTTTCTTGGATTCACCCATTATTGTGCAAGCAGCAGACGGGGGAAATTCATTATGGGTCATAAGACCTCTAAGGAGAATTTAGCCCGGAAAATATTGGGAATCAAGGAATGGTTGAAGAAGATAAGAAACCTTTTGCGGCTACAAGAATGGTGGCCTGTACTGAAAGCCAAACTTATCGGTCATTACAATTATTTTGGTATCAGTGGAAACTTTCGCTGTATATGGCAGTTTTACAACAAGGTGGTATGGCTGGTTTTCAAGTGGATGAATCGTCGCAGTCAGAAGAAAAGCATGAATAGGCTGAGATACTTGCAGTATCTTGAGCGTCATCCGCTACCGAAACCAAAGATATATCATTCATTGTATACATTAGCGCCTTGCCGGTGAATGTATCACTGAAGAGCCGGATGAGGTAAAAGTTCACGTCCGGTTCTGTGAGGGCTCTTATAACAATTTTTTTCAAGGAGAGAGTTATGAGTTCTACTCGACAGAAAATATTTTTCTTGTTCATTACCATATTCGTTTTCTGTTTCTTCGTTTTCTCACTTGCTTACAGCGAAGCTATGGGAAAGAATGAATCAGAAACCAAATCCGATACGCAAGTGGTTAAAGCAAAGAAATGGGATTTTAATCCGAAGAATAAAGAGAAAAGGAATAAGGCAGTAGAAAAGTTTGGGACATTATTAGAAAAAGAAAAATTTGATAATGATGATATTACTTTTATCGAGGAAGGTTTAAGACAGAATTATGA
>CAYTGW010000290.1:0-2231 GCA_964437395.1 uncultured Desulfocicer sp.
AAGAAAGGCGACCTTTCGAGTTTTATCATATATCTCAGAGATTCCTCGGATTTGAATTTCGTAAAACCTCAAATTGATCAGTATACAGAAAACCTGCCGGCGATATATGTCAGAGCCCCGGTGTGCAGACCGGGATGGCTTATAGAGATCGAAGCAACGGCGGCTCGGATTATCAGATGATTAAGTATCTTGGATGTTGGTGATCAAATTTGAAACTCCATTCAGCCCGTATACCTTTTAAAAATCCTTTCTCTCACAATCTGAAGAAACGCGAATATTGCGATTCAGTTATCGTCAAACTGGTAGCCGACAACGGCGTTTCAGGTTTCGGGGAATGTGCACCGCGCCCTTATGTGACAGGTGAATCAGTTTTTTCATGCATGCGCCGGATTCAAAACACCCTGTTGTCGAAACTGGCGAAATACGATTTTCCTGAAGATCAAATAGAGAAAGAACCTCGGATTTTGCTGTCGCAAATCAGCAATATGCTCCCTGATGAAGGCCAAAGTACGGTTATTGCGTGGAATGCTTCAAAAGCTGCGGTTGAACTGGCACTTGTTGATTGTCTTCTGAAATATGGCAGAAAATCAGCTGCTGCAATACTGCCGCCTGTGCAGAAAACGGTCATCTATTCAGCGGTCATAACCGCGGGTTCAATTGAGGCGGTCAAAAAAACCGCTGTGCAGTGTAAACAGTATGCGGTTAAACATATAAAAATAAAAGTTGGTGCCGGAGATGATTGTGACCGAGTAGCTGCTGTGAGAGAAATCGTTGGGAATTCGGTGTCGCTAAGAATCGATGCGAATGGAGCTTACGATGTCAAAGGAGCTCTCTCTCTGATTTATTCATTACAGCCATTGCGTATAGACTGCGTTGAACAGCCGGTTCCACGTGGTGATATCAGCGCTTTTGCACAGGTTAAAGCTTATTCACCTATTCAGATCATGGCTGATGAATCCGTAGTTACATCCAGAGACGCAGAGGAACTCATACAAAACAATGCATGTGATCTTTTTAATGTTCGCATATCAAAAAACGGAGGACTTTTTAAAACCCTTCAGATTGCCGCTATGGCGCGTCAGGCAGGTATCGGTCTTCAACTGGGCTGCCAAGTTGGTGAAACTGCAATTCTCTCGGCAGCAGGAAGACATTTAGCCGCCCATATGCCAGATTTGAGATTCACTGAGGGGTCCTACGGGAAGTTGTTGCTGGAAGAGGATATAACAAGGGAACCGATTCAATTCGGACATGGCGGCAGAGCACCGCTTATTACCGGAGACGGTCTGGGCATCAGGGTCAATGAAGATGTTCTGGAAAAATATGCGGAAAAAACAATATCCGTACCATTGGAGTAATTGATGGGTAATACTCTTTCGTCGTTCATTCGAGCCCAGGGATTGCTGATGAGTTATGAACTTGTACGGGCTTTGCATCGGCCGCACACATCGCAGAAAGAATTCCTTCTTCGCATAATTAAAAAGAACAGGGATACCGAATATGGAAGAAAATTCTCCTTTTCTGCAATCCGTGATGAAAAGGAACTTAGAAATAATGTGCCTGTGGTCGAATATAACAATCTCGATATCTATATTGATAGAATTAAGAAAGGGCAACGAAATGTCCTGACTAAAGATCCTGTAGTCATGTTCACGCTTACCAGTGGAACTACTGATATACCCAAGTATATTCCAATCACGGCCCAGGGGCTAAAACGCATCGCGAGATTAATGCGTCAATGGCTTTGCCATGCGCTTTCTGACCACCCCGGCTATCTTGACAAGGGATTTTTAAACATCCATGGAGCGGCTGTTGAGGGATATACTGAAAGCGGAATTCCCTATGGAAGCGCATCCGGCATGGCTTTTACTAATTTGCCCGGCATAGTTCATGATTCTTTTGCGGTGCCATTCTGTATTTCCGAAATAGCAGATTACAGCATGCGCTACTATCTGATGGCACTATTTGCTTACAGAAAATCTATATCTTTTGCATCCACACCCAATCCGTTGACACTGGTAAAGCTCGCAGAAACCGCGCAGATCCATCAAGAGGATTTGATCCGCTCTATACACAATGGATGGCTCTCGGAGACACTTCACACTAAGGCGCATTGCGCACGTGCAGGGATACCGGATTCGCTTAGATTTTTGATGAAACCCGATAAAGCCAGAGCCAGTTTTCTCGCAGGGATACTGGAAGGGAATCCAAGAATCTCGCTCATCTTCACAGGC
>CAYTGW010000290.1:2241-3573 GCA_964437395.1 uncultured Desulfocicer sp.
CTTGGCGGCAGTATTGGATTTCACGCCGATTCTCTTTTTGCATATTACGGAATGACTCCACGACGTGATATCGGATATATGGCAAGCGAGGGCTGCATCACGCTACCAATTCAGGATTCATGTCCTGCCGGCCTTCTTGCGCTTCTTAATAACTATTATGAATTTATTCCAGAAAATCAGATCGACAACAGGCATCCTGACATACTGCGGGCTCACGAAACAGAAGCAGGCAAATGTTATAAGCTTTTACTGACCAATGAAAATGGCCTTTACCGATATGACATAAATGATATAGTAAAAGTCGAATATCAATATTACAATACTCCGATCCTGTCGTTTGTAAGTAAGAGCGGCAGCATTCTCAATATTACTGGAGAAAAACTGCACCTCAACCATCTTCTTATAGCCGTAGAAAAACTAAAATCGGACTTCGCTTTTGATATCCGCCAATTCCGGGCAGTTCCTGATCCTGAAAAATTGCGTTATGAATTATTTCTTGATGTGAGGCACTTAGTGCTTCCGGAATTCGTCCGGTCAACAATACTGCCGGTGCTTGATACCTATCTTTGTGAATGCAATATCGAGTATGATTCCAAAAGGAAATCAAAGCGTCTCAATGCGCCATGTATACATATAATGAATGCATCATGGGAGGACAATATGCGGAGAAGTCACACACGAGCCGGAAAACGAGATGTCCAGTATAAATGGCTTCCGTTGTCCCCTCAACGAATTGAAGAAGATTATCAGCACATAAACTTTTCAGTGGAGTGATATTTTGGATAAAAATGCAAAGAAACTTACCATCGGTCTGATTGTTGCGTCGTCTATTGTCATCTTACCTGTTGTAGGCAATATGGCAATCTTACGCGCCCCACACCTGTGGATACTGATATCGATCGGGCTTCTCGGCTCACTTTTTCAACCGGAGTATAATCCATTTAAGCAGTCGCCCAATGATAAAGATAAAGGCACTGCAAATCAGATCATCTGGTCGATTTATATTTCACAACTGGCCGCAATTCTTGAGGCATCATATTTTCGCTATCCGGAGAGCGTATCATGGAACATACTTACCACCATTGCGCTGTTGTTAATGATTGCAGGGCTTTTTATACGTTCCTGGGCGTTTTTCACTCTGGGCAACTACTTCACATGGCATATTGACGTGCAGAAAGACCAGAAAGTTATCAGGTCAGGGCCATATGTATATATTCGTCATCCAGGTTATTTCGGCGCTTTTATCACTTACGTGAGTACGGCGCTTTTTCTGCATGCCTGGTTTTCGCTTGCGTTAAGCGCAGTTGTCCTGCCTGCTGCTTTCATCCGGCG
>CAYTGW010000291.1:0-3568 GCA_964437395.1 uncultured Desulfocicer sp.
TCTGGACATCGGCTTTCGCCGGTGTGACGCTTTTCAATCGTTTTGAAATTGGCTCGTTATTTAATCCATTACAAAAATGAGTTTTTTTCCAGCGGTCAGACCGTGCTGAAATCTCTTCTCAAATACGCCTGGAACAGCCGGCTTTGAAAACTTATCTTGAAAAGCGAATGATTTTATTTTATTAGATACCTATTCTCCTTTTTTTCAATTACAATTATCTGCACTCAGAAAGCAGAATATTTCTATATTGGCTCCATGCGTTTCCGATCCTGATCGTTTGTATTCAAAAAGAGAGTTTATTGATGAAATCCGTCAGATATCCAAGAAACAGTCGCAAAGCAAACCTTGACAGGAGACAGGGACAACCAGGCTGGATGGAAAACAATATGATGGAGCGCAGAAAGTCCTCATTTGATCGAAGGATCCGGTTGCAGCAACAAAACAAAAATATGAATGATCCGCTGGTGGTTTATCGCTCTTTGTATGGGAAAGGTTTTCAAAATTAGATGGAAATCCAGATCAACTTCGACAAGATCACACAATCCTTTCAAAATGCAATCTGGGAAAATCGCAATTTTTTATATGAATTTGAAATTTATGATCTGTTAAAAAACTCCGGCTCTGAAAGTCCTCCTCAGGTATATTTCCTGAAAAAAGACCTTCACCCTTCAGAAGAGGCCCTGTCTTCCATTCCAGGTGAAAAAATCGTACTCAAAATTGTTTCTCCAACGATTATTCATAAAACCGAGGTCAGCGGCGTCAAAATACTTGAAAATCAGCCTGCTAAAATTCGTTCCGGCTGGAGAAGGATGATGGATGAAATCCCGCAAAATTATGCATCCTGGATCGAAAAAAACCAAAACCTGTGCCCCCATTGTTATATAAAGCTTTCCGGTGATGAATTAATAAAGGCCATCCGGAATGACATACAGGGTGTTTTACTCTGTCAGTATATGCCGCCGGATACGGAAGCATTTGGAAATGAACTGCTTGTCAGTATTCGACGAACCAGAGAATTCGGCATGATTATCACAGCCGGCCTTGGTGGAACCGATACGGAGCTTTATGCAACACGTTTCAAAAAAGGGCAGGCAATCGTATCCGCTTCCACAGAAATGATTGACGGGGAATCCTTTTTCAGTCTTTTTCAGCAAACCATTGCTTATCAAAAACTCGCCGGGATTTCGAGGGGACAAACACGAATTGTTTCCGATGCACAGTTGATTGAATGCTTTACCTCATTTATCTCCATGGCAAACTACTACTCCCCTCTAAATGCGAATGCACCGGTCATTATTGAAGAACTTGAAATCAACCCCTTTGCCTTTACCGACTACCAGATGGTTCCCCTGGACGGGCTTTGCAGTTTTTTATTTCCCAATCCGCTACCCATAGCCAGGCCAACCCAAAAAATCGATAATCTTTTGCATCCTAAAACAATCGCCATTATCGGTGTGTCAATCTCCAAAAACAACTTTGGGAAAATCATACTGAAAAATATTCTGGCTGCCGGATTCCCAAAATCAAATATTGTAATTATCCGTCCGGATGCAGCTCAAATTGAAGGCGTACCCTGTGTGGAAAACCTTGCCGCCTTGAAAAAAAAGGTTGATCTTTTTGTTGTTGCGGTATCCGCAGCAAATGTTCCCGAACTTGTTGAACAGGTTATTGCCCTGGATGCCGCAGAGTCGGTTATGCTTATTCCCGGTGGAATCGGAGAAAAAAAGGGCAGTGAAAAAAAAGCAGAACAACTACAACAAAAAATCAGCACGGCTCATTTGACTGAAAATGGAGGCCCGATCTTTCTCGGCACCAATTGCATGGGAGTCATCTCCTATCCTGGTCAATATGACACTGTTTTTGTTCCAAAGGAAAAGCTTTCCGGAAAATGCACGACCGCCAGACGTAACTCAGCCTTTATCAGTCAAAGCGGAGCCTTTTTAATCACCCGAACGGGAAAACTTCCCAATATTGATCCAGGATATATGATCTCCATTGGAAACCAGACAGACCTGACCGCTGGAGATATTGTTTCCTTTCTGAAAGATGTGGAGCATATCGATATTATCGCGATTTACATGGAAGGCTTCAACGATATGGATGGTCTGGCCTTCTGTCAATCCGTCAGACAGGCTGTCCAAAAAGGCAAACAGGTGATCTTTTACAAAGCCGGCCGAACCCCGGAAGGGAAAACCGCAACCTCCAGCCATACAGCCTCCCTTGCCGGTGATTACGCGGTTTGTGAGTCCTGTGTCAGTCAGGCAGGCGCCATGGTTGCTGAAAATTTTTCACAGTTTGAAGATCTCTATGTTCTTGCCACAAGGTTTCACAATAAAAAAATAACGGGCAACAGACTGGCCGTTCTCAGCGGTGCCGGCTTTGTCGCTGTAGGAATGGCGGACAACATACAAGGAGAAACCTTTTCTCTTCAAATGTCTTCTCTCTCAACGACCACTGTTTCCCGGCTGGAAAAACTGATCCAGGATCATCACCTTGAGTCTCTGGTGGATATCAAAAATCCGATGGATATCAATCCGGCTGCTGACGATCTTCTCCATGTCCAGATAACAGAAGCACTTTTGCCAGACCCATCTGTTGACTGTATCGTGATCGGAATTGTCCCCATGTCCCCGGCTATGCAAACCCTTCCCGAACCAGGAACGGATATGCAATTTTCTGAAATGAGCATCGCTGTGTTGTTGCCTCAATTGGTAAAACAATCCGATAAGCCCATTATTACTGTTGTTGATGGCGGAACGATCTATGACCCCCTGGCAGAAACCCTTGAAAGGGGAGATATCCCTGTTTTCAGAACCGCTGACCGTGCAATGACAGCCATTGCCAAGTATATTGAGGGACAAATTCATGCAGATCTTTTACGAGAGATGAAAAGCTGACTGAATCACATCTGTTTCATTTTTTATTCTGATAATACTGTAAAGCTGCTCTCACAAGCGCAGGTGCCCAGGAAGGAGTCCCCAATGCATGGATGTGGGTATAGGTGGCGACTACATTCTTATAGTTAAGACCATCCCGACCATTCTGAAAGCCCGTTCCCCGGACAGTTGAAAAAACCATATCCCGACCCGAACCGCGCCATTCTTTAATCGTGGAATACCGGAACTCATGGCCCCTCAGTTCCGTGCCGATCGGGAAAAAAGCATTGTTTTGATCCACCCTCATGATCGTGTAACCATGACCCTGCGGTCTTTTGGAAAGGCCAAAAACAACAGGAAAAATTCCCGTCATATCATAGGCCTGTCCCTCCATCTCCAGACGCTCTCCGAGATAAATCAACCCGCCGCATTCTGCATAAATCGGCATGCCTTGTTCTGTAAGGGTTTTTATCCTGTTCCGGTAGGCTATATTGTCTGAGAGATGTTGAGCATGGGTTTCCGGAAATCCGCCTCCGATATAAAGCGCATCAATTTCCGGTAACTCTTTATCAGAAAGGGGACTAGTGAACACCAGCTCTGCACCGGCAGATTCAAGAGCATCCAGGTTTTCCTGATAATAAAATTGAAACGCCGAATCCCGAATCACACCAATCCTTGGGTTCACTCCAATA
>CAYTGW010000292.1:0-3566 GCA_964437395.1 uncultured Desulfocicer sp.
GAAGGCTGCGTCGTAACATTGATATCGGCGTGGCATATGGCTGTGATCTTGAGCTGGTGAGAAAGACATTGCTGGAGAGAGCGGGAAAAACCAACCGGGTGTTGAGACTGCCGAAACCGGATGTCCTTTTCAGGGATTTCGGGGACAGTGCGCTCGTTTTCAGATTACGGATATGGACCCACATAGACTATTTTGCTGAGGTTGAGACAGATATTCGTTATGGGATTGACCGTCTGTTCAAGGAACGGGGTATTGAGATCGCTTTTCCGCAGATGGACATTCATATCAAACGCAGCGGGAATATTGAAGGCCGTGAAGCTGCACCCGATACTCCATCGGAAACGTAGAGACAATCTCATTACAGGTCATTTAAAAGTCCGGATGATCCCTATCGGAAATTTTCAGAGATTGCTGCAAGGATTCCGGCAGGAAGTGATAAACTGATCTTTACACCCTGGCTGAACGGGGAAAGAGCACCGGTAGACAATACGAACCTGCGCGGATGTTTTTTTAATATTTCCATGAGGACAACAGCAGATCATTTTGTGCGTTCTGTTCTGGAAGGCGTGGCTTATAATACAAGGTGGAGCTTTCAGTATGTTGAAAAATTTATCAGCCGGAAAATGGAAACCCTTACCATTATCGGAGGGGGGGCGGTTTCAGATATCTGGTGCCGGATCTTTGCCGATGTTTTAAACAGGCAAATCCGCAGAGTCAAAAACGCAAGAGAAACCAATGCACGCGGAGCAGCATTTCTGGCCTCCGCCAGTCTGAATTATATTGGTTTTTACGATATACCGGGTCTTATGGAGTATGACGGAATTTTCGAGCCGAATCCAAAACACCGGCAGATCTATGACGAATTGTTTGATGCCTTCCTGCTGATTTATAAAAAAAATAAAACCATCTTCAGCCGTCTGAATCAGAGAAGCGGAGTGCGCGACAAAAGGATTTAAAATCATCAGTACTTCCCAAACTCCTGGTCATCGAGTCTGATCGCTGAGCGGGGATCACTCCTTCCAGTCTCAATTCTTCTCACCGGAACCGGTTTGCCCCACTGATCGTCAGAGACCACAGGACGAACACATTCTGGTTTCATATCTCCTACAGCAGACCCATACTGCTTATCTATTTTCTGAATATGATTGATCAGCCAGTTTTTCAGAAAATTCATTGTTTCAACTCCGAGAGAGCTACCGGTCCGCATTTTCTGCTGATATTCTGCGACTGTCGCCTCAAACTCCCGATGCAATTTTTCATGCTCTGCCAGTCCTTGGTATTTATTCACCCGAAGCATGGATTCTTCCTTAGAGAAGTGTTCCATGGTATAGGAAATCAACCCGTTCAGTATCGCTTCCTGTGCATCCCTTGCTTTTCCAGTTTTCAGTGCGGAATACAGATCGTTGATGATGTCAACAAGCCGCATGTGTTGTTCGTCCATCTTCCTGACGCCGACAGAGTATTCCGGACCCCAGTTGATCAATATCCCGTCAGACCCGGCGACCGGCCGGGGAGATGGATGCAGTTCTCCTTTGGCCGGATCAATCGATGAAGACAGCTTGAACCGGGACAGAAGATTGCGGACATGAGCGGCCTGGCTGGCAAGCTCTGCGGCTGCGGCAGATGTTTCCTCTGCATTTGCAGTGTTCTGCTGGGTTACGCTGTCGATCTGGGACAGTCCGATATTGACCTGTGCGATTCCCTGGGCCTGTTCATTGCTGGCAACCGCAATTTCATTCACGATATCGGTCACTTTGGTGATCCCTTCATTGATGCTTGAAAGGGCTTCGTTGGTTTGTCGGGCGATCTCAATTCCATGATTCACTTTATTATTTCCGGATTCAATCAGTTCAGCGGTCTCTTTTGCTGCTTTTGCACTTCTGGCTGCCAGGGAACGAACTTCCTGGGCAACAACGGCAAACCCTTTTCCGTGTTTTCCGGCACGGGCTGCTTCCACTGCAGCATTCAATGCCAGCAGGTTGGTTTGAAATGCAATATCATCAATGGCTTTTATGATTTTTGCAATATTCCTGCTCGATTGATTGATGGCGTCCATGGCCTGGGTCATGGATGTCATCTGTTGAACACCGTGACCGGATGCTTCTTTGGCTGAAATGCCAAGCTGATTGGCCTGAGTGGCATTTTCCGCATTGGTTCGGGTCTGTGATCCGATCTGGGTCATGGAACTGGTGATTTCCTCCAGCGATGAAGCTTGCTCAGTTGCTCCCTGGGAAAGGGATTGACTGGAATCGGAAACCTGTCTGGAGCCGCTGTCCACCTGCTCAACAGCGATGTACATTTCACTCATCACCTGGTGGAGGTTGTTGATCATTTTAATGAGAGAAGCCCCAAGCTGATCCTGGTCCGATTTCTTCTTCATTACCAGATTGAGATTACCGCCGGCAATCTGTTCCATAGCTTCTGCTTTCTCTTTCAGATAGTCAATCAAGTGGGAAAACGCCCGGCCAGTATCTCCTAACTCATCCTTTCGGTTGTTGATTTTTGCAATCGCATCCCAGTCCATTCCTTCCAGTTGAATATCCCCGACTGAAAACCGTCTGGCCCCTTCCGCTACCATTTGAATCGGTTTGGTTATGAGATTGCGCAATCCCCATACAATGAAAACAGCCAGAAGAAGACCAAGTCCGGTAATTGAAAACAGGAGAATCAATGTCTGTCGCAAAACCGGACCAGTGGCTTGATGGGCTGCATCTGCTTTTGCCAGGCTGATTTCAGTCAGTTTATCTAAATATCCGCGCATTTCTTCGAATTTTTCTTTTGCAGTAGTCAGGGAAAGATCCAGTGCCAATCGTCTTCCTTCACGTGTATCGGCAATCCTTCCATCAACCACTTCCCTGGAAATTTTTTCCCATTCCTGTTTTATTTTTTCATACTGAGGGACAAGGGCTTTTTCCTCCTCACTGATGGCAAGTGCCTTGTATTTGTCCCATCGTTCTCCGGACTGCCTCAGGTTTTCCTCATAATCTTTTACCAGGTCTTTGAACCCTTCGGTATTGGAATTTGCAAAGATCATGGATCGCTCTGAAACCAGAAGCTGTTGTAGATCCCGGTCTGTTTGAATCAGCAGATCGACACTGGGGAGGTTGACCAGAAAAACTTCATCCAGTCTGTTCTGTATTTTCCGGATACCGGAAAATCCGGATAGACTGATCAGAACCATCAGAAAGATCATGATGAAAAATCCCAAGATCAGTTTGGTATTTACTTTCGTATTATTGATCCAGTTCATTGGAAATACTCCTGTGGAAGGTTGATTAGCTAATTGACTTTATCAACATCTATGCCAAAGGTAATGGCCCCGATCACGGAGGCACCCTCTTTTACCGGAACCGAAACCTGAACCAAATAGGTCTGCGCACTGTCATCAAATTCCACCTCATCCACAAACACGGCTCCCTGCCCGTTGTTAAAGGAATTTTTAAACTTGGCCTCGTCTCCCTGCCAGTAGTCGGAGGTTTTATCGGTCATTGAAACATTGGCCCCCTGATTGTCCATGACAAATATTTCCGCATAATAGGGTTTGCTGCTCTGAATGGTGCGTAAAT
>CAYTGW010000293.1:0-280 GCA_964437395.1 uncultured Desulfocicer sp.
TTTATCAAAAACTGAAAGAGAAGTTTCCCTTGATGAAGTAAGGTAATCATATGAATTTATGGCAGCTTCATATTTTTTGCAAAGTGATTGAACTGAAAAGTTTTTCAAAAACAGGTGAAGTCATCCATCTGTCTCAACCCACCATCAGTACGCATATCAAGGACCTGGAAAGTTATTTCGGCTGTCAATTGATCGACCGGATGGGGAAACAGGCACTTCCAACAAAGGCAGGAGAACTTCTTTATGGATATGCACGCAGGCTTTTATTGCTCAGCGAGGA
>CAYTGW010000293.1:290-3563 GCA_964437395.1 uncultured Desulfocicer sp.
AAAGAAAGAGAATAAACATAATTGCACTATCGGAGTGCAATTGCTTCTTTTAAAGGAAAGCTGACAGGAAGGCTTGCTATTGGCGGTAGTACGATTCCGGGTGGATATCTCCTTCCCAGGGTAATTGGAGAGTTCACGAAACAATACAAAGATGTGTCTGTGTCCATATCGATCAGCGATACCCAAAAAATTGTGGAAGATACTCAAAAAGGGCTGATCGAGTTTGGAATTGTAGGCGGGAAAACATTCATAAAGGGGATTGTGCAGGAAAAACTGATGGAAGATGATATGCGCCTGATTGTTCCGGCAGATCACAAGTGGGCTTTGAAAAAAACAGTAACGGTTTCGATGCTTCAGAAAGAACCATTTTTGATTCGCGAACAAGGCTCGGGCACAATTTCTTCCTTGAAGAACAGCCTGTCCAAAATTCACATTGATCTTCAGTCTTTCAATATCATTGCGGAGATGGGAAGCACAACCGCTGTTATCCAGGGAATTAAAAACCGGATCGGGGTTTCAATCTTGTCCCCGATAGCAATCCAGGAAGAGCTTCAGGCCAGATCCCTTGTTGCCCTTATGGTCGAAGGCGTTGATCTGAAGCGGAGTTTTTATCTGATCCGTCATGGACAGCGAACCGCCTCACCGATTGGGCATACTTTTATCCGGTTTCTTCATGAAACTGTTGCATCATCGATCAAGGCATAGCATGCACTCGGAACAGCCCGGCCTTGGTCATGGCATCTTCCAGATGGAAGAACTTTTCAGCAATCCTTTTGGCAGTCTGGGCAAGGCAAGGGTTCCCTGATGGCTGTAAGGGACATCGAAAAGTCCCAGATCAATAGTTCCGGATATGTCGTAGTTGTGGGTGCCCTTTTGCGATACTTCAGCCATGGAACGAAAAAACTCCAGATAATTGATGTGGATGGGGAGATCCACTGCCTGGGCGTTGTTTGCCGGCAGATGGATCGCTGCTTGAAAATCGCCTTTGATAAAATCCCGGCCGTCAATGCGGAGCTGGTAAGACAGGTTTTCGAGGTTCAGGCTGATGGAATTCGGATTGGTGACCCGGAATCGGAACACCGCCGTGCAGTCGAACAAAGAGATGTCTTTTATGGAAACGCTGTCGAGTTCCACCACGGGCTTCTGGATCAAGCTTTGAAACAAGACACATCCAGTGATGGATAATACTATGGTCATGACAAGAAAAAATCGGTTTTTCATATCGCTGCCTTTTTATTTGAGTAATAATCATTTTCACGGCCATGCCGAGTGCTTTTAATTTGCTGGCCAATACATCAAATTGCCTGATAATAATTATTATCCTTCAAAATTCGTCTGAAAGGCGAACCCGTTTTTCAAGATTTTCCTGATAGGTTTCAATCAACCCAATTGCTTCCTGTCTGGATGAAAGTTGCTTAACGGACTCTCTGAATTTTCCGGCATCGGGCAGCCCTTTGACAAACCAGCAGAGCCTGCTGCGCATGATGCGGCAGGCATGCATTTCTCCAATATAAATGATGGAATCATCCAGATAGCGCTTCATGATCCGGAACCGGCTGGAAATGTCATATACCGGTTCCGCTTCTCCTTTCAGCCGGGCAGCTACCTGGGAAAAGATCAACGGGTTTCCAATGGCCTCCCTTCCGATCATGATTCCATCGCATCCGGTTGTTTCAAACATCCGGACGGCGTCATCCGCACAGGTAATATCTCCATTTCCAATCACCGGAATGGAGAGTCTTTTTTTGATTTTTCCAATCAGGTTCCAGTCGGCATAACCTTTGAAACCCTGACCGGCTGTACGCGGATGAACGATAATTGCATCCACACCACAATTTTCTGCAATACGGGAAATCTCAACCGCCTGATCCCCTGTGCTGTCCCAGCCGGATCTTATTTTGATGGTAAGAGGGATCCGGATGGATTTTCGGACAGCGGTAAGAACCGCTTCGGCGGTTACCGGTACTCTCATCAAAGCAACACCCGATCCGCTTTTAACAATTTTTCGCACCGAACATCCGAAATTGATATCCAGGATATCGGCACCGGAGTTTTCGATGATTTTTGCAGCTCTGGCCATGATCTCCGGAACGGAGCCAAACAGTTGCACAGACAGAGGCTTTTCTGATGGCACACTGTCCATGAGCTGGATCGTTTTTTTGGATTCATAGATCAAACCGTTTGCACTGATCATCTCTGAACATACCAGCCCGCATCCAGCTTCTTTTACCATGAGCCGAAAGGGAAGATTGGTTATGCCGGCCATAGGAGCCATGACTGTTTTATTCGGGATTGTAACAGAACCGATTTTCATGATGATATTTATTTCCGGTCGCGGAGGGAGATCACTTTAGCCTTGTCTGTCTTTTCTTTGTTTCCCCTGGATTCCGCCGGCAAATCTTCCGGGCTTTTCTGATCCGGCTCATCCGGAGAGACAACTTTTTCCAGACGCATCCGGTTCCCGTTCATGGTGAATTCAGCACCTTCAATATAGATGTCTTTCAGAATCCACGTGATGGTCTGTAAGGGTATCTGCAGCATCAACAGTTTGATATGATACCAGTTTTTTTTATGATCCGGCAGGATATCTTCCACCCGTGCAAATCCGGCAGGCTTGTCTTCAAAATAAATCAACACAACATCATTCTTCTGGGTCATGATTCTATTTCCTCTGGATAAAATTATCCGTTTTCAGTAAAACAGCATGTAGACAACCATTTTATCCGGTTCGGGTCAACAGGTTTTCAAATTATCCAACATGACATGAATTTTACCCTTGTATGCTTGAATGAATATGGATATGTCGAATCTGTTGAATTGTATTGTATTTCAAGAGTAATCAACTCCATTTTTTTTGTGTAATATAAATAAGGTAGGGTATTCCAACAGTATGACAGCAAAATCGTTTTCCTCTGGTTCGGGTTTCATTCAGCTTGTTTTTTCTCTTTTCATCCTAAGCAACATTTTCTTTTGTATTTCCGGATGCCAGGTTTTTGCACCCAGAATCCTCGACAGACCTGTTCTTGAAAGAATCGCACCGGAAGCGTATCCGGAATTCGGAGATGATTTGGTATACGAGGGCCTGGAACAGAGCATCAGGATGAGCCTTTCTTATTTGAGGAAATTGCCCGGTGATCGTGTTTTTCAATTTGGTGAGGATTCCTTTGATTGCAGGCATATGATTGAATCCCTGGAATATTTTTTACAATTTATCAAAACCAATCCATCCAACAAAGAATTGAACGCTTTTATTGCATCCAATTATCTGGTCTA
>CAYTGW010000294.1:0-3502 GCA_964437395.1 uncultured Desulfocicer sp.
AAATGGGTGAGGAAGACTTACCAAAAATATAAATAATTTTCAAGAAGATTACGTGCCGTATTGTTTTGCATGAGAATATTTACCGGGGAATAGTAAGGCATGTTCTGATGGCTGAATGAGCCGGATGGTTCTGAAGTATTTCCGTGAACCGGCAAAAGCAGATGGATCGTGGGTCTGTGCAGAGGGAGGTGTGATTCCGTCCTCCCTCTGCATGACGATGCTTTAATGGGGTAGATTCAACCTATCCATTTTCTTTTTCAAATGTCTTCATGAAATCGATGAGGGAGGGTACAGCATCGGCTGGTGTCGCATTATAGATGGATGCTCTGCATCCTCCGACAGAGCGGTGGCCTTTTAACCCGCCAAATCCGTTTGATGTAGCCTCTGCCACAAATTTTTTCTCCAGATCCTCGCTGGGAAGCCGGAAGGTTACATTCATCCGAGAGCGGCTGTCTGGTTCGGCGGTTCCTTTATAAAAATTACCGGAATCAAAAAAATCATATAAGAGTTTTGCTTTCCGGTTATTGATCTCTTCCATTTTATTCAAGCCGCCAACTGTTTCTTCCAGCCATTTCAGTACAAGCTGAATCATATATACGGCGAAACAAGGTGGGGTGTTGTACATGGAATTTTTGGTTGAATGGGTGGTATATTTGAACATGGTGGGCAGACTATCCGGAACTGTTTTCAAAAGGTCCTTTCGAACAATAACCATGCATACGCCTGCCGGGCCGATATTTTTTTGAGCCCCGGCATAGATAAGACCGACATTCTCCATATTGACCGGCCGGGACATGATATCGGAAGACATATCCGTAATAATGGGGACATTCGATGTATCCGGGAAACTCGCCCACTGGGTTCCTTTGATCGTATTATTTGAGGTAATATGAACATAAGCCGCGCCGGGGGTAAAGCGGATATTTTTGGGAATATAGGAAAAGTTTTTGTCTTCGGAAGAGGCAACAACCTGAATGGTTTTCTTTTGAATTTTGGCTTCCTTGATCGCATTCGTTGACCAGGTCCCGGTATTTACATAGTCCGCAGACTGGCCATCACCCAGAAAGTTCATCGGGATCAGGGCAAATTGCATGCTTGCGCCACCCTGCATAAAAAGGACCTCATAACGATCGCCAAGATTCAATATTCTTTTGGTTCTTTCAACAGCGTCATTAATGATATCATCAAACCATTTGGAACGGTGGCTGATTTCGGTTATGGACATGCCGCATCCTTTATAGTTCAGGAAGGATTCCTGAACCTCTTCCAGAACAGGTAAAGGCAGTACAGCGGGCCCGGCATTAAAATTAAAAATACGGTTGTGTTTCATTTTTTTCCTCCATGGTATTGAATCAAATAAAAAACAGTATCATTTTCAGATTTTTTCGCATTTCATCCAGTTGCTTTGAAAAAAATATAAATACAGATCATTGTGTTTATGTCAATCATTATTCAATGATTGCAAACAAACCTGTTACAAAGTTCCGGGTTATGGCCAACCATGGTTTTTCCTGATTGACAATTCAGCTTGGGATGACATAGAAACATATCTTTACGGACAATCACGGTTTGATGAAAGAGGGTTTCTGATCATGAAAATCTATTTATATCCGTCTGAAGCTGCTGAAAAAAGGGTTGCTGCAATCATTGATCGTGGTCTTTCCTATACCCGGAAAGATTATCAGGATGTCTCCCGTATGCTGGATGATGTAAAAAAAAACGGGGACACCGCAGTTATTCAATACACCAACCGCTTTGATGCACCAGAGCTTACGGCCGATCAGTTGGAGGTTACGGACAAAGAAATAAAAGCAGCCCGGAAAATGGTGGATCGTGAATTCATGCGCGCACTGGATCGGGCGGCATCACAGATTGAAACCTTTCATCAGCATCAGGTCACCAATTCATGGATTCAGGCAGACCGGCCCGGAGTGATATTGGGACAGATGGTCAATCCTGTCGATGCAGCCGGTGTCTATGTTCCCGGAGCGACAGGCGGAGAGACCCCTCTTGTTTCATCGGTGCTGATGGGCGGAATCCCGGCAAAGATTGCAGGTGTAAAAACAATCGCCATGGTCACCCCTCCTACCCGAAACGGAAGCATCAATCCGCACCTTCTTGTGGCAGCTCAAAAGGCGGGTATCCATAAAATTTACAAGGCTGGAAGCGCCTGGGCAATTGCAGCCCTTGCATATGGAACGGAAACCATACCGAAAGTCAATGTGATTGTCGGGCCGGGAAACATTTATGTGACGTTGGCCAAAAAAATTGTAGCCGGCACAGTAGGAATCGACATGGTCGCAGGGCCTAGCGAGATTCTGGTGATCGCAGATCAATCCGCCAATCCGGAGTATATTGCTGCTGATCTGCTGTCACAGGCGGAGCATGATCCTTTGGCTTCGGCGATCCTGATTACAGACCAAAAAGAGATTGCACAGGCAGTGAAAGCTGCGGTTGCAAAGCAACTGGAAACATTGAAGAGATCGAAAATTGCCAAGGAATCTATTCAAAAGTACGGGGGAATCATGATTGTCCCGAACCTTTCGATCGCCATTGAACTGGCAAACCGGTTTGCGCCGGAGCATCTCGAACTCCAGGTTGAAAATCCATTTGATTTTGTCAGCCGGATCCGCAATGCCGGTGCGGTCTTTCTGGGAAGCCATACCCCTGAACCGGTAGGAGATTATATCGCCGGCCCCAATCATGTATTGCCTACCGCAGGAACGGCAAAATTTGCCTCTGCCTTGTCCGTAGATCATTTTATTAAAAAAACAAGTTTGATCTATTATTCAGAGGCGGCATTTCGAAAGGAAGCAAAGGACATTATGCGGCTTGCAGAAACCGAAGGTCTGGATGCCCATGCAAGATCCGTGAGCGTCAGGCTGCAAAAATAGTCACAGCTTTTGCGAAAAAGATGGTTACCTGAAATCAAAGAGCAGATAGGAACCCAGTTTGTCATAGTGTTCAAGAGATATAAATTCTGTTCCGATCGAACGTCCGTTTACACTCCTTACAATTACGTCTTTGGATACTTTTGAGAACTGCTTGTCATCCAGGGTGAACTCCAGTCTCATTTTATCGCCAACCTTGACGTTTATCGGAAAATTGGTCTGGATCCTGAGCCCGGATCTTGAAAGATCCAGAATATCCATGGTACCCCTGTCAACGCCGTTTTCATGTAAAAATGTTCCAGCCAGGTGCGTATCCTTCCGGATATGTTTTCTTCTCTCCAGAATAGCAGTATAGGTATGTCCGCACGGGCACTTGCATTTGACGCGGACCGCCTGCTGGATATTCCGAAAACGGGAAACGTTAGTTGTTTTAACTTTATTGCATTCCGGGCATTTGAAGGTAGCCATATCATTGCTACCGATGAATACTTTTTCCGTCATCTTAGTCACCATATGGATTCAGGTATTGTGAAGAGCCAATTTCAAAAGTCTGTTGTGTAGTTCCGGCGAAAACTAGAATCCAGTATTTTCGGCTCTTTTCTGGGCACTGA
>CAYTGW010000295.1:0-3489 GCA_964437395.1 uncultured Desulfocicer sp.
TGCAAGATGCAAAAAAGTATGGTTTGGGTAAACTGTCTGTTATTAAAACAAAAAATATCAATATTCGATCCAAATGCATCCAAATCAAAACGGTTCTTCTAAAATTTTGACTATCGACCTCATTTCAAAGAACGAAAAAATCGACAACCAAATGATAAGATAGATATTTTGGAGAGGCCTTAACCAGGTCAGGTTCCCTGATGGTACCTTTTTTACCATCAGGGTTTCCATATAGTAAAGGCAAACGTATTTTTTTTAAAAATTAGCTAGGCTCACAGATTAGAGCCAAACCTTTGAAAGGAGCAACTCATGGCATTAGATCCGACCAAACATGCGGACTGGGAAATCGCCCAGGATTCAGAAAAACACATGAAGACCGTTTATGAAATCGCTGAAAATTTCGGCCTGACAAAAGAAGAACTGTTACCTCAGGGGCACTTCTTTGGGAAAATTGATTACCGGACAGTTCTGTCCCGTCTCCAAAACAAACCAGATGGTAAATATATTGATGTTACCGCCATCACCCCGACACCTCTTGGTGAAGGCAAATCAACCTCGACAATGGGACTTGTTGAAGGTCTTGGAAAACGCGGCAAAAGAGTATCTGCTGCAATCCGGCAACCTTCCGGCGGGCCAACCATGAACATCAAGGGTTCTGCTGCAGGTGGCGGACTGGCTCAATGTATTCCATTGACCCAGTTTTCTCTTGGCTTCACGGGTGATATCAATGCCATCATGAATGCCCACAACCTTGCGATGGTAGCCTTAACCTCCCGTATGCAGCATGAAAGAAATTACAATGACGAACAGCTCGCACGTCTAACCAAAATGAGACGCCTTGACATTGATCCGACCAACGTTGCAATGGGATGGGTCATTGACTACTGCTGCCAGTCACTCCGGAATATCATTATCGGAATTGACGGCGTAAACGGTAAAACCGACGGTTACATGATGAAATCCAAATTCGGCATTGCGGTTTCTTCAGAGGTTATGGCTATTCTGGCCGTCGCAACCAGCCTGAAAGATATGCGTGAGCGCATGGGTAAAATCGTTGTGGCCTATGACAAAAAAGGCAACCCGGTTACCACGGAAGACCTTGAAGTTGCCGGTGCCATGACCGCATGGATGGTTGATGCTCTGAATCCGAACCTGATGCAGACTATCGAAGGTCAGCCTGTTCTTGTTCATGCCGGCCCATTTGCCAACATCGCCATCGGCCAGAGTTCCATCATCGCAGACCAGGTCGGCCTCAAACTGGCGGATTACCATGTTACCGAGTCCGGTTTTGGCGCAGATATCGGGTTTGAGAAATTCTGGAACCTGAAATGCCGCTTCAGCAAACTGAAACCGGATGCAGCGGTTGTTGTTGCCACCATCCGCGCCCTGAAATGCCACGGCGGCGCTCCTGTTCCGGTTCCCGGAAAAGCCATGCCGGAAGAATACAAGGGTGAAAATGTAGGCTGGGTTGAAAAAGGTTGCGCAAACCTCATTCATCACATCCGGAACGTCAGAAAAGCCGGTATCAGCCCGGTTGTTTGTATCAACGCATTCTTTACTGATACAAAAAATGAAATCAAGAAAGTCCGCGAACTGTGTGAAGCGGAAGGTGCAAAAGTTGCCCTGTCACAACACTGGTTAAAGGGCGGTGACGGAGCTCTTGAATTTGCAGACGCGGTTATGGAAGCCTGCAATGAAAAAACCGATTTCAAATTCCTCTATGAATTGGAAATGCCGATTAAAGACCGTATTGAAAAAATCGCCAAGGAAGTTTACGGCGCCGATGGTGTTGATTACTCAGGTGAAGCCCAGACTCAACTTAAGAGAATCCAGGCTGATCCGAAACTTTCCAAACTGGGCCTCTGCATGGTAAAAACCCATCTTTCCCTGTCTGATAATCCCTCGATCAAAGGTGTTCCCAAGGGATGGAGACTCACGATACGAGAAGTACTCACATACGGCGGTGCCGGATTCATCGTTCCGGTTGCCGGAGCCATCAGCCTGATGCCCGGAACCAGCTCAAACCCGGCCTTCAGACGGGTTGATGTAGATGTTGAAACCGGTAAGGTGCAAGGTGTATTCTAACCGCACAGCCTGATTTTGATGATCGTACTATCCAAGAGGATACGACGGAGTCCATAACCGTCGTATCCTTTTTTTTTATGAATCCAGCAGCACGGACATCAAAGTCACTGTTGCTTTTGAAACAAGCTTTTCCTGGTTTTTGTTTTTGGAAAAGATCTCCGATTCTGACACAATATTTTTTTCCCCTGCTGATCACCTTTGACCGGCAGATGATGGACTCTCCCAAGGCGGGTTTAAGCCTCATATGATGATGCGTACTCCCAGATTCCATCATTAAAAGCAATCCGCTGAAACCCGGTCAGAAATTTCTGCACATGTGTTTTGGTGGATTTTTTATATGGAACCGCAGATAAACGCAGAATGATGAAGGCCGATCTTAAACGCCTTTGCTGGTTTTGTGCCATCAAACAGCAAGGCGCTGATAATTATATTTGTGTCGAAAATTACGCGCAATTAGCATCTGCCCTTATAATAGGTGTTTAATTTTTTCACCAAGGATATTTTCTAAGATGTCTGGCGTCATGCCACGGGCCTTGGCATTTTTGCTGACTTGGGACATTATTTTTTGAAGGGATTGGCGCTCCTCTTGGGGCTGGATAATAACAGTATAGATTTTGTTGGGGAGGATATTTATTTTTTCAGCCCAGGTTTTTGGAAGGTCACTTCCTTTTACATTATCAAGAATGGTTGAGGGCATTTTTTATTTCTCCTTTATTGATAAAACGTATTTGGAAGATAATAGGCTTAAATACTTATATTTTATTGGTAATAATGCCTGAATTGCTGTTTGGTGTCAATACTTATTCGTTCAGCCGAGCTAATTTCAAAAGTCTGTTGTTGTAGTTCCGGCGAAAGATAGACACGCAGTGCTGTTTTCCAAGCCGCCAGGCGCAACCGTAGCGCTATCCAGTATTTTCGGCTCTTTTCTGGGCACCGACTTTCGCCGGTGTGACGCTTTTTAATAGTTTTGAAATTAGCTCAGCCGGAGAAATCGCAAATAAACTCAGATAATTATACCACGAAGAAACACAAAGGGGAAATAAGAAAACAAAATTCAATTTATGATATTTCAGGCTTAAAAATCTTCGTGTTCTTCGTGGTGAAAAAAAGGATTCTTAAAAATGATAAAGAAATCAATCTTTTCACCTGATGGGAAAAAGGTTGCTTTTGCCCAGTTCAGACTTCCCGAAGAAGGGGATGATAAGGATTTGATGATAGTACAATCCAGGAGGATACGGCGGAATCCATAACCGTCGTATCCTTTTTTTGTGAATCCAGCAGCACGGACATCAATGTCACAGTTGCTTTTGAAATCAGCTTTTCCATGATTTATGTTTTGGGAATGATCAGATTCAATCAAAAAATATCCATCGCATCATACCCGATACCTGCGTCAACAATCAG
>CAYTGW010000296.1:0-3453 GCA_964437395.1 uncultured Desulfocicer sp.
TGCAATCGGGTGAAAAAAAATGCTATTTATTTTACCGAAAGGGCTAAACTGTTACATATGAATCACCTGGGTTTATGGGGACGTTGTTGACAAATTACACAAAATATTTCAAACAACATCAACAGCTTATTCTGTTTTCACGGCAGGAGCGCAATGAATGATTTTATAGCGAAGTCGTTCACTGTCTGAGTGGGTTAGGGATCGTTGTAAAAAACAGTTTCAACAGCCGACCGGAATTTATCATCAATATAGCCGGCAAACCTGACCGCTTTTTTATTTTTCCGATCCTGTTTTTTACTTACGATCCCTTATCCACGAGTTTGAACGACGCAGTCTTAAAATTATTCATGGAGCGGTGTTCATTCTGAAACGTTTTAAAAAATTTGCCCATCTTTATTCATGTTGAAGAAATAAAAACCCCTTTCGCAACAGGAACAGCAGGAAAATTAATTTGACAAATCACATACCTTACCCTATTGTAAGGATATAATTATTTGGTAAGGAGGTTTATATGATTACCGCAACGGTTACAAGCAAAGGTCAAATTACGATCCCAAAAGACATCCGGGATCAACTTAAACTCCAGGCAGGAGACAGAATTCATTTTTTTATCGATAATTCTACTGGAACAGTAACATTTCTGCCGCTTAAAACAAATGTAAGAGAACTCAAAGGAATCGTTCCAAAACCCAGGAAACCGATCTCAATAAGTGACATGAACCAAGCGATTAAAGCTGGTGGAAGCAAGATATGATTGGAATTGATACAAATGTACTGGTACGTTACCTCGCCCAGGATGATCCGGATCAAACCAGAATCGCGACCGAATTTATAGAAAAGAAATGCAGTGAAACGGATCCCGCCTTCATCAATCATATCGTTTTATGCGAAACCGTGTGGGTTCTTGAAAGACTCTATGATGTAAAGAAGTCGCTGATTGCTGAAATTTTAGAAAAAATTTTGAACACGGAACAGTTTAAAATTCATATGATTGATATTGTTTGGAGGGCACTTCAAGAATTCAAACTGAATAATAAAGTTGATTTTGCCGACTGCCTTTTATCTCAAATTAACACGGAAAATGGCTGCAGAGAAACGGTAACTTTTGATAAGGCCGCAGCCGAAACCTCCGGATATAACCTGTTATAAAAAGAAAACAGGATCAGTGAACACAATAACCTTCATGATCAAACAGGAGGTGGCAAAATGACGACATTATCAAAAAGATCAACCATATATTTGGATTCTGCATTGCACAAAGCACTACGAATCAAGTCTCTTGAAACATCCAGGTCGATGTCCGAACTGATAAACGAAGCTGTCAAGCAGGCATTGTCTGAGGACGCCGAAGATATTCTTGCCTTTGAGGAAAGAGATCATGAACCTGTAATCAGTTACGAACAGATGGTTAAAAGGTTAAAAAAAGATGGCCGAATATAAAGTTCTGTTCAAAAACTCGGTTTGGAAGGATTTTGAGTCTATTCCAAAAGCACAGTTAAAAATTATTCTTGAAAAGATAAAATCGCTGTCAATAAACCCAAGGCCAAATGGTTCACAAAAACTGAGTGGCCAGGAAAGGTAGCGTCTTCGTCAAGGTTGTTACCGTATTTTATATTCAATTCAAGATAATGAGCTTACAGTTTGGGTAGTAAAGGTAGCTCACAGAAAAGAAGTCAATCGCTGAGGGAACCTTTCGCTGATAAAAAAAAAGAGATAAAAGAAGGGAAAGCCCGCTTTACATCCTTTGATCAGGTAAAAAAAAGAATCAGGGATCAGATTAAATGAGGGTCGAACTCCTTGATTCCGCAGAGGATGACCTAATCAGTGGTTTTGAATTCTGCTACAGGAATAGACTATGCAATCCGAAAAAACCGTATTTGAAAAAACCTATAAAAATTATCTCGAACAGATTGGAAAAATAAACTTCGAATCAGTTGCTTTGAAACTCGGCCTGAAAACAGACGGAGAGATCATAAAAATACCGTTATTTAAAAGCGAATACACTGTTTCTTCCGAAAAAATCACCAGCCCTTCCGGTGAAAAACCTGCTTATGATATTTGTGTGATTCTGAGCAAATATCTTTTGCTATGCCCGGATAAATCTCCCGCAGGTGATAACTGGGTATCCTTCCGGAACCTGAAAGACGCAGGACCTCTGACAAAATATTTCGCAAATGAAATTGAGCATGCGGTAGTTCTTTATTTTTCAGGAAAGATCCCAGAGCTGAAAAAGGCCGGAACCTTGCTGGGCGGTTATCCGCCCGGACTTGACGCTGAGTATGACGTTGCTATGCAGTTTGATGCTCTTCCGACGATACCTGTCCTTTTACTTTACAATGACGCGGATGAAGAGTTTCCGGCAAAATGTTCCGTGCTGTTCGAAAACAGGGTTGAAAAATACCTGGATGCTGAATGCATTGCAATGCTTGGACGGCAGATGTTTTCCCGCCTGAAAAAAACTTCCGATAGCGGCATGTAAATAAAAAGTCTACACTATGTATCGAACCGAGTAAAAGCAAAAGCCACGAACCGTCCGTCATGACTCAAACTGATGTTGACCGGAATTTTTTTCCCCTGAACAAAAACTTCCGGAGGCCCGGGTTGATTTGCGATGATTTTGCGTCTGATCTGAATTTGAGAAACATCCGTTTTCAGGTATGCAGCGATTCGATCTTTTGCCAGTTCCCTGACAAATAAGGATTCCTGTTCCGGCAGGATGATATCTCCCATATTTTCTGTAGGGATTGGATAAATACCGGTTTCAATAGTTTGATCGTCCACATCCTTTCCTGTTACACCCAGGCAGTGAACATAGTCCGGATCAATCGACCCTCGGATCTGCACAGTTGTTTCCGGAGTGGTAACCATGCCATGAAAAATGGATGGAGATTTGATATCGCCTATGGATACTTCATACTGCTTCGGAGAGGATGAAACCAGAGGAAAGAATCTGGAGATCACCTTGTAAGCACTTTCTTTTGCTGCCCAGAAACTCCAGAGGCATTGATTCGGGAAGGAAGAAGACCGGAGTTTTTTCTGCTCAGTTAGAGTAAGCACACGGCTTACAAAACGGTGATCTTCATATCCGGCAATGGCTTGCGGATGGGCAAGATCCACAATGTCATTTCCGATGTTCTGCAAAATAATGTTTTTCCATGGTGGAAAGATGCTGGATAATCTGTGCGGAAATATCCCGATGGGCTTTCAGGCCATTTGCATCTGTAACTGGTTTGATCATTTCCATTTTCACAGAAAATATCTCTTTATATCCCGGAATGAGACTGTACCTTTTCTGATGATCTCCACGGGCATAGATGCAAAGTACCCTGCATTCCGGAACACAGCACAAAAGCCGGCCCACTCCATATGGAAAATCCCGGGTAGAAATCAAACCGGTCCTGGATCTTGTTCCTTCCGGAAAAATCATCAGATTCTGATTATGTTTTAATATCG
>CAYTGW010000297.1:0-3377 GCA_964437395.1 uncultured Desulfocicer sp.
ATAAGGTTGGCCTCAATGAAGTCATAGACCACCGGCATAGCCGGTGGCTTGAAATAACTGAACCGCTCAAAGCGGTTGAAAACCTGGAGCCACCTTAAGGTGGCTGTTAAAATAAATTCAGTTGCTCAAAACGTTTATCTTCTTTTTCCTGTTTTTGTATATATTCTCGCACGGCTTCTTCATCCTTGCCAACCGTCGATACATAATATCCTCTGGCCCAAAAGTGCTGCCCCACAAAATTCTTCTTTCGTCCCTGAAAATTCCGGGCAGTTTGAATCGCACTTTTTCCTTTGATATAACCAACAACCTGGGACACCGAATACTTTGGTGGAATCGAAAGCAAAATGTGAACATGGTCGGGCATAAGATGCCCTTCAACAACCTTGCACTCTTTCTGCGATGCCAGCTCTCGGAATATTTCCCCAAGATATTTCCTAAGATCTTCAAATATTGCCTTCTTCCGATACTTCGGTATCCATATGATGTGATACTTGCAATCCCACTTCGTGTGGCTTAAACTCTGTTCGTCGTACATGGGAAGTCTCCTCTTCTTGAACTTTGAGCGGTTCAGAATTGTGAGACTTCCCTCTTATTCCCGTAATTGTCAAACTTTGGGAGTCCACCGGCAGAGCCGGTGGTTTACCTGTTTATTATTACGATTTGCCTTAAAAAGCAATACGGGCAACCACAGGGAATACGGGGATACCACAGGGAATACGGGGATACTACAGGGAATACGGGCAGCCACAAGGGCTGCCCCTACAAATGAAATAATGATTTGCAATAATTACACAACTGAATCTTCGCACGGCACATTCTGGACCTTTCGTTCTTACTCTAAACTGACTATCCGCCTCCAACTTGCTTCCAACTTGCTTCTTGAAATGCACTTTAATATAAGTACAATGTACATATGGATGAATTGCGATTTGAATGGTATAAACAGGAGGAAAAGACCAATATCAAAAAGCATAGTGTTTCTTTCGATGAGGCACGCACTGTCTTCTATGATGAAAATGCCATACAATATTTTGATCCCGATCGTTCAGAGCCTGAAGACCGTTTCATCCTGCTTGGAATCAATTTTAAACTTCGTATCCTCTTTGTCTGCCATTGTTTTCGGGAGAGTGAAACAGTTGTCAGAATTATATCGGCAAGAAAGGCGGATCACAATGAAGAAGATGAATATTGGAGGCTTAAAAAATGAGAGACCATTATGATTTTTCAAAAATGAAAGGACGCAAAAACCCTTATATCAAGCATCTGAAACAACCTGTAACAATACGGCTGGACAGAGACACTGTTTCCTATTTCAAATCCGTGTCAGAGGAAACCGGTATTCCGTACCAAAGCCTGATCAATCTTTATCTTCGTGACTGCGCTGTCAATCAACGAAAATTACAGATAAAATGGCATCCTGAAAATGCCGGACAAGACACTTGAGCGAAAAAAATCTCGCTACATTCTTTTCGATCAAGGCTTTATCTGATTGCATATTTCTCTGAATTACATGTTCAAGTGAAACAAGCACAGATTCGAGGAAACAACGGGGGGCAAGACCACTCATCATTGGAGATGGGCAAAAAGCCGCGCCAAACTTGAGCTGCGCCGTTATCAAAAACTGATCTTGACATATATGCATAAAATATACATATTACATCATCACATTCATATGAGGTAACAATATGAGAACAACATTGAATATTGAAGATAACTTAATCGATAAAGCAGCAAAAATTACTGGAATTAAAGAGAAAACAACACTCGTTAAGCTAGGTCTGGAGGCTCTTATTGCCAGAGAAAGCGCGAAGAGACTTGCAAAGCTGGGTGGAACTCAAAAACAGCTTCAGGAAATACCAAGAAGAAAAGGAGTATGACAGCTCATGGTTCTGGTGGACACGTCTGTTTGGGTTTCGCATTTGAGAGATGGAAATCCTGAATTGGCAGACCTGCTCAATAATGGCACGGTATTATGTCACCCATTCATCGTCGGGGAACTCGCTTGCGGAAATCTTACGGACAGATCCGTTATACTTTCTTTTTTTCAACTGCTGCCAATGAGTATTGAAGCTGAACATGATGAGGTATCATCCTTTATTGAGAATAACCGTTTAATGGGTAAAGGTATAGGCTATGTGGATGCGAATCTGATTGCATCCGCTCTGTTAACGGGCGTTCCAATTTGGACACTTGATAAAAAACCGGCGCAAGTAGCTGACGGCCTGCATATAAAATATAAAAGATGATAACCCAATCGCCGCACCGGATCGAATTCAAATTCCTTTCGTAAAGAAAAGCTTGATATCCATCATAGGTTGACATAAAATTTTTTCATGACTGATATCAACTTCAGATTTTGGCTCTATCGGATCGTTTCCATAATCATGCGGATTGGATTCTCTCCGTTCTTCAGGATTCGGATCAAAGGCCGTGAAAACCTGCCCGAAGAAGGGGCTTATATTCTGCTTCCCAAACATCAGCGTTGGGAGGATATCCCCATGACGGCTTTCATAACGCCCCGCCCCATGTTCTATATCGCCAAAATTGAATTGTTCAAATTCCGCTGGTTGGCCCGGCTCATGATTTTCATGGGCGGTATTCCATTGGACCGGGAAAATCCCATGCGCAGCCGGAGTTCTTTGAAAGCAGCATTGAAGGTATTAAAAAAAGGCGATCCTCTGGTCATCTTTCCGGAAGGAACTTATTTTGCAAATTGCATGGGCCCAGGATATGAAGGGATGGTGCGCTTTATCCTTTCCCGCGCTGACGACAGCAACACCTTTTTGCCCGTCGGTATTCAATATCAGCGCAACAGCCTGCGGACCAATGTCAATATCCGCATCGGCAAACCAGTGACAATCCCGCCCACCAGGAATGTAAAACCGTTTCTCGATAATATGATGACGGAAATCGCCTGTCTTTCCAATCTCAATTGAAGTTTCTCTGCTTCCCACATTGTTTAGGGGAGGATTTTTTTATTGATTAAATGGAACTCCTGCTTTATCGCGGATTCAAACATCAAGGATTCGGACTGAAAAAAGAAGTGTGAAAGATAAGTATACTGTCACCGGAATTCACCGGAGTTATCATGGTCTGTAATCGTGGTGATTACGTTGCCCAGTTAATCCCCCCGAATTGTGAACCGGAGGCAAGAGCAACCATAGGGAGAGTCAACCTGTAGTATAAGTTATGGGCTGACGAAAAGATAAGGGCAACAAAGCATTGCGGCAGCATGATTTTAAAAAGTATTTTTTTTTATCTGGTTGTCTTCATATTTTGTATAATTTGTCAACAACGTCCCTAAATTTCCCCTAAATTTCCCGTAACAGTTTAGCCCTTTCGGTAAAATAAATAGCATTTTTTTTCACCCGATTGCA
>CAYTGW010000298.1:0-3367 GCA_964437395.1 uncultured Desulfocicer sp.
ATCTTTGCCAATATTGTCTTGGCGGATGAAATCAACCGTGCGCCTGCAAAGGTTCAGAGCGCTTTGCTTGAGGCCATGCAGGAACGTCAGGTTACGATCGGAGATACAAGTTATCTTCTGGATGACCCCTTTCTGGTGATGGCGACGCAGAATCCCATAGATCAGGAAGGAACCTATCCGCTTCCGGAAGCACAGGTGGACCGGTTCATGTTCAAGCTCAAGGTTTCTTATCCCACAAAGGCGCAAGAACACCTGATTCTGAAAAAAATGGCGCGATCTGTTCCGCAGACAGATGTGGAACCGGTCATGTCGCCGGAAGATATCCGAAGGCTCCGGGCGCTTTCCGATGAAATTTACATGGATGAAAAAATAGAGGAATATATTGTCAATCTTGTAGAAGCCTCCCGAAATCCGGATTCATATGGGCTTGATATCGGTCAGTTGATTCGCTATGGCGCTTCTCCGCGTGCAACCATTTTTCTTGCCATGGCGTCCAGAGCAAATGCCTTGCTGGAGGGCCGTGGGTATGTCACGCCTCAGGACGTAAAAACAGTGGCCATGAATGTGCTGCGGCACAGGATTGTGGTGACCTATGAGGCGGAAGCAGAAGAAAAAACATCGGAAGATGTTGTTGAACAGATCCTTCAAAGTGTGGATGTGCCATGATACCGGAAGAGCTTGTTAAAAAAATTCGGTATATCCAGATTTATACAAGTAAGGCAGTCAACGACTCCCTTGCCGGTGAATATGAAAGTGTTTTCAAGGGCAGGGGCATGGAGTTTGATGAGGTGCGGGAATATAAAATCGGGGATGAGATCCGCTCAATTGACTGGAATGTCACGGCCCGGATGGGAGAGCCGTATGTAAAACGGTTTGTTGAAGAAAGGGAACTGACCGTCCATTTTCTAGTGGATTTATCCGCATCCGGGGATTTCGGAAGCAGAAAACAGTTAAAGAATGAGGTCGCAGCAGAACTTTGCGCCCTTCTTTCGTTTTCGGCCATCAAGAACAATGACAAGGTTGGATTGATTGTTTTTACAGACCAGATCGAAATGTTTATTCCTCCTGCCAAAGGGACCAGTCACGTTTTAAGACTCATCCGTGAATTGCTTCAGTTTAAACCCAAACAGAAAAAAACAGATATTGCGTCGGCCCTTGCTTATCTGGATCGGATTACCCACAAAAAGTGCGTAGTGTTTCTGGTCTCTGATTTCATTGGAAATGATTTTCAAAAAAAGCTGCGGATCATTGGACGGCGTCATGATCTCATTGCGGTTTCGATTACCGATCCGCACGAGATCCGTTTGCCGGATGTGGGATTGATCGAACTTGAGGACTCGGAAACCGGAGAGATGTTTCTGATCGACACAGGCAGTGCAATGGTTCGAAAGCAGTATGAAAAGCATGGACAGGAAAGACAGCGGAATCTGAAAAAGCTTTTTCAGTCCATGGGTATTGATCAGGTTGAAATATTTACAGATGGCAATTTTGTCTTTGATCTTGTAAGGTTTTTTAGGACAAGGGAAAGACGCAGGAATGTTAATGTATAATGTTACACCCCCCTGGCCCCCCTCGAGGGGGGAATTTGTTGGCTGTTCTCCCCTAGAGGGGGGAATTGTTGGTTGTGCCCCCTTTAAGTTAATGCCATAAAAAAGGGGGGATTTATGAGGAGTGAGTAATGCCAAATACAACTGAGATCTCCGGAGTAATCCTGGCCGCAGGAAGAGGGATGCGTGCCTATCCGAAAACCAAATATATTCCAAAAGCCTTGCTTGAAGTGGATGGAAAACCCCTGATCGAGAGAAATATTGAAATCATGCGGGATCAGCTTGGCGTGAAAAAAATCATTGTTGTTGTCGGGCATTATGGCAACCAGATACCGGAATACCTGAATCAGAAAAATATGGGGGTTGATTTCAGCTTTGTGGTTCAGAAACAGCAAAAGGGTATTGGACATGCATTGCTGATGGTGGAAGAGCATATCAAGGAAAACCGGTTTATTGTGATGCTTGCCGATGAATTCTATCTGGACTCAAACCATCGGGACATCCTTGGAATGGTGGATCAGGGTACGGAAGCGGATGCAGTGCTGCTGTTCAAGCAGGTTACCAACCCTTCTCTGATCTCCAAAAATTTTACCGGAAACATCCAGCAGGGAAGGGTAAAATCGCTGATCGAAAAACCGGAAAACCCGACAACCGATCTGCTGGGTGTGGGGACATATTTTTTAAATCAAAAGGTTTTTCAATATATCAAACAGACACCTCCATCCGAGTTACGGCAGGAGATCGAGATCACAGATGTTCTGTCCAATATGGCCAGGCAGGAAAAGGTGATGGCCTGCATGCTGGAGGGCAAATACCTGAACGTGAACAACACGGATGATCTGAATCAGGCAAACTATCTGATCCGGGAAAAGATGTTTTCCAGATACAAGGTCAGTGTTGTGATTCCTGCTTATAATGAAGAGAATACAATTGAGGGGGTGGTCCAGGATTTTAACAGCCAAGGGTTGGTGAATGAGGTTGTGGTTGTGGATAACAACTCCATGGACAGAACCTCTGAAATAGCGGAAAAAGCCGGAGCCCGGGTTGTTCTTGAAATGGATCAGGGATACGGGTGCGCATTGCGGCGGGGTCTTGACGAGGCTGCCGGAGATATTATTATTCTCACAGAAGCGGATGGCACTTTTCGCTCCAAGGATGTTCCAAAGTTCATGGAATACCTCAAGGATTGTGACATGGTGATCGGCACCCGGACTACCCGGCAGATGATTGAGCAAGGTACGAACATGAGAGGCCTGGTACGCTGGGTCAATGTGATTTTCGGAAAGATTATTGAACTGCTGTGGTGGAATCAGGAACCCCGGTTTACGGATGTGGGATGTACCTATCGGGCTATTTGGAAATCCAGTTATCAGCGGATACGGCCTTTGCTCAGCGCCAGAGGGCCGGAATTTGCTCCGGAGATGATGATTGCTGTTCTGATCTGCAAGCAAAGGATTATTGAAATTCCGGTATCCTATCTTCAACGTCTGGGCGGAGAATCCAAGCACTCCGGCCAGTTTTCAGCACTGGCCCGGACAGCTTTTAAAATGATGAAGGTGATATTGAAGTATCGGTTTTTTGCCGGAATTGTTTCAGAGATTCAGGCTAGGTTTCATACAGGGAGGTTTGTGGGGAAATAGGTTGGCCGGTTTGGCCCGTTAACCAGTTAGCCGGTTTGCCTGTTGGCCGGGTTGACGGTTTTCGGTTGGTGTCTTGTGCTAATTTCAAAAGTCTGCTTTTGTCATTCCGGCGAAGGCCGGAATCCAGTGAAGTGCTATCCAGTATTTTCAATTCTTTTCTGGACACCGGCCTTCGCCGGT
>CAYTGW010000299.1:0-3339 GCA_964437395.1 uncultured Desulfocicer sp.
AAGAAGGTGGGACGGATCTCCTTGATGTCATCCAGAATATGGTTGATATCTTTTACATAAGCGGCTGTGATGCCGCGGCTGATTCTCATGAACTGGCCTGCAACACGCTCCCCCACATGGGATAAGGGGAGAAAAAACATCATGGTATCCCCCAGTATTTCATTCGGAATAATCGATGTGGCCGAAAGTTCGGCCAGGATATTCTTATGGGTCAGGCAAGCCCCTTTCGGCGGGCCGGTGGTTCCGGAAGTATAGATAACCAGGGCTGTATCGTCCGTCGAGATGGCATTCTCCGCCTGTTCGACAAGATCCGGTTTTCCGGTCAATGCTTTCTCGCCGGCTTTGATCAGTTCGGGAAGCCGGATTACGATATCTGCGTCTACATCCCCGTCCCATAGGACTATTTTCTCTAAAGACGGTAGTTGATCCAACTGCGGTTGAATTTTATCAAACTGCTCCTTATTTTCCAGGAAAAGAACTTTTGATTGCGAATCATTCAATATATAGGTAATCTGTTCACGGGAAAGGGTCTGATAGATACCCACGCTGATCATTCCGGCCCGCATAACTCCCAGATCCGATAATGTCCACTCCAGCCTGGTATTCCCGAGTATGGAGACTGCATTGCCGGATTTTATTCCCAGCGAAAGCAGACCGGCTGCAATTTTTTCTGACCGGTCATTGACATAAGACCATGAAACCGGCTGCCAGCGGCCTTCCTGCTTAATCAGAAATGCGGTTTTGGATGCATCTTTTTCACATCGTTTTTTCAACATTTCAACTAGTGTCTTCATGGGTCTTTCTCCTTATCAAGAAGTTGCTTTTCTTTTCGCGAGAAGCATTTCCATAAAAGCATCTGCACGATTTCTGAACTGGGCCGGGAAAAAATTTCTCTCATCCATATGATCTGCATCAATGATAATGGAAGGAATCTGAAGATGTTCCTCCAGTCGCCGTTTGATATCCATCTGCCCGAGGGTGATCGGCAGGCATGATTTGTTCCGGTGAAAAATCACCCCGTCAATGGAATACTCTTTACAGGCTTTGACAATCGAATCCATTCGATTTTCCATGGAAACGCATGAAACCAGGGGGTACGATTTCAGGCTTTTCAATGCCAGCGCCTTGATCGGGTCTTCTGCATCCAGGCGGATGGACCATGCAGTTGAATAGGTTTCCGCCACTACCACCCCGTTCATCTCCTCAAAATAGTTAAACAGCCCGAGGTTGTACCAGAGAGGGATATTGTCCCAGAACAAACGGATCTTTTCTTCCGGAATCACTCCTTGCTTCCGGGCTACGCGATCCTTCAACTCATCCAGAACCTTTTCCAGAAAATCCACGGCAATCCGGGTTCCTTGGCGGGTGACCATCACAAACATGATCCCGATTTCAGCAGCGGAAAAAGGAGTCGGTATATATCTGCGGTACGACATGATTTCATCCCACAGGGCGCAGGCCTTGTCCGATAATGCCACAGACTCTTCCAGCCTGTCATAGTCCATTTTTCTGCCGGTTGTTTCCTCCAGAAAGGAAATCAACCGTTGAATTTCCTGTACGGCATACTGGATATGATGCGGCTGAATATCATGTAATGCAACCTGCGGCAGGTCTGCCCGGAAAACCGCTGCATCCGGGAAACGGCGTTCCAGGGCATGAAATATCTTCATGACCGGAACACAGCCTCCTCCCGGAGAAAGCAGAAAATCCGGCACCGGCAGATTCCCCAGAATACACTGGCTGGTTTCAATCGGCCCATGAACATATCCGATAATGTTTCGCAGATAACCACAGAGATCAATGGAGTACCCCATGTTTTCCGATATTTCGAAATTTTGAGGCGCAAGGCCAAAGGCTGCACACACCGGTGACCAGTTTTCCGGGAAAACCGGTTGAAGCCCCATTGCATAAAAAATCTCAATAGCCCCGTTCATGGGAGGCATCCATCCGACAGGGATGCCTTGACTCTTGGCCTGACTGCATTCCATATAGTATTCAAATACAATCCGATTGATCTCTTTCGCCGCTTGCAGCCGTTTTGTTGATTTGCTTTTCTTATCCATTTTTTTCCTGAACCATATCCAGAAAACCGTCTATCCGGGTTCTAATCTGTCCGCTTACCTCCCAGCTCTCATCCATCTCAACAACAATCGCCGGAATTCCTCGTTTTTTTAATTGCTCCTTGAAGTATGGAATATCCGACAAGTGCGGCGTACAAAACTTTTGCAGGACAAAGATAACTCCCTCAACATCTGCATGATGAAGTTTTTTCTCCCATCGCAGCCATCGATCCTCTGCTCTGGAACGGGAAGCGCAGGGAGACCGTTTCATATACCGGTCTACCAACCGTTCCATTGGATCTTCTCCATATCCATCTGCCGGTTCAAAGGAACGGATGCCTGTACAATGATCATTCCACAGGATTCTGCCGCCTGTTTTTTCAACATAGGTAAGGATATCCGGGTGTCCGATCTCACTTCCGGATATGATCAAAGATACTAGATGATTTTTATCTACGGATGCTTCTTTTTCCCTCTGGATCAGGCGATTGATCAACTCCAGATACTGGTCTGGCGGAATAACAAAACCAGCCTGCACAGCATACCACATCTCTTCCGCAGAAATATCCAGGAGGCCGGATTGAGCGGAATCATAGAGATTCAGAACAGCCTGCCGGACCTGCCGGTATTGCTCAATGGCTTGTCGCAGCTTTTCTTGAAAAGTTGAATCATATGGCTGCCCCAGCTTTTCAATAAAATTCTTGAATTCTGCAATGTAAAATTCCCGCGACTGCTGATTGCTGTTATATGGAAGAGAAATACTGTACAGAGACATGTCGAGAAAATTATTTTTCCAGACCGCCTGACAACCGCATACTGCATCGCATGAATAACTCTGAACAATTCCAGAAAGGAAATGATACTCTCCGTTCATGGCCCTTTCCAGGGATCGCTTCATGAAAGGGCAGATAAACTCCGGCAAAAGGCGATAGCATTGCTCTGCCTTGCCCCTTCCCCCCATCATCCGGACCGGCAGATATCCGCAGGCAGACAGCAATTCCACAGGTGTATAGGTACAGAAATATCCGAACAGTTTTTGTCCCTGATCATGAATCCGGCTGAGGATCTGGCTGCTTGTCTCATAAGCCTGCTGAAAGCCGGCAATAGGTTCTGATATCATTATATTATATCTCAACTATGAGGGTTCTTATCAACAAACAGACCATCCGGTCTTTAAGTTAGCTCGATACCACACCCCTTTTATCCAAGTCAATTGATTTCACCTGTGCTTTGTCCTATTTCTCCAGACAATCATCCAGCATTGCAGGACAGTTTTCAC
>CAYTGW010000300.1:0-3336 GCA_964437395.1 uncultured Desulfocicer sp.
CCCATCCCGCCATTACCTATTCCTACGACACCATCGGCCGGATGACGAGCCTGACTGATGCCTGAAAAGCCAACCAGGCTTCGCATTTTTTAGAACACACCGGCCTTTTATTTCGATTTTTATTGCTTTTTCATTTTCGTGAACTCGGAAATGCCCCCAGACTGGCGGCGGACAAGCTCGCTCATAAGATGGTCAAGCAAATCGACAAAAAGCATACGATTGTCCCTTTTTTCTGTCGAAAATCAGTTAAGAACGGATCAAATTGGTGGTCGATAATTTTTTCGTGAAGCAAATTTCAGGAAGCGATTTATTTCGACGGATGTGATTCTCTCTCGAATGTCGGTTGTCGGTTTTTCATAGTATTTATATGATATCGTTGATAGGGCGACTGTTACAACGATATAGCAAACGTAAGACAACATCCAGGAGATGGAATGATTCAACAAATATTTTGATAGTAGCATTGCAATCGAATAATGCACCAAATACATTGAATATGATATAATACTGATATGTGTAATCGTGTATCTAACTCGATCATTTTTACACTTCATATTTTTTAGGAACGGGATTACCATTGACAAGGATATGCTTACAATCGAAAAGAATGCAGTTCTATAAAAATAGGATGCAAACTCCGTTTCCAGGCCATGGCAATAGAAAACCGAGAGAATCAGTGTAAGCAATAAGGCCAGGCAGATCATTTTTTTTGAAATGCTTCTAAGATAATTGGGATAGTAATTGATCAGATACGCTATTAGAACTCCGTACCCGATTGCATCAAGGCGCGGCATTACGACTTTACGAATGCCCGAATCCCAATCGAGGGACTGGTCTGCAAATACGGAAAACCGGATAGCTGAAAAAAATAGAATATAGCATAGAATGCAAACAAGAACCGAATATCGCCTTTTGTCGCTGAATTTTGTGAAAACAAACATTAAAATCGGTATCGTTAAGTAGAACCATTCTTCTACGGCAAGGCTCCACGATTCCGGCATGAGCTGCCCGCATGGCCATGCAAAATTTTGTAAAAAGACAAAATAGGGAAATGAATATTGTGCTGTTTGAAGGCAGTACGAAACGATTATAATGTTGATCGCAAGAAATAATAAATAGTTCGGCAATGTGCGAAACCAACGGCGTATCCAGAAATGCAAAACATCTTGAAACGAAAAAGGTGTATTTTTGTCCGTTCTATGAATGAGAATTGTTCCGATGAGGAATCCACTCAGAACAAAGAAAAGTTCCACACCAAGATATCCAAAAAGAAAAAACAGATACACTTTTCCTGGAAAATTTGGAACGAGTAAAAGCCCATGAAATATTACCACGAGCAGGATCGCAAGGGTTCGCAACACATCCATTCCATAGATTCGTTGTGTTAAATGAGACTCCGGAATTTGAAAAATTTTAATTATGAAATCGATTATTGCACCATATCGCTACTGTCCGGTTAAAGTTGTTGAAAAATGACATGTCTATCCAAAGAAGAGAATTGATCGATACGTCAATCTCTATATCGGCAATCATAGGACGCGCTCGTTTTCGTGTTTTGATCAATTCCTAGGCATGGCTTTTGTTTAGCTCATATATCGTGAAAGTCTCCGCGATATTGAGTGTTGCTTATGTATCTTTCAAAAAAAACTCGTAAGCACTCAACGGCAACGATGAGTGATGTGCCGGATATGTCCGGGGATGTAATGCCGATATGCACGCACATGCACTACAAAAATGCCCCAATATTGTCGATTTTGAAGGTAAAAAAATGCGTTACTACTAAATTGGGCTTTTCATAACGCAAAAAAAATAAATTTTCAAGATGTTATCTTGGTGCGACCCAATGCCGCCAATGCCAATGCCCCTGCTGTATTCCCCCAACCAATATTTCCTTCTGAATGCAAGGACATGTTATCACTCTTAAAGTTTGGATGATAAACAGCATATTGGGGCTGTCCTCATTTGTCTCTCATTTGAAATTGTTGTTGACTATGCGAGCAAAGGTGTGAGATCGGATAAAATATAAATACTGATAAAGGACGAGATGAATGATTCGAGACTATTCGATTCAAATAGCCGAGTTTTGGCCAACCATCATGCGGGCATGGAATGAGCATTCGGATAAACGCCCAATAATCGAATGCGATTTGGCCAACAGGACAGTAGCGGCATATCCAGCGCGTGAGTATATTGAAAAATTGTCGGATCGGACGAGAGAGGATACTCTTCAGGATTTTGAACGGGTGATGAGCAAAGGCGGTATAATGGTTTTTATCCGGGATATTGAAAATCGTGTCCTGCAATCCCATACATTTGTTTCTGAAGACATAGGAGATTGAAAACCCAACTGCTTTAACAAAAAAAAAGACAAGAGGGTTGCACCTTATGACCGCAAGAGCCGAACAAGTGATAGCCGAAGCGCTGAGCCTGTCGCCTAATGAAAGGACGCAGTTGGCGGAACAATTGTTTGCCAGCTTGAATATATCGTATGAAGAAATTGAACAGTTGTGGGCCGAGGAAGCCGAAAGTCGTATTGATGCGTATGAACGGGGCGAAATAAAAGCCGTATCCGCAGAGGACGTTTTCAAAAATATCCGCCGCCGATGAAGGTTGACTTTCTCATAATCAGAGGAAACGTCATCTTGATTGTCGGTGTCATGCATCAGCGTCGAGAGCCTCAAAGTTGGCAATCCAGACTGCCGCAAAGCGAGCATTGATACAGATCGAGCCCTGAAAGACTTCTAAAAAAGACTCGGATGTTCTCAAGATTTAATTTCTGGTCAACAGGTTACTATAATTATGACCAGTAAAAGATTTTACGAAATGCCTTTCACACGGACAGAGATTCCGCTGCACCCCATCCAAGCCAGTGAAGGACGTGTTGGCCAAGTTGAGATGAATAAAAATCAACCGACATACGAGAGCGAAGTACTTAATATACTATCCTACGAATTTTCAATAGACGATCGAGCTAAGTCTGAGAAAAAGATCAAGAGACGTCTTCGTGAAAAGAAACTTGGGGCGTATGATCAATCACGGATTGATGCATTGCGTGAATTCAAAGATGATGTTTGTAACGAGCTATGTAAAAATATAAAATCTCAGTTTTATGCCGGTGCAAAAGGGAAATACTCAGATATACAAGATTGGCAATTTGATAGGTTATTGGAGCATATGAAACGCGAACATGCAAAAGTACCTGCTTCGGCAATTGATAGTTTTCTCCCGTTCGCGATTTACATTTATTATTTGAGGTAAAAGGCCAGTAAGCAAATCCACTTCAGACCGGCAATAAGGATGGATTTTTATCCCTGGATTTCGGCTTGGTGGAATTCG
>CAYTGW010000301.1:0-3276 GCA_964437395.1 uncultured Desulfocicer sp.
AGACCGCAGTATGCTCGAACGATCACTGGAGTTGAGTTCGCAGGAACTGATGCAGGCGAATTCAGAGCTTCAGGCCTTGTTTAAAGCATTCCCTGATCTTTTCATCTGGTTTGACTCAAACGGAACCATCCTGAATTGCAAGGAAGGCAGCACAACCGATCTCTTTATTCCAAAAGAAAAAATGATTGGAAAGCCAATCCAGAGAATTCCGTTTCAGAATGTCGGGGAAAAATTCCTTGAAGCCATTTCCCAGGTTAAAAATATAAATTCGATTATCAGCATGGAGTATTCCCTTACCATTAAGGGTATAAAAAATCACTATGAAGCGAGGATGCTGCCGCTGCTCGAAGAACAATTCCTGTGTATAGTCCGTAATATTACGGAAAGAAAAAAATTGGAAACCAGATTCCGGAAAGCCGAAAAAATGGAGGCCATCGGAATGCTTGCCGGAGGTGTTGCACATGATTTGAACAATATCTTAAGCGGCATTGTAAGTTATCCGGAATTACTTCTTATGAAACTTCCAAAAGACAGTCCGATGAGAAAAGGTATTAAAATCATGCAGACCTCCGGACAAAAAGCAGCCGCAATTGTTCAGGATTTATTGACCATGGCAAGAAGAGGCGTCGCTACCTCCGAAGTAGTGAATCTCAATGACATCATCGCTGATTACATGAAAAGTCCTGAATATGATAAACTACTCTTTCATCACACCAATGTTCTGGTCAAAACAGACCTTCAAACCAACCTGGCCAATATTCTCGGTTCTCCGGTACACATTTCCAAAACAATCATGAATCTGGTATCCAATGGCGTAGAAGCAATGCCGGATGGCGGGACAATAACCATTACAACGGAAAACCGGTATATAGACAAACCATTCATCGGCTATGAAAAGATCAATGACGGTGATTATGTTACACTCCGTGTTTCCGATACCGGGACAGGGATTTCATCGGAAACCCTGGAAAGAATTTTCGAACCATTTTATACCAAAAAAGTGATGGGAAGAAGTGGTACGGGTCTGGGCATGGCTGTAATCTGGGGAACGGTTAAAGATCATGATGGATTCCTTGACGTACAGAGCATCGAGGATATTGGAACGACATTTACGGTCTATTTCCCGATGACTCATAAGGAAATCGAAAAAACAAAAGGAACAACGGCAATTGATGATTACCTGGGGAACGGTGAGACCATATTAGTTGTGGACGATGTGGAAGAACAGCTTGAGATTGCCTCCAATATGCTGACTCAGTTGGGTTATTCCGTATCAATTGCCTCAAGTGGTGAAAAGGCAGTAGAATATATGAAAACCAACAGTGTGGATTTGCTGATCCTGGATATGATTATGGATCCGGGTATGGATGGACTGGAAACCTATAGACAGATTCTAGAAATCCATCCAAAACAACCTGCATTGATCACCAGTGGTTTTTCAGAATCAGACCGTGTTTATGAGGCTCAGAAAATCGGTGCAGGCCCTTATATTAAAAAACCCTATATGCTGGAGACCATCGGTCTTGCCGTTCGGGATATCTTGAAGAGATTTAGATAACATGAGATGGAAATATGAAAGTATAGACAAATAGAATATTCCTATGCAGAAGACCTTGAAAAAGCCATTGACCGGATGGATGAAGCATTACCCGTCTATTCAAAGAAGCCTTTGAAACCGCCTCTGACCCGATTGTTATTGTCATTCAGCAAAAAATTGTATTCATCAATATGGCTTTTCAAAAGCTGCTTGGCTGGACAAAGGAAGAAACAATTGGCAAAGATTTTACAAAGTTCACACTGGACACTACACCCATGAAAAAATATATAAAAGGATTGACACGGCAAAAAACAGAAGATTTCTATCCAGCGAAACTGAAGGGAAAACATGGCCCTGTTGACGTCAACATCTGTTCAACAAAAATCTATATCAAGGGGCAGTATGGCCGACTGGTCATGTTGAAATAACCTTTCATCACTTTTCTCAAAGTAAAAAACATGAGGAATTCTGGTTGAAGCAGAAAAAAAGATCATCAATACATATCATGCATTTCTAAACATGAAGTAAACCGCACCGACAAGACAGAGGCCTGCCCACAGGTAATCCAGTTTCAAAGGTTCCTTTAAATACATCACGGAATACGGTACAAAAATGGACAGTGTGATGACTTCCTGCATGATTTTCAACTGTCCGACACTTAACTCACGATACCCGATTCGATTGGCCGGGACCTGTAGTAAATATTCAAATAATGCGATCCCCCAGCTTACCAATGCTGCAATGATCCAGGGTTTATTGTTCAGTTCTTTTAAATGCGCATACCAGGCAAAGGTCATAAAAACATTGCTGCATATCAACAGGAATATGGATGTTAAAACCGGATTCATTTTCGTCCTTTACGTTAATTGTAATCACCGCCTGCCGCACCTTGAATGTGTCCCGGCAGTATTTTTTTACACCAGTATGAAAGTTATCGGTAATCGATCAACCGGTCAACCCTTCCCCATACTTCGGCCACTGCATCTCCGATATCAGCCACATCCGCGCTGACAGCATTTTCCGGACAGATTGACAGACAGTGACCGCAACCCTTGCAAAGGGATGGATCATAAACCAGCTTGCCGTCAGTTATCTTCCGGGCTTCCATGAAACAGGCATCTGTGCATACGCCGCAGGAATTACAACGTTCCGGATCGGTGATAATCTCAAGGCCCTTGAGCCGGATCACCGATGCCTGAGATACCTCCGGAAGATAGCGCAGATGTTTCCGGATCACGCAGCAGCATGCACAGCAGAAACAGATGGTCAACAGTTTCCCCCGGTCTTTTACACCCCAGATATAATCATCTGCCTTGAAACGGCCTGCGAACGGGGTCAGGCCGTTTTCCACACATCGATCCACATGGTCCAGGGCCTCGTTTACGCTCACATGCCGGCTGACACCGGTGTCGATCTCGGCGGACCCCGTACCCTTAAGCAAACAGCCCAGTTCAACCTCATGATTTTTACATTTCCCGCCATCCCTGCATGTACAGCATTTGATGATGGCCCGATGGGCGGATTGTCTGACCAGTTCCCGCAAAACCGCCTGAGGCAGGAAAGTCTCACCAATATTTGTAATACGGTAATGAATAGGCAGATAGGTGATATTAAAATTTTTTCCACTGAGCATCGGCACAGTAAACCAGCTGGCTATTCTCCCGAACAAGGTCGTACGGGTTTCCCGCAGCATCTTGTTCACCAGTGGCATCATTAAAGCCTGGAGTGACATCCACCAT
>CAYTGW010000302.1:0-3275 GCA_964437395.1 uncultured Desulfocicer sp.
GTAAAATAAATTTCACTTCCCATTGCTGCCTCCTGTATGATTTAAATATTTTGTAATAACAAATATTTTCCCCTGATAATGTCTTATCGAACAAGGATCGACTCCGGCATTTCAACAATCCTTGCCCGGAGATATTCCCCTAATGTTTTGGCCTGGGGATCAGTTCGGAAAGATGCAGCCACGCCGTCACCCAGTACTCCTCTGATATAAAAATTCACTGCAAGCAGATTCGGCATTTCGTATCTTTCAATTTCATATGTTCTCATATCTGTAAGGAGTTCTTTTAGCTTTTCTGTGGTTAAAAATTGTTTTAAAAATGCATACCCCTCCGGCGATTTTGCCCAGACACCCAGGTTGGCATTCCCCCCTTTGTCACCGGATCGGGTAGCAAAAGCTCTCCCAAGAGGTGCCTTAACCATTCTGCTATCCGGAAATCCGGGTATATTCACCTTTTGAGGCGCAACCAGGGGACGGTCAATAGGAATCTCAGTCTTATCGATTACGGTTTCCTTCCCGTCCATATAAACCTTCTGTGTGATATGAGACATAGAAACCAGTGCAGGCCAGTGCATGATGGAAGGTGTTCCCTTTCCAGGAGGCGCTGTTGCCGTGAATCCAGGGATATTGGCAAGAGCCAGCTCTACGATCCTGGATGAAAACTTATCTACCTTCCTGGAATTCGAATCCAGTACGGAAACCTTGAGATAAGCAAATGCCTCTTCATTCGTGTTTGGATCATTTTTATCGGAACGAGTCAGACTGACCTCAAATTTTTCGTACTCCCCTCTCCCGCCCACACTTTCAACCAGGGCATCTTCAAAAATTTTCGCCTTTTTTTCGATATCCAGACCGGTTAAAACAATGGTCATGGAATTACGATAACCACTCAGGTTATTGACACACACCTTAGCCGTATCCGTGGGCGGTTCTCCGCAAACGCCCGAAATACGCACCCGGTCCGGCCCCTCCTGGGAGATATCGATGGTATCAAACCGTGCCACCACATCCGGAGTCAGATAACGGGGTTCACGGATTTCATAAATCAATTGTGCTGTCACTGTCCCAACGGAAACCAGACCACCTGTTCCCGGATGTTTGGTGATTACACAGGATCCGTCTGCATGCATCTCTGCAATGGGGAATCCCACATTTTGAAAGCTGGTGACTTCTTCGATAAATGAATAATTCCCTCCTGTTGCCTGAGCACTGCACTCAATAATATGTCCGGCCACTGCGGCTCCGGCCAGGTTATTCCAATCGGTTCTTTTCCAGTTGAATTTCCAGGCAGCAGGCCCCATTACCATAGCCGCATCGGCCAGTCTTCCACCTACGACAATATCCGCTCCCTGCTTCAGCGCGTCCACGATCCCCCAGCACCCAAGATATGCATTCGCGGAGATGGGTTGCCCTTTTGATTCTTTCAGACTGATCCCCTTGTCCAGATGAACAAATGCTTCTCCTTTTTCCTGAAGTTCCTGTATCCTCGGTAACAGGTTATCGCCCTCGATATAGGCAATCCTGGGGTGTATGCCCAATGTTCTGGAAAGTTCTTCAAGTTTGTCCGCCAGACCTTTTGGATTCAGCCCGCCGGCGTTGGAGACCACTTTGATATTTTTATCCAGACATTGTCCCATAACCTGTTCCATCTGTTTTAAAAAAGTGGAAACATAACCAAGACTCGGGTCTTTTAACGTCTGACGAAAAAGAATTGCCATGGTGAGCTCCGCCAGGTAGTCTCCGGTCAGCACATCAATCGGCCCGCCCTCTACCATTTCCTGTGCATCCGAAAACCGGTCTCCAAAAAAACCACTGCAGTTTGCAATTATCAGTTTTTGATTGTTTTGTAAGGGATTGCCGGACATTTCATCCTCCATAATCGTTATGATGGCAAAAAAACCTCTACCTGCCTTTAAAAACAGGTTTTCTCTTTTCGATGAATGCCGTAATTCCTTCCACAGCATCCTCTGTCGATGCAACTTCTTTCAGTTTTTCACACAGGAAGTCAAGTGCTTCCTCAACAGGCATCCTATCCATGGCATGAAAGGCTTTCTTTCCGATTTTCATCCCGATAGGACTTTTTAAAGACAATGACTGTAATACATGATCGACTTCTTCATCCAACCGTTCACCGGGAACAACCCTTGTTACCAGTCCCATATTCATCGCTTCCTGCGCACTCAGTTTTTCACCCAGAAGGATCATTTCCATTGCTTTTTTCCGCATGACGTTCCGGAAAATCAACGCTCCGATCATCATCGGGAAAAGCCCGACATTTACTTCCGGAGTACCGAACTTTGCATCATCTCTGGCGATCACAATATCACAGGCAAGCATAAATCCGGTGCCACCTGCCAGACAATATCCATTAATTCTTGCCACTGTTGGTTTGGAAAAACCCGAAAGCCTCTTCAGCAGCCTTGCATAATTGCGAAATGGATCAGCCTTATTTTCACCGGACATCGTATTTCCCAGATCCGCACCGGAACAGAATGCCTTTTCACCTGAGCCCGTGATACAGATCACCCGGACATCCTGATCCTCCTCTGCCTGATCAAGATAATCCAAAAAAAGGTTGACCGTCTCGGCACTGATCGAATTCCGGTGTTTTTCCCGGTTGATCTTGAAATAGGCAATATTGTTGTTTACCTTGTACAGCAAATCTTTTTCGCTCATCTTGTCCTCTCTTAATAAGTTAACCGGTTATCCAGTTTGCCGGTGTATCCATCCGGTAAATTGAAATCTTCCTGGGTCACGCCATGAGCGTATATTTCTCTTTACGCTGATTTAGTGGCCTCTTTATTTTTTTCAATATCAACCAGAATTACGCCTGGCATCACTTTATCACCGGCCTGAACATTGATTTTGGTTACACAACCTGCAAAAGGAGCAAACAAGGTTGTTTCCATTTTCATCGCAGAGACAACAACAACTCCCTGATCTTTTTCAACCATGTCTCCTTCTTTCACCATGACTTTAATAACCACTGCCGGCATGGGGGAAGTAACTTCATCCGATGATTTTCCACCGCTGCTTTTTTTCGTGCCTCTCTGTTCCAGTGTATCCGCATCAGCGACAAGATACGACTTACCATTGAAAAATATCTCTTTTCCCTCCGGAGTATCTGCAATGTAAGTATTGATTTTTTTACCATTCACATCTAGAGAAAGCAGATGTTCTCCGATCCTGTCGAATCCAACTGAAAACTGTTTGTCTCCAATAGAAACGGCACATTTATTTTTATCTTGAATATCCAGAGTTACCGGAAAGGTTTTATC
>CAYTGW010000303.1:0-3236 GCA_964437395.1 uncultured Desulfocicer sp.
ATCACTCACCGATGCCACAAGAAAGAATTTCTCCTGAAATTTGAAAAAGATAAAAGCCGGTGGATGAGGTGGCTGTTTGAAGCGAAAAAGCGTTTCGGGATCTGTGTTCTGAATTATACGGTTACTTCAAACCATATTCATCTGCTTGTATTGGACAGCAAAGAGAATGTTATTCCAAAATCGATACAACTCATCGCCGGCAGAACAGGAAGAGAGTATAATCAAAGGAAAAACCGGAAGGGCGCCTTCTGGGAGGATCGGTATCATGCAACCGCAGTCAAGTCTGACGAGCATTTAATCCAGTGTATGGCGTATATCGATTTGAATATGGTTCGGGCCGGGGTTATTCAACATCCTTCAGAATGGATGTATGGCGGATATAATGAAATACAGAATCCAAAGCAGAGATACTCCCTGATCAATCGACCGGAATTGGCCAAGCTGTTTGGGATCAAAGATGATGTTCAACTGATAGAATCCCATCATTTATGGGTTGAAGAGATTTTGAAAAACGAATCAAACCAACGTGATGCGAAATGGACGGAAAGCATCGCAGTCGGAGACCAGGAATTTGTGCTGGAAACCAAAACAAAGCTGGGTGCAAGGGCCATTGGCAGGAAAGTGTTGGAGGATAATGAGAATTATGTGCTTCGAGAATCTCAAACTCCTTACAACCCGCTTTTTGCCCCTGAAAAGCATGCGCTAAGCCCGGAAAATGGCTATTTTTGGGATATTTCTTATTCAGATTCAATAATATAGCTTGGTCTGACAAGAGTTCATGGTCTCAATAATATAGCTTGGTCTGACAAGAGTTCAGAAAGAGTTCAGAGTTCAGAGTTCATACTTGGTCTGACAAGAGTTCAGAAGGGTTCAGAGTTCAAGTTCAGTGTGTATACAAGATTGGGGGGTGATAATATGGGAAGAACAAACGTGGTGATTAATGATGATTTGGTCAATGAATGTAAAAAATTGACCGGAATCCGTACACGGAGGGCTCTCATTGACTACGCACTGCATGAGGTTCGCCGCCGTGGTCGTCAGAAGCGCTTGCTTGAACTGAAGGGCACTATCAAATGGGAGGGGGACCTTACCGAATGGCGGGAGACGCGTGATTGATGGTGCTTGTCGATACAACCGTCTGGATCGATTTTTTTGCCGATCGTAACGAACCACATGTGGCAATGCTTCAGGAATTGATAGAAAATGAAGAGGATTTATCCCTCTGTGGAGTTATCCTGTCGGAGGTGCTCCAGGGAATTCGGTCTGACACGGATTTTGCCAAAACAAAGGAATATCTATACGATCTTATTCTTCTGCCTATGCAGCAGACAACATTTTTGCGGGCGGCGGAGATTTACAGATCCCTTCGAAAGAAGGGAATTACAATTCGGAAACCGGTTGATTGCATGATTGCTTCAGTTGCCATTGAGTACGATATCCACCTGCTTCACAATGACCGTGACTTCGACCATATTGCCAAGCACTTGAAGCTCAGAATTTATGGTTGAAAATGCCATTATTCTCATTAGACCGGTTGCTGATCATCACTCGGTATTAAATATCGTTGTAAGATAGTATGAAGAATTTTCCTGTTTGATAAAAATGTTCAGGGATGGAGAGTCCCCGGCTTTGGAAAAAATAGCATCCATGGAAAATCGGCCTTTGTTGTCTGTTTTGATATACGTAATCGGCATGTCTCCGGTGGATTGAATAATCAGTGTTTCCCCTGGAGCCGGCACTTTTTCGCCGCAGAGAAGCGCCCTGCCTGTTCTTAAAGTACCTGTTTTTTCAACAGTTTTGTTACGGCTTTTTTTCAGACCATTTTCAATAAAAAAAACCGGGTCTACCAGAACAGGAGCAGAGAGTATCAGGGGGGTTGCGAGAACTGCTGCCGCGCCTGCTGCATTGCTTGCCCGATCGGTATATGAGATGAATTCATCTTTTTTTTCCATGCACATGGGAATTTTTAACAATACCATGGTACCACTTTTATCAGATGGCTTGTTGAAATCATAAGCATAGCCAATCCGTTCACCAGGCATGCTTTTTCCCAGGCTTTTTTCCGGAACCTGCGGAAAATATTTATCTGCGACCGCATCCAGTTTTTCTTTTACCTCTTCTAAACGGGGGGGATTTGTGATTTCCTGGGTATTGGGTGCTGTCGCACATCCTGCGAGATATTGCAGGGTGATAGCAAAAACAAACAAAGAAAAAATACAGGCTCTTTTCATATCGGATCCTTTTTTAAACAGACTGAATTGTTATAGATTACTCGATAATCGGAAACATCCCTCTTTCCTTCATGAACTGGATTCCATCTGCTGAGAGACCGAAATTGATGGTCGCCTGAGCAAGCGGTCCGGGAGTTCCCTTTGTAGCAAAAGAAAAGATCAGGTAGATCGGATACTCTTTATCAGTCGGTGCCAATCCATCTATTTTTATTGTTTTTACGGTAAGATCCCTGGAAATTGCTCCCTGGGCGATAATGGATATCGCACCGGGGATACTCTTTACCCCTTCTATTACCATGGTCGACTGGTATGTTATAAAATCATATTTTATCTCTTTCAGTCTCATGACAAGCTGTTTGAAATTTTTAAACTCTCCGGTTTCCGGGCCGGGAACGATTGTTATGATGCGTTGGTCCGGTCCGCCCAGATCTTTCCAATTGGAGATCCGGCCACTGAAGATATCCCGGAGTTGAGTAAGGGTCAGGTTATCGATACTGCAGGGCTGTGTGAGTGTACATTGTGTGTTGGTGATCACTGCAATGGAGTCCCTGCAAAATGGAATTTCAACAAAGCCGCTTTCTTTTAACTCATTGGGCAGACTGACGGCTGTAATCGCAATATCGCTGAAGTTGTTTGCCAGCCTTTGAATTGCGGTTTCAGAAGGTCCGACATAAAGCTGAACCGTGATCCCGGTTTTTTTTTCAAACATGGGTAGAATTCTTTTTCCATAGGCTTCGGCAATCTGAGAAGAGACGCTTGCCCGCAGAACATCCTGAGCTTGAACCATGGAACTTGAAAAAAGAAAAAACAGAACAATCCATCGTAAAGAAGAAAGCCTGCTGAATATGGAGATCATTTTCCCTCCTTGATGTGGCTGAAATGGGTATTTCAGATTGTTAATGATTCATATGGTTTTCGGCCGGATGGTCAATTCATCCAGCGGCAGTAAGGTGTAATTATAGGGAGTCCTATACTATTACCCTGGGGTGGGTGTCAAAGGAAAAG
>CAYTGW010000304.1:0-3203 GCA_964437395.1 uncultured Desulfocicer sp.
AATTCAGTTCCGATCATTTCAACAGAACTGCCTGATATCTCTACAGCTCCATATATCTGTTTTGCGGCATCAGAGATCCTGTCCGATACAAATGAGAGCTTCCTGAGGTCATCACCAGTGATGTCGTTATTCCCGGAAGAGATGATTATATTTGCCCCGTAGGACTTGAGTTCCCTGCCTATTTTTTCCTTTATCCCGAGTGAAAGCCCGGCCATGCCGGTGATAACGGCGACAGCAAGGGTAACAGATACCGAAGCAATGAATATGCGAAGGCGCCTCTGTGATATCGACCGCAGGAGAAAATGAAAAAACACATAGCCGCGACAAAAAAGGCTTTATGTCTTATATGAGGTTTCAAGGCCGGAATTTTAGAATAATGAAGCTTTTTCAATCAAGTCCAGCGGACGCACACCCGTTTCGTTCATTTCTTCAACCACTTTCCGCTGTATATCCGGTGCCGGACGAATCTCTGTGAAATAAAAGGGCAGGAAATCCAACGCGTTGGACAGTGCGCGATAGGGATACCCCAGGGACTCCACCTTCGGTGCCACGTGGCTGCCGTCGTCCCGTTTTTGCATGCGGTTGAAGAGCGCAATGACCGATACTTATAAAGGAGGTCTTTTTGACAAGGCCTTTCACAATTTTAAGGCCCGCGCTGTTGATGATTTCCAATGCCTTTAAAAGCGATTCTCCGGTGGTGGTCACGTCCTCGATCACAATGACGCGATGGCCCTGACGCACGGGACCGATGAAAAAACGGTCCTTGGGATCACCATGGGGTTTGGGCTGGCTCCGGCCCATAACCAGGGGTTGGCCGGGGTTGTTGCAGTTCTGGCCGTGGATATAATTGGCGAGGATGGAAAGTTTGGTAATACCTTCGGGGACTCCGTAAAAGAAATCGAAATCCAGATTTTCGTCTTGCACAAAGTCCAGAAGATAACGAACCAAGGTCTGAGCCTTGCCCACCTGATCGGTCAGGTTACGGCAGTTGGCGTACCAGTAAGATATCCGGCCGGATTTCAAGGTGATGCCGTCCGGAACCAGGCCGACCACCTGATTTTGAAGCAGGAATGTATGGAATTCTTGTTTGTTGAATTTCGGCATAACCATGCTAAAACTAATTGTTGAAGGTGAATCAGATCAATTGAATTTAGAAAAAAATCAGAAAAAAATCAAATCAGTTTCTGAGAATAAATCGAACACGCTCATGTCTCAACATTTCGTAAGGTGACATGAATTTGATGTTTAACCCGATGCAAACCTCAGGAATTTTTATCTTTTTCAATGATTGAGATGCCTTTTCATGGGTAACGACGATATGGCCTAAAGCCAGTGCGTGAGCAACAAGGTAATAATCGGCTACCTGCAGAAAAGTGTTCACTGCTGCCGGTTCATATTTCTGCCCCATTACCCAGGTGCTGACATTTCGCAGCGAAGGAAGGATAGCCGCATCGGGTTTGATGAAAAAAGATGTGCCTTGTTTTTCCGCCCAATCTGACAGATCATCAGCTCCAGTCTCGATTTCATCACCAACCTTCTCTATGCTAAATACTTTGCTCATTGCATTGTTTTTTTCCATCCAATCCCAGAAAGCAGGACAGAAGTCAAAACCATAATGAAGGTTTTTAGCCTGTATAAACACATTTGCATCGAGAAGGTATGCCATTATATCACACCTAGTCTATTCCCCAACTCACGGAATGTTTCGAATTTTGAAAATCCGAGAAGTTGAAAAGCATCACGATGCAATGTCTGCCCCTCCAAAGTGCTGATAATCAGGGCTCGTGCAAATCGCCTGCTTATTCTTGCAGCCTGCGTAAGATAAAAATTTCCACCTTTACCTTTAATAATAGCGAATAGGCGGTCCAATTCATCCTTATATGCAATATTAAAACCATCCACCGACAGGAAATCAAGGTCTAACATGCGTCTCAAAATTACTAATGTACTTACTTTGTAATATCGAGCCAATTGTCCAATCTGGTCAGAAACATCCGTATTTGGGTAATATTCTTTCTGCAAAGACGCAGATGGGACAAGCATTTCTGCCGCAACAAAATTACACTATTTTTCCACAGCATTGGATGGAAATGTGCTTGGACCGACATCGGAAAGCCCCGTCTTTCCAAGCCAAATATGAGCGAGTTCATGCGCAAGAGTAAACATTTGGGCGGATTTCGTATCAGCGCCATTGATAAATACAAGCGGAGCCATTTCATCGGAAAGAGCAAACCCTCGAAATTCCTCATAATCAAGCTTACGCCGCGTATTGCTACCAACAATTCCGCTGACCATTATTAGAATTCCTGCGTCATCAGCTTGGGCGATGAACTGTCGCAACGCTTCTTCCCAAGTCGAGGTTTTGCACTTCCTTGTTCCCATGCAAGCAATTGCGGTATTCGACGAGTTGCTATTTGAGTGCTAATCCCGGCACGCTTGCACGCCCAACGTATAAGTTCAGGATTTATTTCAACGCGCATTGTTCAGCCATATCATTACCAAAATAAACGATGCTGATTACCATCAATAATTATACCCTATAGACCTTCATCACCCAGTGGAATTCCTCTTTATTGAATTTCAGCATAAGTTTATTAAAACTAAATATTGGCAATAAATCAGATCAATTAAATTCAGATCGGCAAATGGATTGCGGGATCGGGGGGGAATAAATTAATTTTTGACTTTCAATTTTAAGAGCCATGGCCCCTTTAATGCTCCAAATTTACCATAATTTTATCATTGTCCTGCCCATTTTTATCATTATCGGTATCGGTTATATTCTCAGGAAGAAAGCCTTTTTTGATGAGTTCCTCGTGGATAAAATCACAAAACTGGTTTTCTGGGGCTGTCTTCCCATCATGCTTTTTCAAAAAATCGCCGGTTCGGATTTTTCACAGGCTCTTGATTTCAAGATCATCGGAATTTGCTGTGCCAATCTCCTGATTTTTTTTGTTCTTTCCATGGTTCTGGGAAAAGTTCTTGGCCTTTCAGGTGGACCTCTGGGCGCTTTTACCCAGGGCGCGTTTCGGGCCAACGCAGCCATTGTGGGGCTTTCGGTGATTATCAGCGCTTTTCCGGAAAATGCGGACAGGATCGTGGCCAAGGCCGGCATTTTCATGGCCTTCTATGTTCCCCTGCTGAACGTGCTGGCCGTTGTGGCGCTGTTGGTTCCCATGCACCAGTTTTTCAATGCCCGCGAA
>CAYTGW010000305.1:0-3163 GCA_964437395.1 uncultured Desulfocicer sp.
CCTGTTTGATGATGGCAAGGATTATATCAAAGATTTAAAGGCAGATACACAGAAAAAAATGGACAGCTATTTTGAAGACGGAAAAGAGCTTTTCCAGAAAGTTGAGAAAGATGCTCGTCTTGTCGTTGAGGAACTTCTGGAAACCGGTAAAAAATCCATTGATAAGATTCCAGGAAAAAAATCCATTGAGATCAATCTTGAAAAACGTGTTAAATCAATTCCCAACACATTGAATCTGCCGAGCAAGAAAGACATCGAGAATTTGAATCAAAGCATGAAGGCCCTGAATAAAAAGGTAGACACTTTGAGTTCCCAATATGCTGCATAAGAATAGTAATGACCGTTTTTCAAGTAATTAAAAAATAGTACCGATCCTTTACGAAATTGCCAGTTTCGAGTTAAAGGTTGACCAAAGCTTCCTGCTGCCTCAGAGAAAAAACAGCAGGAAGCTTTCTTTATGAAATATGGATTACGGATGATCATATACAAATCAAGTTAAGGAGAATTTCATGCTAACAATCAAACAATACGCAAACGGCCGGTATTTTGATGAAGTAAATAAAAAATATATTAATATAGAGGATATTACAAAGCTCTTTGCAAAAAAGACAAGAGTGAAAATTATTTCCAGCAAAAATGGTAAGGATATTACCCAAGCAACCATCAGTCATTTATCGAAACTACAGAAAACCGCAAAAAAGACCCCAAAAAAACAAAACATCCTCAAAAAGTGGATGGAAGACAACAAAAAATGGGTTCGCGATAACATGGATGAACGGATCAATAAGATATTAAGTGCAATGAATCTTGCCACCAAGGAACAGGTGAAAAAACTGACATCCAGCATAAATGCACTGAATGACAAGGTAAATGAACTGGAAAAACGTCAGGCCAAAAGAGTAAAAGAAATGGAGCGGAAACATATCGAAAAAATAAAAGAAATGGAAAAGGTACAGTCACGCAAAGTTCAGCAGGCTCAAAAGGAACAGGCGCCGGAAAAAGATGACCTGGGCGTTTCCCAACTAGCTGAATCATAGAAAACGATCCAAGATACAATATATCCGCTCTGCTGGCTGAGACTGTGCAGTTACCCGTCATTCCGGCAAAATTAAACAGAACAGAATATGTCGGGAAAAAACAGATGGATTCAAGCCATAGGGTTCACACTGGAATAATTGTGAACCCTATGGAAAAAGACTTTCTTATTCATTCTCATTCGTCTTTTTTTGAAAATCAACCATTAAATAAACAATTGACAAACTCCTTTCATGAAGTAAGAATGTGTAGTGAGAATGGAATCTTATCGTATAGGAGAGTCGTATGCATAAAATTAAAAAATATGCCAATCGAAAAATGTATGACACGACAGACAAAAAGTACATATCCATGGATAACCTTGCAAAACTGATCAAATCCGGCAAAGAGGTTTGTATTATCGATAATAAAACAGGCGAAGATCTCACTACATCGATTGTTTCACAACTGATTGCCCGGGACAAAAACAGTCAAGATAAAGTCATCTCATCCAAGGTATTGATGGATCTTCTCCGGAAAGGCGGGGACACTCTGAGCGATTATGCCAAAAAGTATGTCTCGCTCTGGCAGGGTGCTTTAACCATGGCTGAAGATGAAGTTGATAAACTGGTGACGCTTCTGGTCAAAGATAAGGAGCTTTCCAGATCCGAAGGAAGAAACCTGAAAAATGAGATTATCGGATATACGGACTCTTTAAAGACCTGGATTCGGGAGAGTATTGACAGACAGGTAAACGAAGTTCTCAGTGTGATGAATCTGGCCTCCAAAGATCAGGTGGAAGACCTTGCAATCAAAATCGATCATTTAACTAAAAAAATGGAAAAATTTGAAAAATCAAAAAAAAAGTGAATTGGGATAAAGCATGTCTCAAACCGGTAGACCTCAATTTTATCCAAAAACAGGGAATCGTTTTTTGGACCTCCAAAAGGTTTTCGGTATTGTTCTGATAATCAGTAATCGAATTTTTTATAAGACCATCAGAGATTATTTAAATGAAAAAATCAGTGACCCCGGATGAATTTGTACGATTAAAACGAGCCCTCCAGGCCTTTCAATCCAATCGCTTGAATCAAACTTATGCAGATTTAAAAAATGATCCAGATTACACAAAAATCGGTGTCTTTTTTTTCGAAAAACTCTATGCACCAGATGATTTTTCTTTCCGGGATACCAGCATCAAGCAACTGCACAAATTACTCAGAGGAAAAGTTTATAAGGGTATCATATCTGCGGTAAGCCAGGTCATTGAACTACACGAGTTAACTGATGAACTGGACAACCGTATGGTTGAAAAAATGATTCATTTCAATACAGGTGCAGATTTAACCATGAAGGAATATCAAAAGGTCTACTGCGGTCTCAATAATTTTAATCAGCGATTATATCAAATCCGATTGAGCACTAATGTAACACAAGCTTTCCATCGGCTCAGTCAAAAATGGATCGATGCTGTTTCCTCAACAACCATCCGTACCGCAGCTCATCTGGTTGGAGTCGGAAAAATTATCGACTTTATTTATGAAGGCTATGAAGGCTTCAGGGCGATGAAAAATATTGACTACTTTGTTGAAACAGTAGAAGAACGAGAAATCGCCTGGCATAATAAAATCTGGGAGACAAAAGAAAAGTAGTATCTTGATTATGGAATAAAACTTTTTTTTACATAGGATTATTGGTTTGCGACATCTGGGATTGTAATACCAATATAAGCACTGCTCCATTTATTGATGCGGGTCCATCCCGTTCTTGGCTCGATACCGGATCTTCGGTCTGCCAGGAACTGTCTTCGCTCCAGAAAACAGGTATTTTTAAGGCGTAATGGCCTCATCTGACGTCTGTCAATACCAGATCTTCGATCTGATCCGGTTCGTTTGTCATGTCCTGGCATGGCTCCTTCCTCCAGCAACGATTCATGAAAATTATATATCAAAGTTTTTTCCTGTTAACACTGTTTACACTAAAAAATAAAATTTGTCAATAAAATAGCCCATCCATTCCAGGATAACCGGAATCAAAAAAATAGTATTACTATTCAACTTTTAGGCTGTTTTTCTGAGTATTGCCTTGGCAGGTATCAACCCTGTTGCACTGGCAGAAACAATATTTCCAGCGACCCCTGGCCCATCTC
>CAYTGW010000306.1:0-3162 GCA_964437395.1 uncultured Desulfocicer sp.
TGATCACTTATTATGTTCTTTTCTTTATTCATATCGGCAGCCGAAAAATCCATATTGCCGGGGTTACTTCAAACCCGGATGAAAACTGGATGAAACAGATGGCCCGAAACATCAGCATGGCCGATATTGGTTTTCTATCCGGATGCCGTTATCTGATTCACGACCGGGATTCTAAATTCTGTCGGTCGTTTCGAAAAATTCTCGAATCCGTCGGTATCAAACCGATCCGGTTGCCGCCAAGAAGCCCGAACCTGAACGCCTTTGCCGAACGCTGGGTCCGATCGGTCAAGGAAGAATGTTTGTCCAAACTGGTTCTGTTCGGCCGGCAGGGTCTTGAACACGCCCTTCGGGAATATGTCGCCCATTATCACGAGGAGCGCAATCATCAGGGACTGAAAAACAAGATACCCTTCCCTTCCGATACCTATCAGCCGGATCGAATCACCGGGGAGATTGTATGCAAATCCCGGTTGAACGGGCTTCTAAAGTACTATTATCGCAGCAAAAATACGGAAACGGACGGGAATTTGACCGATTTTTCATTACAACATGCTGATTTGGCAGCGTAATTGTGACAAAATAATATTTTGACCATACGACCCATCGGCCGGATTGGACCACCGGGGAAATTGTATGTAAATCCCGGATGAATGGGCTTCTAAAGTACTATTATCGCAGCAAAAAGATGAAAACGGATGGGAATTTGACCGATTTTTCATTACAACCTGCTGATTTGGCTGCGTAATTGTGACAAAATAATATTTTGACCTTACGAGCCCGGCGATGGACACTAATTACATAGAGGGCTCTTTTGTCCTTTGCAAAGTATGGAATTCATTCGATCAATATCTTTTTTATTTTGTACTATTATTTTTTTCGCTATTCCTTTTTGAATCGTATAAAAAAAGAATTTTTCAGTAAAAGCCTTTGTGCTTTTGGCTGTTTTTCTACAACGAATTAAAATGTCTAAAAAACCATCATTGTTGACATCTGTGATTGCATGGAGACATTCATAACTCAAAAAATCATCTCCAATTTGAGTGTCACTACTGATTTTCAGATGCGGATCATTATCTGGCCAAATGCGTATCTTCCACCTATTCTTTTTCTGGTCAAACATGAATGACGAAAGTAGTTCTACCTTTTCACATTCAAGACAATCGTAATATTTAAAGACAACATCAGGCGTTAAAGAAGACTCAAAATTAGCAAAACCAACGAAGGAAAACTTATAATATACACCTTCAGGCTGGATTTCACCTTTCTTTCTATTAATTCGATTATAAAAAAAAGCCCTGAAATAATCATATTCTTTTTGATCGTTTTCATGTTCTCGATAACCAATCAAAATAATATATATATCACTATAACTACCTATCCTGTCGATATATTTATAAAAATATGGAATATAGGGCTTGACACTCTCAGGAATGTCGGGTTGAAGCTCTTGTGAAAATGCCGTTTTAATCTCTTGAAACAGTTTAGCATTGTCGCTGGTATCAAGCCAAGTGAATGAAGCTGTAGAGTTGGCAAATGCAGAGCTGTAGAAAAAAACTATAAACGCCACAATGTTAAAAAAAATATATCTCATTTATCTTCTCTTATGCTTTTCTTTGAGCATAACGGATCACTACCCCCGTGCCAGTGGCTCCTGATTTGAAGCTGCGGCGCTCTCGCGGGCTTCGATCCATTCGCTTGCTAATAGTTATGGCCTTCAAATGAAAGCCGCGCAATAGATCCGCAGGTTTATGCGCTACGCTCCGACATAAGAGCTAATTCTCGCACAGCAAATAAACCTGCTCGTTGCTACCTCATTATTCTTTTAGGTTATGATAAGTTAGCCCCTTAACCTTTTAAACCACGCGAAAAGGAATCAAGATGAAATTCTACAAAGAACAAAATATTAAAAGAATCCGACCTTGGTCACCTTTTCGGTAATCTTCCACAGCAGGAACCATTATCAATGCCGATAATCCTTTTCATAAAAACTCTCCTAACTTTGATACAAAAAATGCTTCCAGGCGCACTTGAAGGAGCATCAGCTTTCTATGGCGAAACAATATTTTGACTACACTGACAGCTTTATTCAAGTGCATACCATTAACAATTATATTAATATCCATTTTGTTTCTTTAAATAAATCTCTTCTTTAATATTCCTAAGGTCTAATAGGGTTACCGTTTGTATCTCTTAGCCCCGGCAGAAGTCCAGTTGCCCCACCTGGTCCAGGTCTAGTTTGAATATGAAAACATGTAGTTTCTTCGATAAGCATACTATCCCTTAGATCCGCTGTATTATTATAGGCATCTTCAACTAACACTATATTTAGATTATCATTTGATCTTCTCCCTAAATCAAATGCGTTTCCTTCTCCATGTGCACCGTCATCACCTTGACGAAGGCCAGAAGTTATCACTAAGTCTTGTTCGAGGTAATTAGCCATAGCATTAGCCAAATTCATAGCTTCTTCATTTGGCCGAGTTTGGCCAGGAGCAATCCTTACAGTATAATTCCTTGCTGGCCTTGTTATTCTATGAAATACTGGATCGTTTATTCTATGAAAAATTTCTGGCTCTGGATTGGGAACGTCATTACTATAATCAGGTGTTACAAAATCACTCCACCAATTTCCAATATCACTAAATAATCCCGCCATCATTACTGGGCTTTTAGTACTGCTATTAGTACTCGCACACAACCCCAACGGGTCTCTGAGATTGATAGGATTGCTGCGACAGTAGGCATACAGATTCAACCCATCGCCCATCGGATCGGTCTGCAAATATCTTCCCAGCTTGGGATCGTAATAGCGGTTCAGGTTGTAGTAAAGGCCGGTCTCCTCGTCAAAATACTGGCCCGGCATACGCAGGTTGTTGACGATGCTCTCGGTCTGGATCTGGATATTCCCGAACGAGTCATAGACCGCAGACCAGACCACACTGCCGCTGGTAGTGATGATTTTCTGCGGCGTTCCCTGATGGTCGTTCTCATACCAATAATGCGTGCCTGCTGTTTTGACAAAGAGCGGATCTGTTCCCCAGGTAGTATCCGGAGCCCAGCCATAGGTTTTGATCTCCTGACCTGCTGCATCGTATTCGCCGACCAGACCTTCATCAGAATATAAAAAGTAGGTCCGAACACCGCTGACTTCCTTCCAGAGCC
>CAYTGW010000307.1:0-3143 GCA_964437395.1 uncultured Desulfocicer sp.
CGAAAACAACAGAAGGAACACCGGCAAGATTGCTGATACCCAGACGGATAATCCGGAGCATTCGTCCGAGCTTTGCATACTCATTGATATAGATTCCGGAAAATACGCCGATTGGAAACGCAACCGCCATAGCCCCGAGACACAAGCATACGGTTCCGATAATACAAGGGAGAATTCCTCCCTTGGTCATGGAATCCATTGGCGGCTGAGTCAAAAAAGTCCAGTTGATGGCCTTCCATCCGTTTGCCAGAATAAAATAGACAATGATTACCAGCGCCAGACCGTTGATTGCAGCGGCAGAACGGAAAAGCATGAAACAGAAGGATTGTGTGATTTTCTTTCTGAGACGGATATAATTGTTTCCGGTGCTTTCAACTGTAAAGGATTTCACAGGGTTGCCTCTCCCACCTGTCTGTATTTATTCGAGATATAATCTGCGATCAGGTTAAATGAAAAGGTAAATACAAACAGCACAATTCCAATTGCAAAGAGCGCGAAGTAATGATCTCCCCGATAGGGCGCCTCTCCCATTTCCGCAGCAATGCTTGACGGAAGAGGCCGGACCGGATCAAATACAGATCCTGGGACCATGGCCGCGCCTCCGGCTACCATCAGAACAACCATGGTTTCTCCGATTGCCCTGGACATGCCGAGAATGATCGCCGTACTGATACCGGATATGGATGCTGGAATGGTCACCCGGATAATGGTGTCCAGTGAAGTGGCTCCCAATGCGAGAGATGCCTCTTTCAGGCTTACCGGAACACTGTAAATTGCATCCTCGGATATACTGCAGATTGTCGGAACCGACATAAAGGCAAGCATGAGAGCGGCATTGAAGAGGTTCAGTCCGGTTGCGATATTGAATGTTTCCTGCAAAAACGGTGCAACAACCACCATCCCGAAAAAACCGATCACAACCGAAGGCAGGGATGCCAGCAGTTCCACGATGGGTTTCACAATTTCCCGGAACCGGTAGGTTGCAATCTCCGCAAGATAAATCGCTGTGAGTACTCCCAGCGGAATGGATATCAGTGCAGAAAGAAAGGTCACCGCAAGAGAACCGACGATCAGCGGAAAGATGCCAAAATCCGGTGGATCCGAGGTTGGATACCAGAACTCTCCAAACAGAAAATCTTTCGGACTGATTTTCTGAAATATGGGTATTCCCTCCACAAATAAAAAAAGTGTGATCATAAAAAGAACCGCTATGGAAGCTGTGGCAACCACCAGAAAGAAATAACTCATGAAGCGGTCTTTGTGTCTCTGACTGAAAATCATGTATCCGGCTCCTGTATTAATAAAGAGGGACAAAACCGGCATCTTTTACCAGTTTCTGACCCTTTTCCGGATGGATTACATAATTGATGAACTTGGCAATATCATCCATCGGCCATTTATTCGTAAACATGTATAAAGCCCTGCTGATGGGGAACTTTCCATTCAAAGTGGTTTCTGCTGATCCGACAACCCCGTTGACTGTAACCGGTTTCAAGTCCTTATTGATATATCCCACACCCACATATCCGACGGCGTTTTTATTTTTTGCAGCTGCCGGGGCTACCGCGCCGTTGGAAGCCTGAAGCAGGTCACGGGGATATACTCTTTCCTTCTTCAAGACCTTCTCTTCCCAGACTTCATATGTTCCGGAGGATGTGTCTCTTGAGATTACAACGATTGGCTGGCTGGGCCCGCCCACCTGATCCCAATTCTTGATTTCACCTTTATATATGGCCTTCAATTGGTCCATTGTGAGATCGTTGACCGGGTTTGACGGATGAACAACCGGAACAATACAGTCATAGGCAACAGCAAACGGTACCGGGTAATAACCTTTTGTAGTGGCAAGCTGAACCTCTTCATCCTTGATAAAACGGGAGCTGGTTGCGATATCCGTGGTTCCGTCAATGATGGCCTTGATTCCGTTTCCAGACCCGCCGCCGGAAATGGAGATGCTGACGTCCGGGTTTTCTTTCATATAGGCCTCTGCAATCTTTTGCGCAACCGGCAGAACCGTTGTGGAACCCTTGATCACGATATTGCCTGCCCAGCTCATGCTGATCCCTGCAAAAAAGATCAGCGCCGTTGTCATGATGACCAGTTTATTTCTTTTTTTCATTTTTCCCTCCTGAAATGGTTATGGGTTTTACGACTGATTTCGTTAAACTGGCCGTAAAATAACTGCTTTGTATTAGATTTTTGTTAGGGAAAAATTATTTTTATGTTAAAGATTGTTGGGTACCGAAGGATACAAAATGCGTAGGTCAATGGAATAACCGCTACTATATCGGACTCAAACCGGATTATACCGATATTTGAAATTGGTTAGCAGAAGAAATAGGATCAGTAAAAACAAGCATGGAGCAGACACACAACCTGCTCCATGCAGTCAGAATTTTCATTCTGTTGAAAAAACCGTTTTCATGCAACTGCCTTCTGGGCAATATACCCCTTTATTTTCTCAGGCAGTTTCCCGTTCACATCCTCAAACTCCAGATTCGGAAGTCCGCCCCACAGATTTGCAGCATGGCAGATGACCGGATCGGTTCTTACGGAACTTATGGTTACCGGATCATAGGGTTCTGAGTTGTACCACTGCCGGGTCCCCCAGATATACCAGACAAATCCACGGTTCAAGGTTGAAGGAATCCCGGTATAGGGGTCACTGAGCCCGGAAAGCTCGCCTTCCGGTGTTTCAAATTCCCGGTTCCACATCAGCCATCCCAGTGCCGCCATATCGTGTGCCAGCAGGGATTCCGATGCAAACACCAGGCCGGTTTCCGGTTCTGAAACATACCCCTCATCCGGACCTTTGGTGGAAAGCACCTTGGTCGCGACCGAAAGGGTCAGTCTCAGCTTCTGACGTAAAACAGTTGTATCGTTGATTTCCGCAATTTTCTCAAAAAAACTTTTCGCATCCCGGTGCATCTCCAGTCGGCTGTCATCCCGCAGCCAACCAACAGCCGCTTTCAATCCCAGTGTTGTGCCGGCCAGCATATGCCGGCTGACACGGGGAAGCAGTACCACATGATCAGCGGAGTTCAGGATATTGGGGAGAATCAATTCCCCTTTCCAGTGACTGTTGTTTACGGTCCGGAAACCGGAATACTCGTCATATCCGGCTTCTTCAAAATAATGAACCG
>CAYTGW010000308.1:0-3139 GCA_964437395.1 uncultured Desulfocicer sp.
TCTGGGCACTGACTTTCGCCGGTGTGACGCTTTTTAATCGTTTTGAAATTGGCTCCAGTAACCAAAGTGCAGGATTATTTTTTCCCGGCTTCCATAATTTTAGCAACTTCTCCCATGACAATCAGCGTCATTCCCGATTCCAGTGTAATATTCGGGGAAGGATTAAATTCCATTTCTCCATTGGTATGCTGAAGTCCCAGAATCAGAAGTCCAATTTCATCCATGCCGGCTTCCTTGATTTTCTTCCCATTGAATTTCGATTGTTCGGAAATGGGCAGATCATGAATCCGGATGTCTCCTTTCTGACTCCGGAGCATAGTATCCAGAAATCCGACTGCAGTCGGACGGATCATTTCCGATGCCATGCGCAGGGCACCGATGGTATTGGGAGACACCACACTGTCTGCACCGGCTTTTTTCAGTTTTGCCTCGTGTTTCTGATCGGTCATGCGGCTGACGATTCGGATGTTTTTGTTCATCATTCTGGCGGTCATGGTGATATAAAGGGTATCCTTGTCTGAAGGCAGGGATATGATCACACCTGCGGCATGTTCGATCCCGGCGCGGATCAGGTTGTTGTCATCTGTCGCATCCCCCTTTATATACAACAAGTCTGTCGCATTTTCTTTGCAGCTTTCAATTTTTGAAAGATCTTCTTCAATCAGGACAACTTGCTCACGGGTTTTGATCAGCTCTGCAATCAATGGTTTTCCGGTTTCACCGCCGCCACATATAATATAGTGCTTTCTGAGTTTCTGTATCTGATTTTCCATTTTGTTTTTCCGTATAATACCGGATAACCCTCCTTCCACGAGAAATGCAGTGGTTGTACTGATACCATAGAGAATAATACCCATTCCCAGTACAATGAGCGCCATGGTGAAAATTTGGGCCTGGGCATTGCCGGTCACCGGGACAATCTCTCCATATCCAACGCTGGTAAGGGATATTACAGTCATAAAGAGGCAATCGATGAATTTATATTGCCCGTTAAACAGAACATAATACCCGACACTTCCTGCCAGAAAAACAAGAAAAATAGTCATACACAATAGGAAGAGCCGTTTTTTAATTCCCATAAGACAATCGTTACGCTGTCATGATCCTGAAGGGTTTATTTTTTTTATTTTTCCTTTTCCGCTGCTTCATATCCCAGTTGAAACGCTTTCAGGTTGATATCCACAAAGGATTTTTTGGTTCGGGTCTGAATCGCTGTTTTTACATTTTCCGTTGAAAGAGGGATGATCCGGGTCTGCGCAAGTGCTCCCAGAAGAACCATGTTGACAGCCATGACATCGCCGGCTTGGGTTGCGAGCTGCACAGCGTCAAAGGCGATTAATCGGGCTGTTTTTTCCCGGATCAGCTTCTGGGCCTGTTCCAGATCCGGATATTTACCCCTCCCAATGGTTACGGTAAACGGAGGCAATGGAGAAAGGTTTGTAATAACGACGGATTTTTTGTTGCAGCGGTTCAGGGCCCGAAGGGTTTCGGATGGCTCAAAGCTGACCAGCAGGTCTGCCTCACCATCTGAGATAATCGTGCTTTCCGCATTTCCAAAAACAATGGCCGACTCCACAACACCGCCCCGCTGAGCCATCCCATGGATTTCACTCATACGAACCGGGACACCGGAAAGCAGGGCAGCCTCACCCAGAACTTTGGATGCCAGAAGGTTTCCCTGGCCACCCACAGCGACAATGATCAGTCTTGTTACATCCATAAGATTCATCCTTCTTTTTTTATCGGTAAAATCGCATTTTCCGGGCAGATCTGAGCACATACTGCGCAGCCGACACACAGGGACGGATTAATTCTTACCTTTTCATCCTGGATAAAGAAGGCGGGACATGCCAGTTCGTTGATGCAGTCTCTGTGATTTTTACATTTATCCGTCACATAAAAAGATCTACCTTTCAGTTGTTTCAGGCTTTTTGCATAAAGGGTGCATTTTTCTTTGGCGATAATTACGGATATGCCTTTATACTCAATCGCTTCTTTGATTGCAGATATGCTTTTTTTCAGGTTATACGGCCGGATGACAGAAACATGGCCGACACCCAGCGCGCTGACCAGTTTTTCGATCGAGACCGGATTGTACCCTTCATAGTTCAGCTCATTCATATCCACGCCCGGGTTGGGCTGATGCCCGGTCATGGCGGTTGTCCGGTTGTCCAGAATAACCAGGGTAAAGTCATGATTGTTGAAAACCGCATTGATCAATCCTGGAATTCCGGAATGGAAAAAGGTGGAATCACCGATCAGAGCAATCACTTTTTTGTCGGTTACCTGCGAAAATCCGCATGAAGTACCGGCTGAAGATCCCATGCATATCAGGAAGTCTCCCATGGACAGCGGCGGCAGGAATCCGAGGGTGTAACATCCGATATCGGTCGGATAGATGGTTTCCATGCCTTTTGTGGCCTGTTTGATCGCATAGAATGTAGCCCGGTGAGAGCATCCTGCACATAAATTGGGCGGCCTTTGCGGGATCTCCGGGATGTTGGATGTATCCACGGCCTGGGTAGGTTTGTATGGAATATCAAAATAGGCGGCAATGTTCTTTCGAACCATGGCCGGATCATATTCAAACAGTCTGGAAAAAAGCTTGTCGTTTTTACCGGCAATAGGCAGGATCAGTCCGGCTTCCTGGGAAAAAGCTTTGACTGCTTCTTCCATATAGGGTTCACCTTCTTCGACAACAAGCACCCTGGTGCAGTCTTTCAGAAAGGCTTTGATGGTTTTTTCAGGCATGGGGTGGGAAAAACCGATTCGAAGAATCTTCACCTGATCTATCAGATTTAATTCGGAAACCGCATCCTGCACATAATTATAGCTTACTCCATTACAGATGATTCCGAAATTTCCGCTGCCCTGGATAATATTGTATGGGGATTGGTCGGAAAGGTTTTCTGCTTTGCGGATATTGTTCAGAAGCTTTGCATGCAGTTTTCGGGAAACAGCCGGGACGGTCACATAGTTGAACGGGTCTTTTTGAAAGTCACCTTTTGTTTTTCTGTCTTTGACTTCACCCAGACGGACAACGGCCGTGGAATGGTTGATCCGGGTTGTGGTTCTCAGGATGATCGGTTCCTGTAATGCTTCGGATAATGCAAAAGCCGCAGCCGTCATCTCTTTTGCC
>CAYTGW010000309.1:0-1243 GCA_964437395.1 uncultured Desulfocicer sp.
AGTTCCCACGTGCCGACACTTCATCTGTTTTGTAACAACCCTGTAGGAAAGTCGGAGGGTTTTAATGAAACGCAGCTTCAAAAATGTTGTCATTGCAAGTATGTTGCTGTCATTGCGAGGAGTGAAACGACGAAGCAATCCACATGTAGATTGCTTCGCTTCTCGCAATGACAAAATCAAAGCGCACATTGCCTGTTTGGCAATTGCGCTTTTTTTATTTTCTGGCTGCGGCAACGGTGGTTATGAAAATGATGCCGCGTTGGAATCACATTCTCTCACCTCTCCACCTGCGGGAAATGAAGCCCAGCCTGTTGGTTCTATTCCTGAGATGGCCCAAGACGATAATCTCGATTATGTTGAGAAAACTATTTTGAGCAACAACTACGCCGGTCAAATCGTTATTCATATTAATGAATCGGTCAAAGCAAGGCTTGATGAAAACGGAATTTTGGCAAGTGAAACGGAAACCAATCAAGATTTAAATGCCATATCCGAAGTTATCGCCAAATACCCGGCTGCCACACTTGAAAGGACGGTCGATGTTTCACCCGAGCAGGCAGACGAAACCCGCGAACATCTTGAGTCTCTTTCAGGTGAAAAACTGGCCGACTGGAATTCTATCTATCGTATTAGGGTCGAAAATAAAACCGATGCACTTAATTTATTCAAGGACTTGAGGGATAACAGCCTGATCGAAAGAATATACGCCAGATCCAAGCCGATCCGGCCATCAGAGCCATCCACACCTTCTCTGGTTGATGTCCACCAAAAATATCTTTTTGCGGAAGCTGCAACCGGCGGTTTGAATGCAAAAGCCGCTTGGGATAAGGGTGTGTTGGGTGAAGGGGTTTATGTATGTGATTATGAAGACGGCATAAATTTTGATCATGAAGATTTGCAGTTGAACGGCAATTGGATAAATCTCGATCCTAACGGTAATTTGGCTGGTCTCTTGAGTTGCAAAGTAGGAAAAAGTTGTCCCATACAAAATTACGACGTTAGCATAGCTCACGGAACTGCCGTTGCCGGCATCTTAGCAGCAAAGCATAACAATATTGGCATTTCGGGTTTTGCACCAAACTCGCATTTTGTTCATACCGCAGCTATTTTAGCGGATTCAATTACAGAACTTATTTCAGGATTTTTTGAACCGGGCTCAATTCATCTCATAGAAGAAGCTATAGACGGAAAATATTCAAATTCAAATTGTGGTTCATATAACGTGGTAATTTCAGGCGATGCA
>CAYTGW010000309.1:1253-3117 GCA_964437395.1 uncultured Desulfocicer sp.
GGAGTAACTATAATATTACCCGCTGCAAACGCTCAGATAAATCTAGATCAGGAGGATAATTATACTAACTAATATGGCGCATTGATGAATCTTGCAAAAGAAGACAGTGGTGCGATTGTTGTTGCTGCCTCTAATAATGAGGCCGAAACCAAACTTGATGTGTCAAATTGTGGTAAACGTATCGACGCATTTGCATGGGGCAAAAATATAGTTACAACGGGTTATCCTAATTCAGTTTTGAAGTGGACATCAACAACACAACCCATTCCACCAAATGCCGATGCAAATAGTTATTACATAAGCAATGCAGGTGCCACTTCGATATCCAGTGCAATGGTAGCAGGCGTTGCAGCCCTCACACAAAGCTACGCAAGAAAGGAACTCGGATACAAACGCTACATCATGCCGCTCAAGATGCGCGAGATAATCGTAAATTCAGGTGTGCCGCAAAAAGATAATAGCGGCTGCAATATAGGCAAACAGCCACGCGCAGACGTTGCACTTGGACTCGTTGATACATTTATTGCACAGGCCCAGTCTCAATATCCTGAACTCAAAAACGGCGCACAGCTTACATTTGATAAAATGAAATCACTTCGCACCTTAGGCGTTGGCATCATCTGCAAAAAAAATGAGCCGAATGCAAGCGATCCAATATGCCCTGAAGAAGTGATTTGGCCTAATTGCAAAATGGACGAGACAAGCAAATTCGACCCCTGTCCCGACGGAGGGCTTTGGCCGATAGGCAAAAAGATCGCAAAGGATTTAGATTTCGACGGCGACGGCCGCGCGGATTTGGTCCAGTTTACAAACGGCACATGGAAACTTGACCTATCCAGCAAAGGCGCCGGAGGAGACAACTTCGATGCTTGGGATATCGTGATAAATTATCCCGCAATCAACGGCAAGTGGGTGTGGCCGTACGTGCAAGACATGAACTCCGACGGCAGAGAAGATTTTGTCATCTATGACAAAGAACACGGCAAATTTTATATCGCCTACACGGACACAAACTTAATCAACAACGGCGTCTGGCACGGATGGGATCTGATAATAGATTATTCCGCAGAATGGAAAGACGATCTAAAAATGGATCCGTGGAAATCGAATTATAGCAGGCCTGCGTTGGGAGATTATGATGGTGATGGATGGATAGATATTGGTATCGCATGCTCTGATGGCTACTGGCGCATTGATCACGGAGGACCGAATGAAATAGATCTTGGAGTTTTTCAAGATAAGCCGTGCAAAGACAGTTGGAACAAAAGCACTGTCTGTTATGGTAAAATCAAATATTTAACTGACAATCAGCTTTTGAAAGCTCCCGGATGGGCATATGCAACTTCCCCTACGCAGTTTTTTAATAATGATTATGCCTATTTAAGTTACAAAACTCCTGACGGGTTAGCTGAGGAAGGTCGACTGTCTATAGTAGAACCTCTTAAAGAGATTACTTTCCCGACATATGGCGACACAATGACAGGAACCATAGATAAGTTACCTCACATGTTCGGTAGTAATGAAAATATTTTTATGCCCGGGTTTGTTGAAGGATTTGAACATGTAGTGTCTTTTACATTGAAAGATAATAACAACACGTTATGGACGATTTCATATGACGATGCGAACACCGGTCTCTGGAAACCATTTGAAGACACGAAACCTGCTAATATTTATGGAGGTCCAGAATGTCGTCCGGTTATTGCAGACTTTGATGGAGACGGAAAAGATGATAGGACTGTTATGTGTCCAAACGAGTGGAGAATTGCCTACTCAAGCGCAGACAAATTTTTGGCTCAGAGAAAACCCGACGGTTCAAGATGGATACCTCTAACCTACGATACGACAAAGTTCTCTCTTCCGG
>CAYTGW010000310.1:0-3112 GCA_964437395.1 uncultured Desulfocicer sp.
GGGATGCATGATGATATTCGGTTTCACATGTCAGGGATCATACTGGAGCCTTCTGGCTGTCTTTTTTCTCGGCAGTTTCAGCATGATCTCGGTTGGGCTTGTGATTGCAGCTCGAAGCAGCAGTGAGGAGTTTGCAAATGGGATGCTCAATCTGATATCCTGGCCCATGATGTTTCTCTCTGAGGTCTGGTTCTCGCTGGAAGGCACAAAACCCTGGGTAAAAACACTCTCCGCGTTTTTACCCTTGACCCACCTCATTGATGGAGCGCGAAAAATCATGAATGACGGGGCCTCGTTGTATGACATCCGATACCAGATATCCATGCTTGCGGGCATGGCTTTCTTTTTTTTCATGGCAGGTTCAATCCTGTTTAAATGGAATGACGAATGATACAGACAATGAAGATTCAATCAAAACTGCCGGATACCGGTATTACCATCTTCACCCTGATGACAAAGCTTGCCCAGGAGCATCAGGCCATCAACCTGTCCCAGGGATTTCCGGATTTTGAAGCAGATCCAAAGCTCATAGAACTTGTCAACAAACACATGCGTTTAGGGCACAACCAGTATGCACCCATGCAGGGCGTACCTATTATCCGGCAACGAATTGCGGAAAAAATAGAATATCTGTACCAGGCGGTCTGCAATCCGGAAACCGATATCACCATTACATCCGGCGCAACAGAGGCCCTTTTCTGTGCAATCAGTGCCGTAATAAATCACAATGATGAAGTCATCATCTTTGAACCGGCGTTTGATTCGTATCTGCCGGCAGTCCGCTTAAACGGCGGAATTCCAATTTTTGTCAAATTACGGTATCCGGATTATGCAATCGACTGGGATGAGGTGAAAAAGAAAATCTCCCCGAAGACAAAAGCCATTATCCTGAACTCTCCCCACAACCCAACCGGTAGGGTCATTACCGGGCAGGATATCATGCAGCTCCAACAGATTATACAGAATCATGATATCCTGATCATAAGCGATGAGGTTTATGAGCATATCATCTTTGACGGTTTATCCCATGAAACGCTTTTGCGTTATCCGGATCTCGCGGATCGAAGTTTTGTGATCAGCTCATTCGGGAAAACCTATCACACCACCGGTTGGAAAATCGGCTATTGTGTCGCACCTCGCTTTCTGTCTGCCGAATTCCAGAAAATCCACCAATACGTGACTTTTGCATCCAACACTCCCATCCAGTATGCTTACGCAGAGATCATGGAAGACAGAGACCACTACCCCCATCTCTCTCTTTTTTATCAGCAGAAAAGGGATCTGTTCCTGTCGCTGCTTCAGGATTCCAGATTTACGCCCCTGCCCTGCCACGGCACCTATTTTCAGATGATGGAGTACTCCGGAATTTCAAAGGAACCGGACACAATCTTTTCCAGACGGTTAACCGCAGAATATGGGGTTGCGGCCATTCCGCCATCGGTTTTTTATCACACAAACGATGACAACAAAGTGCTTCGGTTCTGTTTTGCCAAAGCAGACGACACCCTGAAAAAGGCGGCACAGATATTATGCAGGATTTAAACATCACACTGATTCAGACAGCCCTGTTCTGGAATGACCCAGATGCGAACCTTAAAATGTTTGATCAGAAGATCAATACCATTCCAGACAATACGGATCTTATTGTTCTTCCGGAGATGTTCACAACCGGTTTTTCCATGAATGCAGAACCATTGGCTCATGGTATGAATGGAAAAGCAGTCGCATGGCTGATTAAAAAAGCAGGTCAAAAAAAAGCTGATATTCTGGGAAGTATGATCATCAGGGACCAAGGGAAATTCTATAACCGGCTGATCTGGGCCAGACAGGACGGAACGATCCGCTGTTATGACAAAAAGCACCTGTTTCGGTATGCAGGTGAAGAGAAGGTATTTACACCGGGAACCGAACGAATTACCATTGAACTTAGCGGATGGAATATCCGTCCGTTTATCTGTTATGATTTGCGTTTTCCTTTATGGACAAGAAACTTCAACAATCAATTTGATGTGGCCATTTTTATTGCAAACTGGCCTCAAAAGAGGGCACCTCACTGGAATGCCTTGCTGAAAGCAAGGGCAATCGAAAATCAGTGTTATGTTGCTGCAGTGAATATTGTGGGTAAAGATGGAAACGGCTTGGACTATCATGGTGATTCCTGCCTGATCGATCCGCTTGGAAATGATCTGACCGAAAAAAGCAGTGAAGAAACAATATTCAACAGATCGATATCCTATGAATACCTGACAGATTATCGGAAATCTTTCCCTGCATGGATGGATGCTGATTAAAAAACTCTCTTTTGAGCCAATTTCAAAACGATTGAAAAGCGTCACACCGGCGAAAGCCGATGTCCAGAAAAGAACTGAAAATACTGGATAGTGTTACGCTTTACTTCGTGTCCGGCTTTCGCCGGAACTACAACAACAGACTTTTGAAATTGGCTCTTTTTATTTCAGTTTATACACCGGGAACCGCTGTCTGTTTTTTTCCAGGACCGAACGCCTGTAAAGCCTATTGAATTCCATTTCTTTCCAGGCAGTGCCATTCCTTCAAATACTCCGGATTGTCCATCCACTATTGTAAACTCATAACAGTCACCTTCATCCAGGATCAGAGCCCTTGCGCTTAAGATCCCTTTCTGAAGTCGTTCAACATGGAGGAAATGTTCTCCTGGATCAAGATCAATGGTTCTCTCGTAATCCTTCGTGACATCATGGGCTTCGAGCAGATTGCCGTCTATGGAATATTGTATGAATTTGATTAAAAGGATCGGCTTTTTACTGTCCTGTGGGGCCATTCCTTTGGATTTGATTTTCAGATGAGTATTTTTTGTCCCTTTCCCTGAATTTACCGCTTCATCGTGAGAATTCTGTTTTGCAGATAGGGAAGCACATGAACAGATAAAATAAACAATCCCGATTGCAATACTAACAGTACAGATTGTCCGGCAGATTAACGGATCCGCACAACTATTTCCCCATATTCGATTCTTTTTCATTTTACATCCTTAGATCCGCCATACTCTTTTTCTCCAAAAACAATCGCCTGATAAACCTGAACCTGAATTTTATCCGACTCCTCTTTCCAGATCATGCCCGGGGCTCCGTGC
>CAYTGW010000311.1:0-294 GCA_964437395.1 uncultured Desulfocicer sp.
CGATATGTTGATTCAAGACATTTCAAAAGAAGTAGATGAGGAGGAGCAAGAAATTCCCCAGGCCATCCAGCGCCGTGATGACAATGCCGGAACGATTTTATGGCTGAAGACCTTCAATATCCGGACATCCACGTTAGCCTTTGCCAAGGCAATTGCCAACTATACCACTTCACTGCGGGAACACTATCGGAGTTTTAGCGAAATCATTGATTACTCAAACGAGTTTTTTTATAAACCAGCCCAGCTAGAACTGATCGTCAATCGAATCCGAACTAAGCCGATAACAGAGGTTTT
>CAYTGW010000311.1:304-617 GCA_964437395.1 uncultured Desulfocicer sp.
ATGTGAACCTGGATGAAATTGATGCAATCATTGAAGATATCAAAAAGCGTATCTCAAATGGATATAAAGGCACCATGGGCATTATCACTTCATTCCGGGAGCAGCAGATCCGGATGCTAAAAGCCCTTTCCGAACAGATGAACATGCCGGAGCTTAAAAAGAATCATCAGATTGCGGTATGGTTTGTCGGTGATGTGCAGGGGGAAGAACGGGATCTGGTTTATTACAGCTTTGTGGAAGACAGACAGTACGGTAACTCGGATCTGAAGAGCATCTATCCGGTGATTGATGGCGCGGCAGATACGATCCGAAG
>CAYTGW010000311.1:627-3100 GCA_964437395.1 uncultured Desulfocicer sp.
CTGAAAATGCAGCGCCTGAATGTGGGATTCAGCCGGGCTAAGGACATCATGGTGTTTGTTCACAGCATGCCGATCCATGACTACAGTCATACAAGGCTGGGCGATGCACTTAAACACTACCAAAAGCTCTATGAAGATCATACCAAAAATCCGGAAATCGTTACCCAGCATAATTTTTCGCAGGAATACCTGGACTATGACATCCACCGGCAGATTGAACTGGAAACCTATGGATACCGGTTTTTACGGATCAACAAGTTTACCCTGAAACCGAAAAAAGAAGGTGAAACACCGATGGAGGTCCGGGACCGGATGGTAACCAAGGCTTTTGCATTTAACTGACAGGATGAAGATCATGAAAATCGAATCCAGCAGCATCTATATCAAACTGGTGTCCGATATCAAACAGCGTGTGATAACCGCACGGATCTCTGCGGCAAGGGCCGTTAACCGGGATCTGATTGCATTGTATTGGGATATCGGCCGAATGATTGATGAAAAACAGACCAAAGAAGGATGGGGCAAGTCCGTGGTGGAAAACCTTGCCCGGGATTTAAAGGGATCATTTCCCGGCCACAAGGGGTTTTCTTCCCGCAACTTGTGGGACATGAAACGTTTTTACGAACAGTATGCGGCACACCCAAATCTGCGACAGGCTGTCGCAGAACTTCCATGGGGACATAACCTGTTGATTATGAACAAAATTGATAATTTTGACGTCCGTGCCTATTATATTGAAGCCGTCCGGAAGATGGGCTGGAGCCGCAATGTGCTGTTGAACCAGATTAAGGCCGGTGCATACGAGCGAGCACGGCTGGAAACAAAAACCCATAATTTTGGAGAGGTCCTTCCTGCTCATTTGGCGGAACAGGCTGACGAAGCTTTGAAAAGTTCATATAATCTGGAATTTCTGGGGATCGGTAGGCCCCTGCGCGAGCGTGAACTGGAACAGCGGTTGATCGACCGATTGCAGGCGTTTATTCTGGAGCTGGGATATGGTTTTTGTTTTATCGGGAATCAGCACAAGCTGACCCTGGGGAATAATGACTATTTCCTGGATCTGCTGTTTTACCACCGGTTTCTCAAGGCCCTGATAGTCATTGAATTAAAGGTCGGAAAATTTAAACCGGAATATGCCGGGAAAATGGATTTTTATTTGAACCTGCTGAACGACAGAGAAAAAGGTCCCGAGGATAATCCCTCCATCGGTATTATTCTGTGTGCGGAAAAGGATCATTTGGAAGTGGAATATTCGCTCCAGACAAAAATCAATCCCATTGGTGTGGCCGAATACCGTTTGCTCGACCGTTTGCCGGATGAGCTGACCAGAAAGCTGCCCACGGAAAAAGAGTTCAAACAGATACTGCAGAAGGAAACGGAGCGCAGCTAATGGCAAAAAATATACTGACGGACGAAGAAAAAAATCAACTCATCGACGCTTTAAATAAAGGAACCGAACCTGCACCGGAACTCATGCCCAAGCTGTTTCCGAATGTATGTTACAAGAATGAAGCATTTGATGTGGCAACCCTGAACAGGGCCAAGATTGCCACCCTGGAATATGCCGGGAAGCGCAGTGAAGCCGCCATACTCAACCAGACCTTTCTGGTGGATGGCGGTTCTCCGCTTCAGGTGGAGCGCTGCTTTGAGGGCGGCGGCCTGAGTCCCCACACCCAGTTGTCCCTGTTTGAAAAAAAGCAGTGCAATCAGCAAGACTGGCAGAATTTACTGGTTCAGGGCGATAATCTCCAATTTTTGAAAACCTGCTATCAGAATACCGATCCTCTGATTCAAGACAAGGTCAAAGGCAAGGTGAAGCTGGTTTATATTGATCCACCGTTTGCTACAAGAAGTGATTTTAGAGGATCGGGTAACGAAAAAAGCTACTCGGATAAAGTAGCGTCATCCGAATTTATTGAGGGTTTAAGAGAACGCTCCATGTGATCGGGTTTTTGGGGTTTTCGGTATCGGTTATGGCGGCCATGTTTTTAGGCATAAGATCAATATGTAAAAATCAAGATGAGTGTTCGAAACATTTTTTTAGCCGGACCGAATAAGATATATTTTGGATTTCCGGATTCCATCCAACTTTTTAAAACCGTTCAGCATGTTGAATAAGCAATGCAGTTGACACACAAACAGCTTTTGCATAAACTCAATTAAAACGGTGAAGTCCATCACGGATGATTCACATAAATCAAAGTAAAATGAAACCCGGTGCTGTTAATGATTGCGTCCTGGGTTTTTTACCTGTCCAAGTGTAATATAAGGTGGAAAGAAAAAATGGATCTATCCTATCAAATGCCAACACAGGTGATTTTCGGGAAAGGCTGTGTGAAAAAACATGGAGATATATTCGGGCATTATGGGAAGAAAGCCCTGATCGTTACCGGAAAAACCTCAGCTCGGATTAGCGGTGCATTGGAGGATGTGTGTGCAGCGCTTTCAAATGTTTCTGTCTCATGGTCCATAT
>CAYTGW010000312.1:0-3065 GCA_964437395.1 uncultured Desulfocicer sp.
CATCGCCGATGCATTCGGGCAGGCTGCAACACAAGCGCCGCATCCGATACATGCAGCCGCATCCATGGCTTTTTCCGAAGCTTCCTGAGGAACCGGAATCACATTCGCATCAGGAGTCCCTCCGGCACTCACCGAAATATAGCCTCCGGCTTGAATGATCGCATCCAACGCGCTTCGGTCAACAACAAGATCTTTTATGATTTTAAATGCTCTTGATCGCCAAGGTTCGATAACAACTGTATCTCTATCCGAAAAATGCCTCATATGCAGTTGGCAAAGAGTCGTACCTTTTTCAGGGCCATGCGCCCTGCCATTCACTACTGCCCCGCACATTCCGCATATGCCCTCCCGACAATCATGGTCAAAGGCAATGGGGTCCCTGTGATTTATTATCAGCTCTTCGTTTACAACATCGAGCATTTCCAGAAAGGACATATCTGTCGAAATATTATTGGCTTGATATGTTTCAAGACGGCCTTTAACATCCGATCCGACCTGACGCCATACCTTTAATGTCAGATTAATATTTTTTTTACCGTTTGACTGTGTCACTTATAACTCCTTTGCGTTAACGTAACATTTTCAAAATTTAACGCTTCCTTATGAAAATTCGGTTCGTTTTCTTCTCCTGCATATTCCCAGGCAGCCACATGACAGAAAGACTCATCATCCCGTTTTGCCTCATTTTCTTCTGTCTGGTAATCTTCATTAAAATGCCCGCCACAGGATTCTTTCCGGGCCAGTGCGTCCAGTACCATGAGTTTTCCAAACTCTATGAAATCAGCAACACGGCCTGCCTTTTCCAAACTCTGATTAAACTGATCTCCGGATCCGGATACCAACACGTTTTCCCAGAATTCTGCACGTAACTCTGCAATCAAATCTTTTGCCTTGGTAAGTCCCTTGGCTGTTCTGGCCATACCGCAGTATTCCCACATGATATTGCCGAGTTGTCGATGGAAATCATCAACCGTTCTCTTTCCGCCAATCGACAACAGTTTCTGGATCCGTGCTTCAACATCTTCGGCAGTTGCCTTAAAATCGACATCATCTGTGCCGACTCTTTCAAGCTTTGTTCCGGCCAGATAGCCACCGATGGTATATGGAATGATAAAATATCCGTCTGCCAGACCCTGCATAAGTGCACTGGCACCCAAACGGTTCGCGCCATGATCTGAAAAATTTGCTTCTCCAAGAACAAACAAACCGGGTATGGTACTCATCAGATTGTAATCAACCCAGAGGCCTCCCATTGTATAATGGACTGCCGGATAGATCATCATTGGCGTTTCATATGGATTGTCGGCTGTAATCTTTTCATACATCTGGAAAAGATTGCCATATTTTTTGGCAACCACATCCTTTCCATCTCTCTGAATCGCATCTTTAAAGTCAAGATATACGGCAAGGCCTGTTTCTCCCACACCTTTGCCCAGATCGCATTGCAATTTTGCATTTCGAGAAGCAACATCCCTTGGAACAAGGTTGCCAAAACTGGGATACTTATTTTCCAGATAATAATCTCTTTCCGATTCTGGAATCTGACCTGGAAGACGCTTATCCCCCGGTTTCCTGGGTACCCATACCCGACCGTCATTTCGCAGGCTTTCACTCATCAGCGTCAATTTGGATTGATATGTACCATGCACAGGAATACAGGTTGGATGAATCTGGGTATAACAAGGATTGGCAAAAAAAGCGCCTTTTTTATATGCGCTGTAAGCAGACGAAACATTGCTTGCCATGGCGTTCGTGGAAAGGTAGAATGTATTGCCATACCCCCCGGTTGCCAGTACGACTGCATCGGCTGCATGGGTTTCTATATTGCCGTTTACAAGATTCCGGGTAACTATCCCACGAGCTTTACCATTTACAAGAACAAGATCAAGCATATCCCTACGTGTAAACAACTTGACCTTACCGACTGCAATCTGTCTGGATAGGGCGCTGTAAGCACCTATCAGAAGCTGTTGACCGGTCTGGCCCCTTGCATAAAAAGTTCTTGAAACCTGAGCTCCGCCGAAACTGCGATTAGCCAGAAGCCCTCCATATTCACGAGCAAATGGAACCCCTTGTGCAACACACTGGTCAATAATGTTGTTACTGACCTGAGCCAGACGGTACACATTGGCTTCTCTGGATCTGTAGTCACCACCTTTTACAGTATCGTAAAAAAGACGCCAAACACTGTCTCCATCATTGGAATAGTTCTTGGCCGCATTTATTCCTCCCTGAGCTGCAATACTATGCGCTCTTCTCGGACTGTCCTGGATACAAAAGGTTTTCACATTATATCCCAATTCTGCCAGTGTGGCAGATGCAGAACCTCCTGCGAGACCTGTCCCGACAACGATTATTTCAAACTTTCTCTTGTTTGCCGGATTCACCAGTTTCAGATCAAAAAGATGTTTATCCCATTTTTCTGAAAGAGGTCCTCCCGGAACTTTAGAATCAAGCTGCATTTTTTTCCTTTTTATGACATAAACAAAAAATATATCGGTAAAAAACCAAATCCCATACCGACGATCAGGCTGAAACAGATACTGAGCCCCTTAATCAGTGACATATATTTTGGATGATTGGCACCCAAGGTTTGAAATGCACTCCAGAACCCATGACTCACATGAATTCCAACCACCAGCATTGCCGCGACATAAATTCCGACATAGATGGGATCGGAGAACGCATTTTGAACAATCTGAAAAATCGTTATGTTGGTTTTATCAACAAAATGGAAATTCATGAGATGAAAAATAACAAACAGAAGTACCAGAAACCCAGTATAGGGCATTGTGCTGGAGCCGATTGTTCGGCCACCCGCACTTTTTTTCATCACATATCTTTGAGGTCGTGCCTTAAAGTTTCCCCAAAACAAAAATATACCGCTCAAGATATGTACCATCGCAAAAATCAGAAGCCCGATTTCCGCAACCGTAAGAATCGGGCCTAGTGAATGCAGATGCTCGGCGTAGGAATTGAAGACATCCTTTCCTCCATAGATCGTCAGGTTCCCTGCAAGATGACCGAAAAGAAAAACACAAAAACATAGTCCGGTCAATGCCATT
>CAYTGW010000313.1:0-3057 GCA_964437395.1 uncultured Desulfocicer sp.
CCATATGACAAGCTGCACCATTGACGAAGCTGTCAGACGGCTCGTATCCGTCGGCGCTGACCCGGATCAGATCGGAGGCGTGGATAATTTCTGCTGGCCGGATATTCAGTTTCACCCGAAAAAAAATCCGGATGGAAAGTTCAAGGCAGCACAGCTTGTCCGCTCCTGCAAAGCCCTGAAAGAAACCTGTCTTTCCTATGGAATCCCGCTGTTATCCGGAAAAGACAGCATGTATGTGGATGGACACCTGACCGGGCCCTATGGTGAAACACGCAAGGTATCCGGGCTCCCGACCATGCAGTTCTCGGCTACCAGTATTGTAGCGGATGTTCAAAACTGTGTTACCATGGATGCAAAAATTCCAGGCGACCTGATTTATATTGTCGGAGTCACAAAAAATGAACTGGGTGCATCGGAATACTATGAACATCTGGGATATGTTGGTTCCCATGTTCCCCATATCCTTCCGGAACAGTTTTTCCCTGTATATAAAACCCTGAACCAGGCGATTACTCAAAATTTCATCGCATCGGTGCATGGAATTTACCGGGGAGGTCTGGGTGTTCATCTTGCCATGAAAGCCATGGGAGGTAATCTTGGAATGGAAATCGACCTGTTCCAGGTTCCGTCGGAAGGTGTGAACCGGAACGACACCCTGCTGTTCTCTGAATCCGGAGGACGGTTTATCGTAACCATCGATCCCAACCATCAAGAAATCTTTGAAAAAATGTTTCTGGATTTTCCCTGCGCAATGATCGGAAAGGTTACAGAGACCGGAAACCTCGTCATTCATGGAATGGATACCAAACAGATCCTATCCGCATCTGTTCAGGATCTGAAAGCTGCCTGGAAACGCCCGTTCGGAGATCTGATATGAAAGCCAATGTAAATATTCTTGTTTTAACCGGATATGGACTCAATTGCGACCATGAGACAACCCACACCTTTGAGCTTGCAGGGGGTATCCCATCCCGGGTTCATATCAATTCCATCATCGATGAAAGCAGTTCCCTGGATGCATTCCAGATTCTGGTTATTGGCGGCGGATTCAGTTGGGGGGACGACCGTGGCGCCGGCGTTGTGCAGGCTGTGCGGATGAAAACCAACATTGGCGAAAAAATCATTGATTTTATCAACAAGGGAAATCTCATCATCGGAATCTGCAATGGATTCCAGACCCTTGTCAATCTGGGCCTGCTTCCGGGATTTGACCATGATTACACAACCCGAAGCGTTGCCCTTACCTATAATGACTGCGGAAATTTCAGGAATCAATGGGTCAATATGAGGGTGAATCCCAAATCCCCCTGCATCTTCACAAAAGGCATCCATACCATTGAACTGCCTGTGCGGCATGGAGAAGGTAAATTTTTTGCCGATGAAAAAATTCTTCGTCGATTACAGGAAAATAATCAGATTGTACTCCAGTATGCAACCCGCGACAACCAGCCTGCCAACCAGTCTTTTCCGGTCAACCCCAATGGATCAGTGCTCGATATTGCCGGAATATGCGATCCAACCGGCCGTGTTTTCGGCCTGATGCCTCATCCGGAAGCTTATCACCACCCAACCAACCATCCGGACTGGACTCGTTTGAAAGAGATCTCCAAACGAAACCAGAAACCCTGGCCTCCGGAAACCATCATGGGATTGGCTCTTTTTCAAAATGCAGTAAATTTCTTCTCATGACAGGAGTGTGATTCGACCCTTTGGAAAAAATTATAATCACGATAATTATAAATAATAAATGGGCCCCGTAGGGGCGGTTCGCGAACCGCCCATACAAAACCGCCCCTACAAAACTTTTCGATTTTGAACCTTTTTAATTTTCGCATTCATCACAGCGTCCACAAGGCCTGGAAGTATCCGTTTCATGATCCATGTCAGTTTTCCGTCAAACCCAGGTATGATCATAAACCTACGGCCTTCAATCCCTTTTAGCAATGCCTTTGCAACTTCATCCGGGTTCATCAGTTTTGCATTTGCGGAAATTTCCCTTGTCTCTTCCGGTTTGGTTCTGTTTTCGATTTCAAGCCCTGGTGTGCTGGTATCGGGTGGGCACAGAACCGATACCTGAATGTTGTATGGCCTGACCTCACTTTTCAGCGCCTCGGAAAAACCAATCACTGCAAATTTGGAGGCACTGTAATCCGTATAACCGAACACGCCCAGAAATCCGGCAATGGACGACACATTTACAATATGACCGCCCTTTTGCTTCATATGGGGCAGCAAGGCTGAAATTGGATTCCATACACCGTAAAAATTGATTCGCATGGTTTCATCCATCTGCTCATAGGAAATTTCATGAAAATAACCTGGCCTGGCTCTGCCGGCTGAATTGATCAGAAGATCCGGACATCCGAATTCATTCACCGCTCTGGCCATAACATCTTGAACCGCTGAGTGATTCGATACATCAAGCTGCATGCAGGCAATCCGCTGATTTCTGGAAGCGGAATGGTTCCTGATTTCATCCACTGCCTGTTCAAGCTGGCTCATGGCCCTTGCAAAAATAAGGATATGAGCCCCCTTCTCCGAAAGAAGTCTACCTGCGGAAAGACCGATACCGCTGGAACCGCCTGTAATATAAACTGTTTTGTCCTTCCAATTTTTCATGATGAAAATCTCCACACCAAATTGATGTCCATATTCTTTTGGCAAGATATTGTTTTGTATGATTTTAGTTTATGCACAGCACGCAGGTTGAGTCAATTTTAAAATTCCTCCTCATTCAGATATTAAATCATTTAATAGTCCTATCAATCTTTTTAATACCTATGGCTGATTTTCTGCATTTCCTTTATCCTACATCGAGTCTGTATTGTTTTCGATGCAGGATGAATTTGATTTAATATCAAACAAATAAAATAAAAAAGCCAGCCTCTCGAACCCTCCCTTTTAGACTGGCACCGCCATTGCATTGAATACCCGCAAACCATATTTTTCTGATTTAAACGTTCGATGATTAAAAGAATCAAACAGGGTTTGGATGATGGGAGGCAGGAAATAATGAAAAACAACAAGGGTTTCACCATAATAGAAATGGTCATTGTG
>CAYTGW010000314.1:0-3046 GCA_964437395.1 uncultured Desulfocicer sp.
ATGTAGGAGGTGAACTGCGTCTCGCCGAGGCGGGGCCAAAACTCCTTTTTCAATCAAGGGTTTCATCCATTGAGAGATTGCAGCTCCGGACAGCTTCAGTTTATCCGCAAGAATTCTCGGTAAGATCAGCCCTTCTTTCTCAATCATTTTAATCCTGTTATCCGTATACCGGGCCTGATCTCCCAGAGTTTCCCTGAAAGATGATTCGACCATCTGAAACGCCAACGCGTAATCTGAAATCTCGGCTATAAACCTCCCCAAATCGTCCTGGGAACGCTGTTTCTGATATATCGTTACTATGGTCTTAATGACAGACAACACCCGTTTAAACCCACGCCTGGCGGTTAAGGGAAGCGATCCACCGGAGTTTATATAATCCACAATCTGTTTGGCATATGGGATTACAACGTCAACCGGTTTTATCGAATCATGAAACAACAACCATGCATTGATCGTCTTTTCATCAACCGTAATATAATTTCCAGACGCCATTTCCGCTGTCCTGGCCAGTATATCCCGGGTCTGCTCTGATGATGTGTTGGGATGTACCGTGATCATTCTGTCCTCCAGTTGTGCTTCCAGCCTTCCCCGGATTGTTGTCGTTAAAAGGGAGGTCGGTCCTTTCATGGATTTGATAATGGCGACCTTCCGTCCGTCAGCGTTAAATCCGGTATATTGATAAACGAGATTTCCTTCAGATATCAGTGAGCGTATTGAATAGGCCAGTTCATTATCCCCTGAGTTATCCCCCTGGAGCTGGAGCGCTTCTGTCAGGATCAAGGCTTTATGAGATAATCCGCCGTCAATGTTATAAAGACTTTTTGCACTCCCATTGGTAATCAAATGATATGCGGATTTGGGATACAATTTCAGACACGCGAACATGGGATGGGATTTGCCGGCGCCATAAGGACCTGAATTTTTTGTTGCAAGCGCATCTGATCCGGTTGAACCCATTGGAAGACATCGACTGTCGATTGTGACCAGATACAAAGCGATGGGTTTTCTTTCGTTGATAACACCAAGCTGATTTACGAGATCCATTTTCCTTTTGAATAATAAAGGATCTTGAGCAATTTCATCGGCTAACTGTTGAAGTTCAGGGTCATTTTTCAGCTCCTCGATTTGATCCGTATCTATAGATGACTGGTCATTTCTGGCTTGTTTGATTTCAATCATAACGGTCTTTTTTGAACACCCGGTTTTCTTACTTATTTTCAGGGCGTAGTAATCAACCAGGCCGTCATTCATACCAGCGATCAACGGAATAATTTCTGATTTTATTGTCGGTTGTGCGAGAGGGAAACTGTCTGGAAGGGACTCGATCAGCATATCCAGTCTATCGAAATTGGTTTCTTCAGGGACTGGGGCATGGCCAGTTTCATTTTGTTGAATGTTTTCATTCTCCGCGTCGGTTTTAAGAACTTGATCCGTCATCATCATTATTTTCCTTTCTCAATTTTTGCAGTTCGTTTTCCACTATGGTTCTGATGAATTCCGAGACGGGTATTTCCTGTTGGTCCGTGATCTCGATCAGAAGATTGTAAAAATCATCGTCGAACAAAACCCCGGCTTGTTTGGTGAACTTTCTTTTGCGCATGACTTAATGACCTCCTATGGCTAAAATTGATTTGGATTTAATTTATATTTTGTTCTGGGAACGGGCCAAGGTCAGAAGGGGAAATGGTACTGTTTGAAACCAGGGGTTAATCGGTCGGGTCGGATTTGCTCGTTCCATATATAAAGGATGGATTTTATTTTGGCTCAATCCGTTATTGTTGAAAATTTATATTGAATTCAGGCGACTTTTTCTTTAAATATAACACGCTGATTCATTTCAAATTTTCACATCAAAACACATCAAATCATTCAACTCACACCGGGAGGGGAAAATGACCAAAGCGGAATTGATCGAAAAAATGGCAATGGATGCAGGAATTTCAAAAACGGCGGCGATTGCAGCCCTGAATTCATTTATCGACAGCGTGACAAAAACGCTCAAGAAAAAAGATGAGAAGGTGACATTGATTGGCTTCGGTACATTTTCAAAGGGGCAGCGCAAAGCCCGTAAGGGACGCAATCCTAAAACCGGAGAACCAATAAAAATTAAAGCCAGCAAAACGGTCAAGTTTAAAGCCGGAAAGAAACTGAAAGCTGCTGTTTGAGGATTTGGGGGATGATAATGAAAACATTAGAAGAGTACCGAAGTTATGGACAAAATTTATATCATAAGCTCCACCTATCCACATTCCCAATATCCATAAAATACATAAAAACTGAAGACGAAATTCCAGAGGCAGCTATCAGACCATCAATCATGGGAGATAAAATGTCCATATGCCAAGCCTTTACACATGTGAGGAATAATGGTGCAACTATTGCTTTAATGTCTGATGACAATTTCTGTCTTCCCTCATCGGTGCAGCATAGATGGGTTAATATTAGCTTCGAGGACCTTATTCAAAGCCAGAATCTCCAAGGTTGGCGGAAAAACAGCGAGGCGAATAAGAGAAAATTCGATGATTTGACGAGTGTTTATGGTAATCAGGATATTGATGAATTAACAAGATATAATGGGCTTGTATGCTCGCCCCTGAATGAGACAACATTCATTCCTGATTCTATTCTGATATTCTGCAATGGGGTGCAGATTACACATATTATACAATCGTTAAGCTATGAGTATAAGTATGTTCCCACCTCTTCCTTTGATGGGTTTGGAGAATCTTGTTTAAAAGGGGGGCTAATCCCATTTACAACTCAGAAACCTCAAGTCGTTATCCCTGGAGCTGGTGACCGAATTCTTGCTGGATGCTCCGAAAATGACATAGGAATAGGACTACCAGCATTTTTACTGTTTTATGTAATGGATAATTTGTTTAAGCCGGGCGGGGTTATGAATATGGGATATCCCATCCGGAAAATGACCGTTACAGGTTTACCCCAGAACGGAACGCCAGGCTTTGCATATTTGCTTGAGAAAATGAATGCCGAAAAATGAATAATTTTGAACCTTTGCTCCATGAATCACGAACGAAATCCATGG
>CAYTGW010000315.1:0-3028 GCA_964437395.1 uncultured Desulfocicer sp.
CTATTTCTTTTCCTTTTATTTTAACAAGTATGAATGGACGCCTCCATCCGATATGATGAAATCAAACTATCGGGATGATGAAAAAACGTCTTTAATAAAAGCATTGGAATCAGCTGAAGCTTCCAATTATGATATAGTAGTCTTTCAACTTCGAAATAATAAAATGCCCAAAACAGATAACCCATATGGATTTCGACTGGAAAAAATCATCCGTAATCAGGCCCATTCGATCGGTATATTCCTAAAATAAGATCACTACCGGAGTCCGCGGACAAATTTTCCTACTGCTTCGACGCCTTTCTGATCCACCAGACGAATGGTCTCGGACCCGATTACGGCAATATCCACTTTTTCGGTTAAGAAATCAATATCCACCTTATCTTTTACACCAAAACCAAGGGCAAGAGGAAGTGTTGTGGCATTCCTGCATCTTTCCAGATAGTCATGAAATTCCGAAGTAAACTTTGTCTCACTTCCGGTAACGCCTTTTCGGGCCACGCAATATATAAAACCCTTCCCGCAGGCAGCTATCTTTTTCATCCGTTCATCTGAAGTGTTGGGAGTAAAAATAAAAATCGGCGCAAGATTCTTCTCTCCCATTGCCTGCAGATACTCTTCTCCCTCCTCCGGGGGAAGATCCGGTACAATCACTCCATGCAGGCCAATATCCGACATCATGGATGCAAACGATCTGATTCCATATTTGAACAGAATATTGTAATAGGTCATGAACAGAAACGGAATATCAAAGGATCGGACCACCTTCTTTGCAAAATCCACACAATGCTGAACCGTGGAACCGTTCGCCAGGGACTTCTGGTTGGCCTTAAGGATTACCGGGCCGTCTGCAATAGGTTCAGAAAAGGGAATCTGAAGTTCCATCAGATCAACTCCAGCATCCACCATCTCCCTGACGATTTGAAAGGAATCTTCAAATGATGGATAACCTATCACAATATGGGTCATGAGCAGGATCTCTTTTTCCTGACGTTTTTTTCGTATACAGGATTCAAGCATTATACTCCTCCGCTTTTTGAATAATAAATTCCTTCCAGCCTGGATCGGAAAAGGCATCCGCAATTGTAAAAATATCCTTGTCTCCTCTTCCGGATTGATTAATGATAATAATATCCTGATGTGAAAGACTGGATGCTTCCTGATATGCCCGGGCAAAGGCATGGGAAGACTCAAGGGCAGGAATCAACCCCTCTTTCCGAATGGTCAGGGATAAGGCTTCTACAACCTCTTGATCCGTGGCTGCTTCAAACCGCACCCTTCCGGTTTCTTTCAGATGGGATAGAATCGGAGAAACGCCTACATAGTCCAATCCAGCGGCGATACTATGGGTTTCCTTCATCTGACCGTCCGAATCCTGAAGAAAATAGGTTTTGTATCCCTGAGCAACCCCGATGCTGGCATCTTTCGAGCACAACCTGGATGCATGCCGACCGGAATCCAGCCCTTTGCCGCCTGCTTCAACTCCCACAAGTTCAACCGGATCATCCATAAACCCGCTGAATATGCCCATTGCATTGGAACCTCCACCTACACAGGCGTACACTCTTGCTGGAAGCTTTCCTTCCAGAGACAGAATCTGTTTCCGCGCTTCTTTTCCAATGATAGACTGAAAGTAGGTTACCATTTCCGGAAATGGATGAGGGCCGCAGGCTGTACCCAGAACATAATGGGTAGTATCCATGTTGGTCACCCAATCCCGGAAAGCTTCATTAATGGCATCCTTCAAGATACGGGTTCCATCCTTTACGGCGACCACTTTCGCGCCCAGCCTCTCCATCCAGAACACATTGGGTCGTTGGCGCCTCACGTCCACCTCGCCCATGTAAATGGTGCATTCAAACCCAAACCGGGCTGCCATTGTAGCTGTTGCAACCCCGTGCTGCCCGGCGCCGGTTTCGGCAATCACCCGCTTCTTCCCCATTCTCTGAACCAGAAGCCCCTGACCCATTACATTGTTTGCTTTATGCGCACCGGTATGATTTAAATCCTCCCGTTTAATATAGATTCTGGCTCCGCCAAAATGCCGGGTCAAATTCCCGGCAAAGGTTAGCGGGGTTGGCCGGCATGAATAGGAAGACATGATCTCCTTATATTCCTGCCAGAAGCCCGGATCATTTTTCACCTCTTGAAATGCTTTTGACAGCTCCTCAAATGTTGAAACCAGAATTTCAGGAATAAAAGCCCCTCCGAATCCATTATAATATCCTCGACTATCCATTTTGAATCCCTCCGATGGTCTGGGAAAAAACAAATTGATCTGTACGACAGTAAATCTCTGCATAGATCCCGTTTTCAATCTGCGGAAAATGAAGAAATCTTTTTACAACAAGAATCGGTGTTTTTTTGCTGACATTCAGCAATCCGGCCCGATCTCCAGCAAGAAATCCAATGCGGAAATTTTGATTTCCTCGAACCGGCTTTAAGTAAAACTTTTCCGCAACAACCTGAGACAAGGAATGGCCTTCCAGATCAAACCGTTCAATACCCAGAAACAGTGTGGGATGAAGATAAATATCCTCGATCAGCACCGGATTTTCAGATACCCGGCTCAGTCTGGACAAAAAATACGCTTTTCCCCCGGAAAATGGGTTTTCCATATCTTCGGAAATATCTGCAAGCTGAATCCCATGGATAATGGAAGTCTGAAGCATAATTCCCTTTTCCCGAAATGAAGAGATGGTACCGCCCAGGGAGAACAGATCAACTTCTTTGCGTTGATCCATAACAAATGTTCCCGCCCCTCTCTTCCGAACCAGGATATTCTTCCGAACCAGCAGATCGGTTGCCTGTCGCGCGGTTGGTCGGCCAATACCATATGTTTGGGCCAGATCATGCTCTGACCGAATCTTTGCTCCAGCCGGATATTCGCCGGATCTGATTTTTTCCAGCAAAATATCCGCAAGCTGATGATACAACGGAACAGGTGATTCCGGATTCAGCATGCTTTCAATCCCCTTATGGCTTTATCTGATTGGAATCTTATCATTTGTAACTGTATTCAATCCGATTC
>CAYTGW010000316.1:0-3025 GCA_964437395.1 uncultured Desulfocicer sp.
CTTCAGATTTGCGGCCAGAAGTGTTTTGCATCCGCAACACCGGTTTTGATCGATTTTTTCAAGAAATACCAGGATTACAAGATAGTGTATGAGATTTTTTTGGCCATGGCAAAATCCGATTCCAAGGATTTTCTTGAAATTTTTCGGAATTTTATGGGTCATCCCAAAGAAGATATTGCGGCAATCGCCATTGGCATGCTTGGCAAGCATCAGGATGAAATCTCTATTGATCCCCTCTGCCGGATTGTTGAGAATGGAGAAACAGATGAAAATTATAAAAAATGTGATCTGATCACTGGTGCTGCAATTGAAGCTCTGGGACAGATGCCGGCTGAAAAAGCAGCCTCTTTTCTGGTTTCAAAACTGCACTATCGAAATCCCACCGGACGGTTATTGGTGCATCAGACGCTGGTTAACAAAGGGATAGAGATAATTCCGCTATTCGAGAAAATAATGGAGGAGGATGATATTGATAAGAAAATCATGGCCGCCAATGTTCTGGGATTGATTGGTGATAAAAAAGGCGGTGAGATTCTCATTCTGGCCATGGATAAAGGTGCAATAAAAGATTTAAATGTCAAGTACGCTGTTTATGAAGCAATCGGACATATGCAATTCATGAAGGGCACCATTTTTTTAATGGATGGTCTTTCGGAGCCCGACCCGCTTCTTCTCACGGCGGTAATGACTCCTCTTGATTCCCAGGTGAATCCAGGGGTGACGAAAAAGCTGATGGAAATGATCCGGAAAGGGGATCAGCAGAGTCAGCGATTGGTACAGGCGATTATAACCGCTAAGGCCATGAAAATTTTTGAAACCCTTTACCAGGAGCATGACCTGGCCCAGCTTCTCATGGAGTCTATTTTTGCTGTAAAAGATCAAAACAGGATCGATGCTTTCCGGGAAAAGCTGGAAACAATCGATTCGGCTGAAGCAAAAAAAGATGCAAAAGCATTGTCAGAGGTGGTTGTGACCAAGGGTGGGAAAAGGGTACTGGTTGCCGACGATTCCAAGGCAATGCTTGCTTTTTATCAAACAGCAATTTCCGGATTCGGTCTTACGGCGGTAACAGCGGAAAATGGAAAAGATGCGCTGGATATCTTACATCAGGGAGAGACTTTTGATCTGATATTGACGGATATGAATATGCCGGTCATGGATGGGATTGAATTTACGCGACTTACCAGAAAAAATCCTGAATCCCGGGACACGCCTATTGTGATGATTTCAACTGAATCCGAAATGTCACAAATCGAACTGGCAAAAGAGGCGGGTGTGGATGGTTTTTTAAGTAAGCCATTCACTCAGGATAAGCTATTAGAAATAATCAAAAAATATATATAGGTCGATTGGGGGCCAATCCTTGATTTGTGATTGATAAGAATACCGGGATCAATAATCAAAATTTTGATCCCAATTCGACATTATTTCGGTAACTGGTCGTAGAAGTAAACCATGAGGTCGGAACGGGTGACCATTCCAATGACATGTCCATTCTCAATCACCGGTAAATGACCGACTTTTTTGGTGATAATTTTTCGAACCGCCTGCATCGGGCTCATGCCCGGTTCAATGGTAACAATATCTCGTGCCATGAATGCCTTAACCGGAGCTTCCCATTGATCTTCCCGTTTGAGTTTTTTAAAATGGGTCCGGGTAATCATGCCCACCAATTTCCCATCTTCAATCACCGGCGCACCCTTGAATCCATTTTCACGCAACTGTTTGCGGAGCGTTTTCATCTTCAGCTCCGGTGATACAGCCAGAACCGGAAAAGACATCAGGTCGGAGATCCGCACAGACGACTGATTATGGTTTTCAATTAAATCAATCAGGAGATTTGCAATGCTCTGGGGTGGTACGGACTTGACCAGTGCTGATCCGGCAGAGGGATGACCACCGCCGCCCAGACGACCCATGATGACAGACATGTCAGGGCCGTCTCTTTTACTTCTTCCGATCACGATACACCGGTCTCCTTTTTGGGCAAATATCCCAAAGGCCGCATCGACGCCTATGGTTTCAGAATATTTCTGTACAACGAGGGCAAGTGTGTCTACATGGCCATCAATGGGTTGAATATTGATGCTGATGGAAAAACCGTTGACATTGACGGTTTGTACATTCTGAAGCATCTCAAAAAGAATCTTTTTCTGGTTCCGGCTGTATAATACAGAGCCCATAAGGGAGGCAACAATATCCAGGTCAGCCTTGCATTCCAGGAGAAAGCCTGCCGCATAGCTGTCCCTTGGGGTTGTGGAGCTGAAGGTCTGGTTGCCTGTGTCTTCATAGATACCGGCAAGAAAAAGGGTGGCAATCATGGGCGAAATTTGAATTTTTCTCTCTTTCATCTCCTCTATCATCGCGGTAATATTCGCTCCCAGGGTTTCCTGCCTTTTCCACTGAGCGTCAATATTGCCTTCGTTTGAATGGTGATCCCAGAGGTGGATGACAAGATCCGGTTTGTCCTTCAACTGTCCCAGACCATCCAGCCGTTTCCACTGATTGGTATCCACCACAACGAGTTCTTCGATTTTATCCAGGTCAATTTCATCGGCTGTTTTGATATCCAGCATACGCTTGTGTGCGGTAAGAAAGAATTTTACATTAGGATTGATCTGTTTTGAAAGCACCGGCACCGTATCCGGATATAACAATGTTCCGGCTACCACGGAGGCCAGTCCGTCAAGATCGGTATTTCGGTGGGTAGTTACAATTTTCATGAAGCACATTCAAAATATTTCAGCCAATCAAAAGAGCAATAGAAGAAGACCTGGGAGGTTTGAACTCTTTTGTCATGCCGGACCTGATCCGGCATCCAAGAAGGCACAGGTCCTCCAACTGATATCATTACAATCGGTTTTACAGAACCATCATTTCATTGTATCAAATGTCCATGCTGTTTCATAAAATTCAACACTGTTTTTTGCCTGAGATGTCTTTGTGTTCGGTTCAATGGATATGGCTCTTGTCAATGTTGCAAAATTTTCCGGAGACCCTTTGTATTGATTCAGCCCCCGGCCAA
>CAYTGW010000317.1:0-3012 GCA_964437395.1 uncultured Desulfocicer sp.
TGCTGCGGATAATGCTGCTTCAAAAAGAAAAGAGAAGATTCAGGAGTATGAAGACCTTTTTTCCAATCCATACTGTGCAGCAAGACGCGGATATATTGACGCAGTGATTGTTCCCAGTGATACCAGACCGAGATTGATAGATGCACTTGAAATTATGTGTGCAAAACGGGAGGTTTCACCACCTAAAAAACATGGGAATATGCCTTTGTAAAATTGAAGTGAATCATCGGGACAAGGATTTCTGAACATGAAAGAAAAGAAAATAGCCGCAGCTGTTTCCGCGGTGCTGGCCTATTTAAAAACCGAGGAAAAGATGGCAGCATTCATGCAGTCTGCGAGTCCGACTCAGCCGAAAATGTCGGAAACTACTTCTGCTGGTTTCAATTTCTGGGGGGTGAGTGGTCGGCAGTCCATGATGAACATGCGGACCATGATGCAATTGAAATCTTTTCACGGATCAAAAATACGATAATTCAAACAACTCAAGGGGGAAACAAGAAGATGAGTGAACATAACAAAGTCGTAATGACCACCATGAATTACAGCAAGGACAGGAAAGCAGCGGAAAACCCTCTTAAGATTATGGATGTGACCCTGCGTGATGGTCATCAATCTTTGTTTGCAACCAGAGGGCGAACCGAGGATATGATTCCGGTTGCTGAGATTATGGACGAGGTTGGTTTTTGGGCAACGGAAACATGGGGTGGAGCCACTTTTGACACCATGCACCGTTTTTTGAATGAAGATCCCTGGGAGCGGATACGAACCCTGAAACGATATTTTAAGAAAACCCCTTTTTCCATGCTGCTCCGTGCACAGAACCTGGTTGGGTATCGAAATTATGCAGACGACCTTGCCGTAGCATTTGTTGAGAGAGCAGCCGCGAACGGGATGGATATATTCAGAACGTTTGATGCACTGAATGACTATCGAAATTTTGAAACCGTTGTACCGGTTATTAAAAAGTGCGGAAAGCATTTTCAGGGCTGTATCTGTTATACCATGACTGAGCCCCGGCTTGGGGGTGATGTGTATAATATTGCTTATTATGTGAACAAGGCAAAGGAACTTGAAAAAATGGGTGCGGATACCATTTGTATCAAAGATATGGCAGGCTTGATTGCACCCTATGATGCCTATAATGTCATTAAAGCAATTAAGGAAAAAGTATCGGTACCGATACATCTTCACAGCCACTTCACATCCGGTCTTTCTCCCATTTCACACTTGAAAGCAGTTGAGGCAGGCGTTGATATCATTGATACCTGTATGTCTCCTTATGCCTATCGAACATCCCATCCGGCCGTTGAGCCTCTGGTGATGACACTGATCGGAACAAACCGGGATACGGGATTTGATATCAAACAACTGGCAGAGATCAATGAGATCCTGGAAAAAGAAATCATGCCCAAATACAGTCATCTGCTGGCAGACAACAAGGCGTCAATCATTGACATCAATGTTCTGCTTCATCAGACACCCGGGGGAATGCTTTCAAACCTGGTGAATCAGCTCCGGGATATGGATGCCCTGGATAAAATTGATGAAGTCTACAAAGAACTGCCGAGAGTGCGAAAAGACCTTGGGCAGATTCCATTGGTGACGCCTACCAGCCAGATTGTCGGTATTCAGACCGTAAACAATGTGCTTTTTGATGATAAAAACGAAAGGTACAAGAAGATCACTGAGCAGGTTAAGGATCTCTGCTATGGATTGTATGGGAAGACGGCGGTACCGATTAATCCGGAGGTTCAAAAGAAAGCCCTCAAGGGATATTCCCGCGGAGAAAAGCCCATAACCTGCAGGCCGGCCGAAGTTTTGAAACCGGAACTGGCAAAAGCCCAGGAAGAAGTAAAAGGTCTGGCGGTTGATATTGATGATGAAATTCTATATGCCGTTTTCCCGGTAACCGGGAAGAAGTTTTTAAATTGGAAATATGGAAAAGAAGAGCCACCCAAAGAGGTTATGGCAAAGTCTCTTGCAGAAGCACTCAAAGAGCAGGAGATGATGATCAAGGCACGCAAGGGTGAACTTGTCGAAAAGAAAAAAGATGCTCCGGAAAAGGGAGAAAATCTTCGTGAATTCAAAGTTTATGTTGATGATGAATATTTTAGTGTTGGTGTGGAAGAGATCGGAGGATCACCGGTTATCCGTTATGCGCAGCCTGAAAAGATCGCACCGGCTGTTCAGGTTCCGAAAGCCCAGACAGCAGCACCGAAAATTCCGGCAGCTCCGGCAGCTCCGGCAGCTCCTTCAGCCGCACCTGTCGCTCCTGTTGTCGCAGCCGCACCATCCAAAGTCGTCGCAAAAGGTACGCCACTTACTGCTCCTATGCCTGGAATGATTGTGAGTTACGTAAAAAAGGTAGGAGATTCAGTGAAAGAAGGTGAAACGGTTGTGATTCTGGAAGCCATGAAAATGGAGAATGCGCTTATTGCACCTGTATCCGGAGTCATTCAGTCGATTGATTTCAAGAGTGGTGATAATGTGGCCAAAAATGATGTTCTGTGTATAATCGGTTATGCGCAGCCTGAAAAGGCCGCACCAGCTGTTCAGGTATCGAAAGCTCCGGCAGTGTCTTCAATTCCGACTGCATCTGCTGCTGAAGCACCGGCGGCGGTATCATCCGCACCAGCCAAAGATGCTGCAAAAGGTACGCCACTTACTGCTCCTATGCCTGGAATGATTGTCAGTTATGCAAAAAAGGTAGGAGATTCAGTGAAAGAAGGTGAAACTGTCGTGATTCTGGAAGCCATGAAAATGGAGAATGCACTTATTGCACCTGTATCCGGTGTCATTAAAGCAATCAATTTCAAGAGCGGTGATAATGTAGCCAAAAATAATGTTCTGTGTGTAATCGGTTAAACTGCACCGGTCTATTTTTTTTAAAAGAACAAGACATGATTGTTGTGAAATGAATGAAAAGTGTCTATCCGAATGGGAGTGATCCGGATAGACATAAATAAAAAATTCCGTTTCGGAAACCCACGATATCCTCTGTACCCCGCACCA
>CAYTGW010000318.1:0-2992 GCA_964437395.1 uncultured Desulfocicer sp.
GGGCACCGACTTTCGCCGGTGTGACGCTTTTTAATCGTTTTGAAATTAGCTCAAAAGATTTTCTATTTCTGTTTTCTGGTTGAGCGCCATCCGCCGGATGGAACCGATGTCGGGGTCAGTATTTTCCGCATGTCCCTCGCCTGTTCGATGATATAAAATGCATTCTGATCAAAAGACTGTACTTCCGGCAGGATCCAGGGCAGATCCCTGCGGCGGCAGGCGATGTACAGCTCAGTCACCGGGCCCTTCAACCCCTCGCCGATAAACACAGTCACGGCCTGTCCTTTCTGCCGCAAGGATTCGGAAATCTCTTTGCCGGCTGTCCGGGTGATCACCTTCAGGATGATAATCCCTAAAGCCAGTTTCCGTTCAACCAGAATGCCGACGACGTTTCCAGTGGCAAACCCGAACGCATAAAAGACCACCAGTATGGGCTGATCATGGATCTGATTGATGACCTTGCTGGCGACCAGGATCCAGATTGTGATTTCAAACAGCGCCAGGAAAAACGCAATAACGGTTCTGCCCTGAACCGTTATGATGGTTCTGAGTGTTCCGATGGACACATCGCATACACGCGCGATAAAAATAATAACCCCGGTTGCCAACACATTTGTCTCAATCATACTTGCACTAGAATGGATGTCACTGGATCTGTTTCAGGTGGGTATCATCTGCATCACTGTATTCAAAGTAGTTGCAGACCAGTTCATCCCCCTTTTTGATATTGGTCAGGGCAATCATGATATCCCCGGCTTTCAGGTTTCCCACATTGTAATGGGTATCATTGTGGTTCATAAACTGGGCGTTGTCAACACAGAGAATATAACGGTTATTTTCCTTGTATGCATACTTTTTGATCTGATCAAAAGAATTTTTTGAAATATTCTCCTGAAGGTCATCCCATTCAGCCGGAGTGAATACAATATCGACCAATGGACTGAAGGACCATATGATTTTCCCCTTTTGCACATTTTCTTCGGCAAACAGGCCGATACCGTTAATTGGGGAGTTGCTTAAAGATGTTTTTATCCGGAGCATGGTCCCGTTTTTTTTTGTAGTTCAGAAGAAGAATATTCATGATATCGATTTTTTTCATTTCCAGCATGAAAAAGTCATCGTCATCATAGGACAAATAATAGTTTTCCAGGATCTCTTCCCCTTCCCCGATATCCTGAATGGCGACTTCCGTATAATCGTCAATGAGAAAAATATTATACCCGATTTCCATATGATTGATGAAACGGGCATTATCCGCCAAATAAAAATAGGTCTCATTCCGTTTATAGGTGGCGGAGAGGAGCTGTTTTAAAACAACTGGATCTAAAGAATCGATCAGTTTTTTGAATTTGGTTTTCGTATAGATCTGGTCGATCATGGGATCGTATTTCCAGATAACCTCGCCTTTGGCGATCGGCTTTGCAGCAAAGAGCCCCATCCCGTGGACAGATGATTGAGCAAGATACGTATCAATTCTTAGCATTGAGTCCTTTTTTTGACAGTTCCGCCTTTTCGTATCAATCAGCAGATTCAATGAATGATTTAAAACAGAATAAATTCCGTTTTGCTTAACAAAATATGTAGGAAAAAAAAAGTGTTTTTTTTCATAAAAGTTGCATGATTTCCATCTTTCTGATAATTTTTTCCGGTAGCAACAGGAACCCTTTATAAAACTTAATCCTTTTTTTAAGGGAAAAATGTATGGCTCAGGCATCATATAAAAGTCCGGGACTCTCACCCGGCACACTGGTTTATGTGGGAGATAAGACCGATGAAACAGCACGGATATCGGTTATTGATTTTACAAACGACAGCATAGAGGAAATGAGCGATGTCCCTATTGATGATCTGCAAGTGTTTCTGAAGCGGGACTCGATTACCTGGATTACGGTTTCCGGTATCCAGGATGTAGATGTCATTGAAAGTGTTGGAAAGCTGTGCGGGCTTCACCCCCTGATTCTGGAGGATGTTGTCAATACAAACCACCGGCCCAAAATGGATGCATTTGATGATTATTTCTTTCTGATCTTGAAGCTTCCCTTACTGGATCCATCGGATGGGTCCCTTACACTTGAACACATCTGCATAGTTGTGGGTAAAGGGTTTATCATCTCATTCGAGGAGATGGAAGGGGAGATATTCACACCGATACGGGACCGGCTCTGGCATTCCAAAGGGCGCATCCGGCGGTATGGCGCGGATTATCTGGCTTATGCATTGATTGATATGGTGGTGGATCATTATTTTGAGGTGCTGGAAGAGGTTGGAGAGGAAATCGAAACCCTTCAGGAAAGCGTGCTGAATCATCCGGAACCGGGAATATTATCCGAAATTCAGAATCTCCGGCACAAGCTTGTTCTGCTGAAAAAGTCGATCTGGCCTCAACGGGAAGTTCTCAGCAGCCTGTTACGGGGGGAATCCGAAATTATTGATGAAAAAATTCTTTTATATTATCAGGATGTGTATGACCATGTGATCCAGGTCGCGGATACGGTTGAGACAAACCGGGACCAGATGTCCGGTATACTGGAAATCTATATATCCAGCGTCAGTATTAAAATGAATGAAGTGATGAAGGTATTAACCATCATTGCGACACTGTTCATCCCCCTGACTTTTCTTGCCGGGGTTTACGGGATGAATTTCAAATACATGCCGGAACTGGAATGGCATTATTCCTACCCACTGTTCTGGGGAATGGTTCTGGCCTGTTTATGGGCAATGCTGATCTGGTTTAAACGAAAAAGATGGCTGTAATCCGGATGTGAGGATATTGAAAAAAATGAGTGGAAATTTTTGGATAAGAATCGTTGTATTTTTCATGATGAGTGGTTGTTTTATACCCACAAATCAGGTTATGGCCCAGGATAAAGCGGATTCTTCAACTTCAAAGTTTTCAGTGTTGAGACAGTCCATTGAAACATCTTTGCAAACCAATTTAGAGACCATTGAATCGATAAAGGAGCTGAGGACTGCTGCCGACGGGATGGGC
>CAYTGW010000319.1:0-2961 GCA_964437395.1 uncultured Desulfocicer sp.
CCGGAAGCTGATCATCCTGATCTGAGGCCGCGACTGTAATGATGTTGTTCAGATCGTATCCTCCAGGGTAGATTTTGTCGTCCTGTGCCTGGGCGTCATTGTCAAACCCCTGGTTTCCGGAAGCAGCAATATATAAAAGGCCTGCACTGTCGGCAGCGGAAATGGCATCATACTCTCCCTGCAGGTATCCGGATTCCCCAAAGCTTGCGTTAATAATTTTTGCATTATTCGCCACAGCATATTCAATGGCGCTGATTTCATCTGAAGTATTTCCGGTTCCGCTGGTGTTCAGAAATTTCAGTATCATGATTTTTGCGGACCAGCAGACACCGGTTATGCCGACATTATTGTTACCCTGAGCAGCAATCACACCTGCCACATGGGTGCCATGATCGTTTGAATCCGAAACATCATTGTTGTCATCCACAAAATTCCATCCATGGACATCATCAATAAAACCGTTTTGATCGTCATCAATGCCGTTTCCGGCGATTTCATTGGGGTTGGTCCACAGATTATTTTTGATATCCGGATGGTTCAGATCGATACCTGAGTCAATAATGGCAATAATGACATTGGAACAGTCTGTTGTGGTTTCCCATGCTTCCAGTGCATCGATATCCGCGTTTTCGGTTCCTGGAGTATTGTTTACAGTTTGCCCGGTATTCTGCAATGGCCATAGCGTGTTGAAAAATGGATCATCCGGAGGGGAGAGAGCCATGGCCCGCCGGATATAATTCGGTTCTACCCACTCCACATTCGGATCATTCCTGAATATATCCAGTGCAACATCCACCGAAATACTATCCGGAAGACCGATATGTTCGGCATCAATAATGTTGAATCTTCTGATTGTCGTGGCTCCAATCGTCTTCTTCAAGGCGGATGCGGTTTTCCGATGGGTGCCGGATTTGTATTTGACAATCAGTTCATGCCGAAAACAAGCTGGATGGTCAATGGCTTGCAAATCACCGGAGGGCGAAATGGATTCTCCGGATATGGGGTAAAAGACCATCAGGGCAAAAAACAGAAGAGCGCGAAATAATTTTTTCATATGGTACATGATTTCCGAATATTGAAATGGTTGCAACCTGTGGATTCAGTTCATTGCAGAGTGAATCGATGGTTATCAGTGTCACATCTTTCATGAGATACTAACATAGTGCAGAGATAAATTCAATTACGATCACTCGACGTTATTCCGACAATCTTCGTTATTATTCACCTCTGGTTTTGACTTCAAAATTTTTTTGGGTTATGGGATACAGAGTTGAACATCGGGTGTAACTTATTCAAAATAACATATAGATGGAATGACCAATGTCTAAAATTTCTGCTGTCTGTCTGGTTTGTTTTTTTATTTCTTTGTCATCATTATATGCATCTGAAAAAGTGTTTACAGTAGAACATACCCGCGTTGTTTCCGATAGTGAGTCAAAAAATGATGCCAGAAAAATCTGTTTTCGATTTTCGAAACAGAAGCTTTTGACCGAGGCGGTAGATTTTTTGATGAGCCAAGAATCGGAAGAAATGGAAGCGTTTGTCAGGAACGATATTGAGCAGTTTTGTGCTGTTCTGCTTGAGGTTAAAACAAAATCCGAAAAATGGGAATATGCGGATAACCGGTTTTCATTACATATGGTAGTTGAATCAACTATTGATCCGGACGTTCTGGAAAAAAGGATCTCCTCTTTTGATCAGGATGAGGAGTTGAAAAAAAAGATTGCAAAAGATCAGGAACAATTAAAAATTCTTGAAAACAATTATCTGGCCCTTGAAAAACAGCTGGCTTCCGCAAATGAGGAGAAGGTTGTCCCACTTCGAAAAGAAAGGCAGATCATTTTTTCGGAAATCGAACGGATTGAAAAAATACAATACGAAATTTCATCCAAAACAAAACTGGTATCTGAAAATATTTCAGCCGGGATGACCATTGAGGAGCTGATCACGATTGCAGGCCAGCCCCGATCAACCGCCACCTGCGAGAAGCCGGATTTTTTGAACTATGGAGATATCTGGGTATGGATCGATAACGGGATTGTCATCGGTAAAATCCCCGTGGATAAATGGTCCGGGCCCTGCTATCGTTACGCTCCTGCCGATAAAGGTGCAGATTCAGACAGCAAAACAAAAGCGTTGGAAAATGAGGATAAAATTGAGAAGCTCAACTATTCAATTTTATTAAAAACAGGTCAGACCATTAAAACATCGTCATATTATAAAGTGGATGATGTGATCTATTATAAAAAATATGGTGGTATTATCGGCATTGAAGAGGAAAAGGTCGATACAATCAAAGAGATTAAATAAGCTTACTTTTTCAGGTTTTTCCCTTCAGACATAATAACCTTACGGATAATATCAATCCCGGTTTGTATCTCATCCCCTGTTACAATCAGGTGAGGTCGAAAACGGATACCATGATTGCCGCAACCCAGAATCAGCAATTTTTCATTAAAAAGTCGCTGTTTAAACAGATTTCGTTTGTTCGTGTCCGGCAGGTCAAAAGCACACATCAGGCCCAGACCCCTTGGGTTTGACACAATATCCGGATACTCATTGGAGATCTTTGTGATTTCCGATAACAGGAAGTTTCCTTGAATCCGTGCGTTTTCCAGAAGGTCATTCTCCTGAATAATCTTCAGGATATGGGTAAATCTCAGCATGTCGGTAAGATTGCCGCCAAAGGTTGAGTTGATCCGGCTGGATTCCTTGAATACATGATGTTCCACTTCATCCACCCTTCTGGATACCAGGATTCCGCAGACCTGGGATTTTTTACCAAAACAGATGATATCCGGAATCATATCCATGTGTTCATATGCCCAGAATTTACCGGTAAGGCCAACCCCGGTTTGAACCTCATCCAGAATAAACAGTATCTCATTTTCATCACAGATTTGTCGCAGGGTAAGGAAAAATTCTTTTCGGAAATGGTTATCACCGCCTTCTCCCTGGATG
>CAYTGW010000320.1:0-2952 GCA_964437395.1 uncultured Desulfocicer sp.
AGCAAACCCGGGAGTGTCTTATCGGAAAGCTTCGAAAAGGTGAAACACTCAGCGGTAGAAATCAATTTTTTGTCATTTTATAAAAAATGGCCACGGTGGCCATTTAAAGACAGTTGCGTGCAAAATTCAGGTATTACAATTTTTATCTTTCCCTTTGAACAATCTCAGTATCTATTTGGATGTAAAAGGATAATAAGTGGATTGTCCGAAATGTAACTTTGAACAGGCGGATACAAACATTGAGTGTGCAAAGTGTGGGATTATTTTTGAAAAATTCAGGACGATTCAGACCATTCCTCAACAATCTGTTTCAAAGACATCACAAAAATCAACCGGACATCAAAGTGCCGGGGAAATCGCAAAATATTTCCTGTTCCATATGGAATCCGAGGTCAACAGTCTGTTATTAACCGGCAGGATTGTTGTATTTGCTTTGCTTTTTATCTGGGGATGGAAATTCATCTTTTTTTCAGTGGGAAGTAACTTCGCCGGAGAAAGCCTTCTGCACCTGGTTAACCTGCCCTTCCATGAAGTCGGCCATATTATTTGTATACCATTCGGAAAATTTATCCAGACACTTGGGGGAACCCTTGGCCAGCTTATGATGCCTGTGATCTGCCTTATTGGGTTTCTTATTAAAACCAGAGACCCGTTCGGAGGCTCGGTTGCACTTTGGTGGTTTGGCCAAAATTTCATGGATATTGCCCCGTATATCAATGATGCAAGAGCTTTGAAATTAACCCTTTTGGGTGGTGTCACCGGCCGGGAAACGGTTGATTATCATGATTGGGAATATATATTGCGTAAAATGGGCTGGCTCAAGTGGGATCATACTATTTCTGCAATGTCAAAAGGAGTTGGAGTCATTTTAATGCTGACATCGTTTGTCTGGGGTGGGTATATCTTATATCTTCAATACCAAAAAGTCAGAAAAAAAAGTAAGACGTAATATTGAGCTGACCATTATCCTTAATCTCAGCAAGACGGTTGAAACGGATCAAATCCGCTATTCTGGAGGTGAAAACCATCAATGAACTGATTGAGTGTTTTTCAAAATAGCATTGTTTCTTTTCATCTTTGATATCCGCCGGAAGTTCCGGTAACCTCCGCCTGCTGATTTGGCAGTGTAATTGTTGTAAAATAATGTTTTGACCCTACCTTAGTGGTTTTATAGTTGGAATGGTCAGAGTTAAGTAAGACATTTCCGGAATTCCTGGAAACTTTTTTTGATTTTTTTGTTGAAAATGTATATAATCAGTGTGAATTGTACATTCTGGGGATAATTTTAAAAATTCATGATAAAATAAAAAGGCTCCAAAAAAATAAATGGTTAAGTCAAAAACAACTGGTTGATGTGCTTCAGGAAACCACTGACTATCTGCTTAGCGATACGGATGATGGAGCGGAAGAGATAAAGATTCATGATCAATTATTTGTCGATAAAATCAGGCTACTGAATTCATAGGACGAAAAAGAAACCGTTATTAACGTAATTGATACCATACTTACAAAAAATGCTCACCCTATTAACAGAAAAACAGGAACCTGCTTAAAATATGGGGGACGGATTATGCCGGAAGCAAACTACAATCAAGTCATGTCCAAGATTAAAACATTAAATTTGTCAGACCAGCTTCGCCTTTTAGAAGAAATGGCAATGTTGATTCGTAAAAAAACAAGCAAAGTAAAACCCCGCAGCATTTTGGAACTAAAAGGAAAAGGTAAGGATATCTGGAAAGGACTTGACGTAAAGGCGTATATTGATGAGGAACGATCATCGTGGAATGGATAAACGCGTTGCAGGGAAAAACGATTGGCCTCGATACTGCACCACTAATTTATTTTATTGAAGAAAACCCCACACACAATGGATAGGGGCAGCTTTCTGGTTGTCACTTCAACCGTGACTTTATTGGAAGTTCTGGTGCATCCATTACGCTGCAATAACCGAGAACTGGCGACAGAATACCGGGACATCCAGCTTAATTCAAAACTGATGACATTGGAAGTTTCAAACGTCATTGCGGAACAAGCTGCTCAGTTAAGGGCGGTACATAATATCCGTACACCTGATGCCATCCAGATCAGCGCGGCACTAGACGCTGGGGCCACTCATTTTTTCACCAATGATATCCGATTGCCTGACATTCCATCCATACAAATTCTTTCCCTTGATTCACTCTTTAAAAAACAGAATCAATCATGATACCCTTCCCTTCCGATACTTATCAGCCGTATCGGATCACCGGGGAGATTGTATGCAAATCACGATTAAATGGGCTGCTAAAGTATTATTATCGCAGCAAAAATATGGAAACGGACGGAAATCTGCCCGGTTTTTACACACAACCGACTGATCAGGCAGCATAATTATGACAAAATAATATTTTGACCATACGGGTTCGCCAGGGACTCCTTGAAGGCATCGAACTGGCCATTATCCTCAAGTTCGGCACGACTGCTGAGAGCAAAAAACTGCTTAAGATTATGAAAAAGATCCAGAATGTCGATCAATTGAAACAGATCAAATCCGCCATTCTGAAAGTGAAAACGATCAATGAACTGATTGAGCGTTGTTCCCAATAGCGTTGCTTCTTTTCATCTGTTGATATCCTCCGGAAATTCCGGTACCCTTCGCATCTTCTGCACACCTGTTCAACAATTCAACTGGATATCGGAGGACCGGACATGAAAACGGCTGAGGCGCTGTTGCTGCTGCGTGGTGATATTGAATTGGAAATTCTTGCCAGAAATGAATACCTGGCTGCTGAAAATGAAATCCTGAAAACAAAGCTGGACAAGCCTGTCCGGTTGACCGACCCGGAACGAATCCGATTGGCCAAAATCGGAAAGCGTATCGGGCTGAAAGCCTTGAAAAGCATTGCCTGCATTGTAAGACCGGAGACCATTCTCCAATGGTTCCGGGAACTGGTAGCCGGAAAATTTGATGGT
>CAYTGW010000321.1:0-2928 GCA_964437395.1 uncultured Desulfocicer sp.
AAAGCCGGAAACCTTATCAAGGAGCGTTTAAACCCGAGAAGTTTTTTCCCGGGCTTCCGACGGAGCTTGATCTGGGATAGCCTGGATGTCCTTTATTTTGGCGGATATGCCATGTGGAATTATCTATGCTCTCCCTTCTTTTTTACCCAGCCCGGTTTTGAAGTGACCGAGATTTCGCCCTGGATGGAAAAAAATGAGCATCGGGAAAGGTTTCAAGTCCGGTTTCCGGAATCTTTTCACACTCACTGCACGACCCAGACATTTCATGTTGACGGAAAGGGATACATCCGCCGGCATGACTATACAGCCGAAGTCATCGGGAACTATGCCGTGGCCGCCCACTATTGCGATAACCACAAAACCGTTGAAGGAATTGTTTTTCCAATGAGGCGGAGGGTTTATCCCAGGCGGTCCGATGGCATTGCCAGACCCTTTCCCACCCTCAGCTGGATAGATATTGATCGCATTGATCTGGAAAAGAAAAAGGGTTAATCGGAGTCAAACCGTCGGCAACCGATATATTCAAAAAAGATAAAAAAACTGATGATTACATGTCGGTTAATGAAGAGAATCTCAACCTGAAAGATGCACAACGGAGGTGGCATGGCATCCAAGATTGAAAAGCTGTTTCCAGAAGAGCTTGAAGCCTATATAGCCGATCATCATGAAAAAGAATTCCTGATCGTGGATGTTCGCCAACCCTGGGAGTATGAAGGCGGCCATATTCCAGGATCACGCCTGATCCCCCTGGGTGATTTGGTGGAAAACCCCCATCAACTTCCCATGGACCGGGAGATTGTTTTTTATTGTGCCGGCGGTAGTCGTTCCGGAGCAGCAGCAAAATTGACGGCCGAAAGCGGAGCAGTCCGCAAAACGCTATACAATATGACGGGCGGCATGCATGCCTGGGAAGGCCGGGAGTTGTCCGGAATTCCTCAGTTGCGGATATTTGATTTAAAAAGCCCGATTGAGAATCTGTTATCCACAGCCATGAGGTTGGAAAAGGGCGCTCTGACCTTCTATACCGAAGTCCGGAAGCGATACCCCGATACTGAACTTGCAACCCTCTTTTCTCGTCTTGGAGAAGCGGAAATGCAGCACGCACGTGCTGTATACGGATATTTACAGCCAGGTCATGCAGATGAAAATGCTTTTTATCCCTATTTTCATCGCCTTGCCTCCGATATCCTGGAGGGCGGCATCCCACTTGAAGATGCGGTTCATACGCTTGCTGAAATGGATGGTAACAGTTGTATCGCTGTTCTGGAGTTTGCCCTGCATATCGAGCTATCCGCTTACGACCTATATCGAACCGTGGCGAACCAGATAGAACCCGTGGAATCACAACGCATTTTTTTATCCCTGTCCCAAGCGGAGAAAGAACATATACAAACCCTCGCTACTGCTTTTGCTCTTTGTCCTTGAATGGTATTTGAAAAAAACTTTTGGGATTATTCAGCAGGCTTTTCCGCGGAGAAGCATTGGCTGCTTTGTATTTATTTATCTTTTAATTACTCCCATATCCATCAGTTTCCGTATAACCAGCTCTGTTTCACCCATACTATTATAAATTACTTGTGAACTGATTGTAGCCGATGATATGGCATCAACCTTTGGGTTAAAATGGCTCTCTGTTAAAAGCGACTTTCCTTTAAAATTATTCTGCATTTTATTTCTATCTTTTTCATCCCATTTTTCATTGTCCAGTTTTGAAATTGATATTGGTATAAATTGTAAAAATTTGCCCATATCATCAAAGCTGTAGATAAAAAATACATCATGGCAGTCGACACATGGTATTTTACGTGCAACAATACGCGCAATGATTTGTCTCTTTGATTTCTTCAGGAATCCCGTGTAAACATCTCCCAATTCTTTCAGAATTATTTTTTCTATTTTATCAGTATGTTCTCCATTCACAGTCAGGCCCTGGCTGATCATCTTCGCCAATTCACTCTCTTCAACAGGAATAACAAGCTCGTCCGGCACTTGATCATCCTGCCTCTTCTTTTGTTTTACAGGTGAGCCGGATACACTCTTTTTTAGAGCGGCTTTAACCATCGCAAAGAGTTTGTCTGTATCTTCAAGTCTTCCCAAAAAAGAATCCAAAACAAGCAGGCGTCCATTACCATATGGTCGCGCAAAAATAAAAAAAGGAGTAGGAGGTTGACCGACCAACTGATGAAATTCATATTGATCATCCGGTACAATTGGATAATCGTACTTCTTTTCCTCAAAAGCAACATCATCTTTATTATTTCCCGCAGCTATTCCGATTATCTTCACACTGTTTTTAAGTTCAGTATCTTTTTCAATTCTGGCGAATAATTCATTTATATATGACCTCATATATTGACAGGATGCTCAGTAAACATTCATAACCTCGATGAACAATAACTTTACATCCATTTCAGCGGGTTGAAAAATGCCGCTCTCTTCGAGCATCAGGTATGATATAAATGTTTGATTATCCGGAACCGGAACTGAAAAGGCAGAGATAATATCCCCTTCCCGTGGCAAACCTTTCGGAATATCAGCCGCTTCCACGGTCAGGTTAAAAAGGCTAATTCCCAGCAAAATAAATGCAAAAAGAATATGAACCTTTTTGATCATTGTAAAGAAAGCTCCCTCACCAAAAAAACAAACCCCCGGACATTGCCGGGGGTTTGTTCTTAATCCGTTCATAACTACATCCCTGGGCCGCCATATATGTCTTTATTAACTTCATTCTGCATTGCTATAGACCATACTTTTTTCCCGGCACTTGAGATGTCCGTCGCCTCGATTGATTTCCATTTGCTGTTCACATTTCCATCAACCGTTACCTGTGTGTTGAGATGGCGTGCAAGGACTGCCCTGTCAATGTTGGAGATAAAATAGTAATCACCTTTGGAAGCATCCACAAGCAGAACAAACACGTTCTCACTG
>CAYTGW010000322.1:0-2901 GCA_964437395.1 uncultured Desulfocicer sp.
GGTGCAAAACAAGTCTGGGGGATCGATAATGACACCGTTGCCGTCAAGATTGCTGAAGAAAATCTGGTCCTGAATAAAATCAGAACGTCAAACTTTCATCTGGCACACGGAAACCTGATTGATACCATTGACCGTCCGTTCCGGGTAATCACCGCCAACATTCTTTCTGAAGTGATCCTTACGCTTCTGGATCATGTGAAACAAGTCATGAACGAGGATGGCCTCCTGATCTGCTCCGGAATCATCGTGGAAAACGCAGAAGCAATCATCACAAAAATGAAATCCATCGGACTCGATGTACTGGAATGCCGGGAAAAAGAAAAATGGGTTGCCATTGTAGCCCGTCTTCCAAGACAATCCCTGGTTTAGAATATAATTCTCTTTTTTATTAAAAAATATAAATTTTATTCTTGAAAAACAATTTTTACTGTATTATAGTCTGTTAAATAGGAGATTATCAGAATGATAGATGAAACAGGCTTAAAAATACTCACCATCCTCCAGGACAAGGCCAGAATTCCCAATGTTGAGGTTGCCAGGCAAGTCGGCATGGCTCCATCGGCTGTTCTGGAGCGAATTCGAAAATTCGAAAAACAGGGAATCATTGACGGGTATGAGGTTCGGCTGAATCCAAAACGCTTTAACAGAAGCCTTATGGCATTTATCTATGTTCAGGCAGATATGCAGGCAGACCAGACAATAGTTGGCCAGTCCCTGTCAATAATTCCAGAGGTACAGGAAGTCCATTTTGTTGCGGGTGTTGATGGTTATCTGATCAAAGTCAGGGTTGCGGATACAAGCGATCTGAAAAATTTTCTGGAAAAAAAGATCCTGACGATCCAATCCGTTCATTCGGTCCGTACAAATATCGTTCTGACAACCTTAAAAGAAACGTCACGCATACCCCTTGAGGATAAGCACTCTGTACTTATGGATTCCAATTGATTCTTGTTTGAAGGAGAAACACCATGCCCATCAGCCATTTATTTTATAACCGTCTTTCCCGGATCCTGCCAAGGATTGTCGAACATTATGAAACCCCCTTTCACATATATGATGAAACCGGAATCCGGGAAACCGGTCAACGCCTGATCAAGCATTTTTCAGCTATCCCCGGATTCCGGGAATACTATGCTGTGAAAGCCCTGCCCAATCCGGAAATTCTGAGAATCATGAAAAACATGGGATTCGGGTTTGACTGCAGTTCAATCGCAGAACTGATCCTCAGCCGGAATACCGGGGCCATGGGCGAGGAACTCATGTTCACATCCAACAACACCAGCCAAGAGGAATTTCTTTTTGCCTGTAAGGACGGCGGCAGCATCCTGAACCTGGATGATATTACACTGATATCAAAACTGACCGAAATCCCGGAACTGATATGCTTTCGATATAATCCAGGCTCGCGAAGAACCGGAAATTCAATTATCGGCAATCCCGAAGAAGCAAAATACGGTGTTCATCATGATCAGATCGTGGAAGCGTATCAGACCATGCGAAACCTTGGTTCAAAACGCTTCGGACTTCATACCATGCTGGCATCCAATGAACTGAACTATGTCTATATGGTTGAAACAGCCAATATGCTTCTCGAACTGGCGAAATCCATATCCAGGGAACTGACTATCCAATTTGAGTTCATCAACATCGGTGGCGGATTTGGAATTCCCTATAAACCGGAAGATGCACCGCTCGACATGATCCGAATGGCATCTGAAATCACACAGGCATTTACCCGATTCAAGGAGAAGAACGGCTATATGCCGAAACTGTATATTGAGAGTGGCCGATATATGACCGGCCCCCATGGGGCACTTGTGGTAACGGCCATCAATGAAAAAAATACTTACCGGAAGTATATTGGCGTTGATGCATGCATGTCCGCACTCATGCGCCCTGCTTTATATGGTGCACATCATGAAATTACGGTTTTTGGAAAAGAGACAGCCGAAAAATCAATTATCGCCGATGTGGTCGGATCTTTGTGCGAGAATAATGACAAATTTGCCATCCAGAGGCCCCTCCCGGATATTCACACCGGAGATCTGCTCATTATCCATGATACCGGAGCCCATGGCCATGCAATGGGATTTAATTACAACGGAAAACTGCGACCCAAGGAACTGCTTCTCAGACAGGATGGTGATGTTGAGCTGATCCGCAGAGAAGAAACCATCGCCGACCATTTTGCCACACTCGAATTTGAAAAGGATATCTTGACCCTGTAATCCTTGGCTGCTAATAACAGCCTATAGAGCCAATTTCAAAACTATTAAAAAGCGTCACACCGGCGAAAGTCAGTGCTCAGAAAAGAGCCGAAAATACTGGATTCTAGTTTTCGCCGGAACTACAACAACAGACTTTTGAAATTGGCTCTATTTTGAAATCATCTTTCAACCTTTACCAGGACACCCATGGATAGCCGGAACTCTTTTCCTCAATCCGATACAGCACAGGCATTTCTGGATCTGTCCTGCGAGCTCCCTTGCACCGGCAACGCATGGAAAGTCATCATTGCGGATGATGAAATGGAAACCCATCATGTAACCCGGATGGTTCTCCAGAACTATTCATTCGAAGGGAAAAAACTCTGTTTCCTGAGTGCCTATTCCGGTGAGGAGACCAAAGAACTTCTTCATCAGCACCCGGATACGGCAATTCTCCTTCTGGATGTGGTGATGGAGAAGGATAATGCAGGGCTGGACGTGGTGAAATACATCCGGGAAGAATTAAACAACCGGCTGATTCAGATTATCCTTCGAACCGGTCATCCAGGATATGCGCCTGAAAACACAGTCACTGCGGAATATGGCATCAATGATTATAAATCCAAAGTTGAACTGACATCCCAGAAGCTGTTCACCTCGATAACCACATTGCTTCGATCCTACTGTCTTTCTT
>CAYTGW010000323.1:0-2883 GCA_964437395.1 uncultured Desulfocicer sp.
TCCATTTTCTGCAAGCGTTTTGATGCTTTTGCCATGGTTCTTTCCTTTCTCTGCCTGGGTAGCGGTCACAGGTCGGTCTGCTCTTTCTGAGTGTTCACTCTTGCCTGATTCGCACCTAAAATATGTAGCACATTTTGAGGGAGAGGTCTTTCATTTTTGTTTGTTGATTCAGGACTGTTACAGGCGGGGATGCGAAGATTGTTTTATTTCTTTCCGGCGGAAATGTTACAACGGGTTCTCCTTGCAGAAATACGCCTGCCGTCAGATTCTTAGGCGGCATTTAAACAAAGCGCGGATATTGAATCTCTCCGCAGCAAACTGCGGAGAGTCTTCGATTCTTAAGGAACGGTATCGTTAATTCGCTTGCTGCGGGCATGCGCTCGCTATCGAATTTAACCAATCAGCATAAATTTTTTGGGCGACTGGTGGGGGCTATGACATTTTGTGCAATTGCCTTCATGGGCAGCTTCGTGAACGGCGGTATACAACCTATCGTGACAGGCATAACACAACGATGCGACATTGATCGGCGAAAATCTATGTTTGTCCGTCTCCTTGTGGCATACAAGACAATCATGTACCGCAACGGGGCCGTGTAAATATTTATCTTTTCCTATAATTGCATGACAATTCTCTGTGATGCATGACGCCGTCGGCGACGTCTCGGCAAATAGAGTATGATACGATGGTAAAAACACAACCGAACACAACAGTAGGGTTGACATAATCCCAATGCGGAAAAGTCTCTTCATCGCAGGCCTCCCATATTGATTTTACTTTTTGCACGAACAAAACACCGACCACAATGTTTACGAATCGGCATTATGAGTGTGTAACTTTAATCCCTTGCGTCATTTGAAAAGCAGGTGGGGGCCTATGAGTCGGAAAATGGATGCAAGTGTAGCGTTACAATAATAAGATGTCATATCGACCGGAGGGAGATATCTTTTAATAGCGCATATTCACGAAGATTTCTTGCTTTGCTCGAAATGACAGAATGGTAAAGCCGTTGATGATCCCAATATCTCCCTCCCTGTGCCTGAACCTGCGAGCTTACCGCTCATGGACTTACTTCCCCAATGCCTATCATTAACCTCACATTTAATCCCCATTGCCTTCTGTCTCTATGCATTCTATGAATAAATTAACATTATATAGGGAGGAAGAGATGAAACAGAAAAATAGGTTTTATTTTGCAACCGTAATAGCCGGCCTTCTCTGCTTGGGCCTATTGTTGGCTTCAAATGCATCGGCAGCGGATTATTATGGCTGCAATGCGGATATTGCGAAGTTCTGCAGTAGCGTCCCGTCCGACCGGCAATCAATCTTGGACTGCCTTGAAGCGCATGAAAGTGATCTATCCGCTTTATGTAAAGAAACGGAGACGAGAATGGGTGGGCGAAGAGTGGAGATGAGAGAAAGAGTAAATGAAATGATGAAGTTCCGTCAGGCATGTGCGGCCGATGTTGACAAATTCTGCGCGGATGCCGGCAACCTGCAAGGTGGAGTTGGAAAATGTCTGAATGAACATTCTAACGAATTATCCAACCCATGCCGCGACTCGATAAAAGCACTCGATGCTGAAAAATATTAAAACACCATAGATTACTGTCTTTTATCCACAGCTTTTGTTTCACACGCGCATCGACTCCTCATCGGTAATTATTTTCCTTCTTTCGTGAAAAAGTTGAATGAAGATTTCGCAGTGGAGAATGGGGTCAGGTCTTGCATTACAACAAATTACATGTATTATTGCAAGACCTGACCCCTTCCCTTTTGCTTCCCTTTTTCGAACCGTCCCCTTTTACCCACGTCCCCGATTAGGCCCCGATTAGGCCTGAGATCGCCTGTTCCGCCATTTCTTAATCAGGTACGGCAGCAACTTGAACCATTGGAGATAACCAACCACAGCGAATACTGACCAGAAGATGACTACATCCAATTGACCCATAGCACGACCCGGCATGACAAAACTGTATAACATAATAAAACCAATCGCAATGTAACCAGCAGGGAACGTCAAAATTAGCATTATGAGTACAAGAACCGAACCAGCAGCCGTTTGTGCATCAGATGCAGCCAAACTCAAAATGTACTGCGCAAAGACCAGCCCAACCACCGCAACGACAAACCAGGCAGCACGCGCAACTTGCATGACTTTTGGCGAAGCACCATATGACATCACAACTGCAAGCGCAGTAAGAGGAGACATGATGAGTAGAGCGAAGGCAAAATTCGCCCGCCACGGCTCACCAGACAGTTCGCCTGCAATTGAAAAGCCAACCGCTACAACAATCGTAGCACCAAGAGAAAATAATGAACCGATACCAAAAAGACGGGACCAATTATTTTGCATGGCAGACTTTTCAATCATAAATTGTTGCCTTGCATCATGCTATTTCCCCTTGCATTGCTTAGCGCACTTAGAATAAGCATCATCGGCCCATTCCTGGCAGTTCGTCCCTGGACCAACCAGACCATAGTATGGCCGGTTTGGGTTTTGGATTTCACCGGCAAGGCATTCATCCATACAGGAACGATCATCCTTCTTTTTGCATCTATCCTTATCAAAATGATCATTGCTCGGCTTGCCTGGGCCATAAAGCTGGCCACCACTGCTTTGGCCACCGCAAACAGTCGTCTTACCATTCTTAACGCAAAGGTATTGATGATAGAAAGGATTTCCTCCAGTATCCGGCCCCGATTTCGTACCTGATCCACCCATCACATCCAATGGTTTTGTGCATTGATAAGTTTCCAACCCCAGCGGATCAATCCAGTTCACCGGATTATTCCCCACATACGCATAAAGGTTGACATCCCCGCCCGCAAACCCAATCGGATCTCTGGTTAAAAACCTCCCGGCTTTGGGATCATAATATC
>CAYTGW010000324.1:0-2826 GCA_964437395.1 uncultured Desulfocicer sp.
CCTCCGGCTCAACTTTTGGAGCAACCGGTGCTGGTGCCGGCTTGGGCGCAACCTTTGTCGGCTTCGGTTCCGGTTCCGGTTTCGGTTTCGGCTCCGGTTCTTCCTCTTCATCTGAAACAATCGGTTTAGTCGGTTCCTTTTCTTTTACTTCCCACTTCCCACTTCCGACTTCCTGCTTTTTCTCTTCTGTCTCTTCCACTGCCGACTTTGGACTTTGGACTTCGGACTTCGGACTTTGGACTGCCTCTACCATTATCAACCCCTCAATTTTTGAATAAACCCTTCTTGACATCCTCGGAACATTTAATATATCTTCAACGGATTTGAAAGGTCCGGTTTCCTGCCGGTAGTCAAATATTCTTTTCGCCATCACCTTTCCGACTCCGGGAAGGGATTCCAATTCCTCAACAGTTGCTGTATTTATATTTACAATTTTCTGTTCCTGTACATCTTCAATTTTTTTAACTTCTCTTCTTGTAATCTCTTTTTTTCTCTTCTTTTTTTCCATCTTGATATATTTCATTTCTTTTTTTTCAGAAAGTGAAAACCCCAGAGTAAAAATGTACTCAAACCCAAGGGTTGAATGATTAACAACTGCGGCATCAAGATACATAGGACCAATTTTTGTCCCGAAACCCGCCGAAGCTTTTGCGGGCACCGTCTGGACGCCAAACCTCATAGAGAATAACTTTGTAAGATTCAACTCCTGACCGATATGAAACGAAACATCCTCATCAGTTGATTTCTCAAAATCAAGAAATGTCTGGAAGCCCTCGACAATTTTTATAGAGGCGCCAGCCCGTGTTGTCTGCGGCACTTTCTCTGATGAACTTCCCAAATGCGGATTATCCATATTTTTTAATAAGAAACCCGCTGTGATATTATCAGTCATTTTTGAGAGAGCGCCGATATCAAACGCGAATGTGCTGCCGGAATTAAACTTCTCTATATCTACTTTTAAGGATTTCAAGTTGATTCCGACTGCTGCTATCTTTGAGACCGTTTTTGCCCACGAGAAAAATAACTGATTTTCTTTGTAGTCGGAGTTACCAAACTGATCATATGTGAACCCGAATATGCCGACTGTTTTAGACGGTACTGCGCCGCTTATAACAGTATATCTCAACCCGCTCAACTGAAACATATCATGATTGTATGTAGATACAACATCAAACCCTTGAAGTAAAGAAAGCCCTGCGGGGTTAAAATACACACCGGAAGAATCATCAGCAAGCCCGGTGAATGCGCCTGAAAGCGATGCAGATCTTGCGGATGGGTCTCTATGCTCAAACGCACAGTAGAGCGTAGAAAATAGAAAATAGAAAATAGAAAATAGAAAATAGAAAAAAAATTTCTTTTTTTGCATATTATACCTCACTTACGAACTAGAATTTCCTTCCAAGAATAACTGTCTTTTTCTTTATTGTGACTTCGCCGGTAATTGTATCTACTACCTCAAGATAGACGATATAAATACCGACAGGGACAATCTCGCCCGAATCATTCTTACCATTCCAGGAAACATCTGTTGACTTACCTTCGCCTATTCCGTTTTCATTTATTATCCTGATGAGTTTCCCTTTTGAATTATAGACCCTTAATGTGTAGTTACAGGTTGTTGGAACATTGTATGTCAGTGTTGCTGCCTCCGGATTTTTCCCGTCGGTTCTTGTTTCACCATATGGAGAGAACGGCGAGTTCGTGATTTCGAGTTCGCCAACCCCTGCCGGTGTTATTGTTTCCCCCCCGCCGAGTTCCCCAGGGTTTGTTGAACCAGTAGACCAGTCGGATTTTGTATTCGTGTCCGTCAGTGTAAGACGATACATTGATTTTGTAGTGAAATCACCCCAGGGAACGGCACCACCGACATAACTTGTTTCCTGGGTACCGTCGGTAAGAAAAGGTCCCGGCGACCACTGCGATGCATTACATGCCTCATTGTATATGGCTTCGTCCCCGGTATAAGTATTGGGAGTTTTTGTCTCGGCGTAACTCATAAAGTCAACAATTGCGCCGGCAGCATCCCTTAAAACAATACCCTTGTCCGAACTGGTTAACCCTGTGCCAAAATACCAATCAAGATACCCGTTACCGTTGGTATCGGTGGTTTCATCAGTACCGGCAACGCCGCACCAGACAACGATGAATTTATCTTTTGATAGTGATATGCTCGGAAATGTTTTTAATAATGTAGTATCTTCGTAAAGTTTACATCCACCGATATCGGTTATTGCCGCCGTGGCAACCAATTCCACGAAATCCCCGCCGGAAATATACGGAGCAACTTCCGTAATTTTTCCGTAAAAAGTTCCGGTAGTTGGAGGAGGTGGAATAACACCGCCACCAAAAACACTATTTTGTAATCCTAACGTATGTCCTGCAGCATTGGTTGATATAGCCCAGTTCCCGCCTGTGGAATTTTCAAAATTTGGGCTTGGCGTTATGAAAGGATCTCTTTTTTCCCAAGATATTCCATCTCCTGAATCAGATAACCACTGAAATGTCGCACCATATGTAAGATTATCAAAAATCCCGATATCATCACCGGTATTTGCAAGTCCGTTGCCTAATGTAGTATCCCCTGTTGACTGTACCATAATAAATTTTGCCAAGTCAGCAGTTGCTAAAATTTGGGCATTCAAAGCACCAATGTATCCCGGGTCAACGATAATAGCAAACCATCCGGGTTGAAGAACGGTACCAGATTGTCCTATATCGTTTGCTCCTGTGTAATCAGTGACTTTATCATTAAGTTCATCACCAAAAGGTTCTATTATAAGCCAGCCATTTATATCAACATTACCGACTGCATTAGAAGAGTAGTAA
>CAYTGW010000325.1:0-2790 GCA_964437395.1 uncultured Desulfocicer sp.
ATATAATAACGTTGAATCAAAGCACAAGGATTATAGCAAACCCTATGCCATGGTGTCAATTATTACCCCTGCATGTTTCTCTCACCGATCCGGTTCAAACAGGCATATAGCAAAAAAAAACAAATACATCAAATCGGAATCAAAAATTCCGAATCCGATGATCCAGATTAAAAATTATAATTATATTTCAACTCATTATGCATACCATTTAAGGTATATTTCTTGCCCGAATTATCTTTGCTTAAATTTTTTTTAAAAAATAAGATCTCCATCTTATAAATGCAAGATCTGCTTGAAAAGAAAAATCTGTTCTCGGAACTGTCAGTTCGATAAACACAGATAAAAAGGAATTATAAATTCCGAACCAAAAAATTCTGAATAAAAGGGATTCCATTCCCGTATCAATCCAACCTAAGCACAGATGTTGCCATTTTTTTAAACATTTTCACCATTATGATAGCAACTATTTGAACTCACTCTTCTGGATGCCATATTTGGTAAGCAGTTTATGCAGTTGCCTTGTGCTGATATCTGCATCCCGAGCGCTGGCAGCAATACGGCCTTTATTGATGCTCAGTATTTCTTTAAGGTATTGCCTTTCAATATTCTCTACTCCAGCACGGCGAACCTCTGCAAGACTCTTTGAGGCATTTAAGGCAATCTGCGTAATTGGTGGCTGATTTTGAAATAATTCCATTGGAAAACTCTCAGGAGTGAGTGTTGAACTTGTTTCCAGTATGTGAGCGCGTTCGATCAAATTTTCCAATTCCCGGATGTTACCCGGCCAATCGTAAGCATCAAGCGCGTCCAGAACAAGAGCATGAACATCTCTGATCTGCTTTGCATGAAAAAGGTTCAACTGCTTTACAAATTGGGAAACCAGCTCCGGGATATCCTCCTTCCGTTCTCTAAGAGGCGGCAATACGATTGGAAATACATTCAGGCGGTAATATAAATCCTTTCTGAATTCTCCGGACTCCGCCATATCCTTCAAATCACAATTTGATGCTGCAATAAAACGCGCATCTGTTTCAATATTGATTTCACCTCCAACTGGCTGAAACGTTCTATCCTGCAATACCTGAAGAAGTTTGATTTGAGTTGAAGATGTAATCGTGTTAATTTCATCCAAAAATATGGTGCCTGCTTTGGCGATTTCAAACTTGCCGAGTTTCCTCTTCACTGCACCGGTAAAAGCCCCTTTCTCATGACCAAACAGTTCGCTTTCGATCAGGGTATCTGGAATGGCTCCACAGTGAACCCCAATGAACTGATTTTCTTTCCGGTTGCTGTGTGCATGAATCAATCTGGCCATCACCCCTTTACCGGTTCCGGTTTCTCCGAGCAACAAAACCGTTGTTTTCGTTGGAGCAACAGAACGGATTTTTTTTAAAACCTCTTTCATCAAAGGACTGTTTGTTTTAACAATTTCTAAAAAATCAGTGTCCCAGAATTGATCCCTCAGGTAATCAAGCTCCTCATGGGTAATGATATCATCCTGAATTTTTTTGGTGACAAGTCTGACTTCTTCAATATCAATCGGTGAGGTTACATAATTGCTTGCACCTGCCTTAACCGCATTTACTGCCTTTCGAATGAGTTCCTGAGGGCTGATGATAATAATTTCAATGGTTGGAAAAATCTGGAGATAAGGCGCCAGTATATCGATATATGGATTACCATTTTCATGGTGAGGAATATCTTCGGATATAAGATGGATATCTAAAAATACAAACTCATGGCGTTTCAACTTAAAAAGCTCAAAACACTCATTTTTTCCTCTTGCAATTAGGATATCAAATCGATGCCCCAGACATTCCTGAATGGCAGATACTGTTTGTTCATGGGTGGTTGCAATTAAAACAGATTTTCTTGTTTTCATATCCCCTGCGGCTGCCGATCGATATTACAGGTTGACTTGATAGCGTCAAAAAAACAGGGGTATTATAATCATTTAAAGAAAATTTACAATAATAAAAACAGGATTACACTTTCAACAATATATTGTATTTTTAATAATATTAGAATGTTATTTCTGTCCAGGGTAATCCGTGTTGGTTTAATTCATTCATAAACGGCTCTGGATCAAACTCTTCCATATTAAAAACACCATTGCCGCGCCACTTTCGAGTCAGCATAAGCAGTGCGCCAATCATTGCCGGAACACCTGTGGTGTATGAAACAGCCTGGGATTGAACCTCTTTATAACAGGTTTCATGATCGCAGATATTATAGATAAAATATTGTTTTTCCCGTTTATTCTGTATACCTTTAATCAGACAGCCGATACAGGTTTTCCCTTTGGTAACCGGACCTAATGATGCAGGATCAGGAAGAAGGGATTTTAAAAACTGAAGGGGGATGATCTCCTGCCCATTATAAACAACCGGATCAATTCGGGTCATTCCGACATTTTGAAGTACCTCAAGATGCTTCAGATAGGAATCACTGAAGGTCATCCAGAATCGTGCCCGATGTACTCCTTTAATATGCCGGGCAAGCGACTCAAGTTCTTCATGGTATAAGAGATAAATTTTGCGAGGGCCGATCCCTTCCGGGAAATCATATATTTTTGACATGGATAGGGGCTCTGTTTCGATCCACTTTCCATCTTCATAATATCTGCCCTTGGCCGTCACTTCACGGATATTGATTTCCGGGTTAAAATTGGTTGCAAACGGATGTCCGTGATCTCCGGCATTGCAATCGATGATATCGATTTCCTGAATCCTGTCAAAATGTTTTTTCTGAGCCCAGGCGCAAAAAACATTGGTTACCCCTGGATCGAAA
>CAYTGW010000326.1:0-2761 GCA_964437395.1 uncultured Desulfocicer sp.
AACGCCAGCGATGACCGGCCGCCGAGCGTTGTTAAGCGAGGGCATGGGAAGCGGTTGAAAACCGCTTCCCACGGTCCGGTCGATCGCTTTGTTCGGTTGCGGACTTGGCAAAAGGGGAAAGGAGAGGGAGCATGAAAAGTGAATGCTACTTCGAACCTGCAATTTAGGGAGCTCAGGTAAAAAGCCAAGTGATGTGTTTGGTCTTGCAAGATTGGCTCATTCAGAAACGTTGCAAAAACTACTGAATAATCGCGACTTGTCTATTCATTCGAAAGCAATTATTATTCGCTACTGATAACGCCATTTTGAAAAGCAACCCTGATTCAAAACCCTTTGTGTTGTGTCAGATAAAACAATTCAACGATTGTTAAAATAATACACAGGAATGGTCGCTCAATGACTTCTGGGTTACCAATGAGGCCCCACAACTTTTAATAAGGGTTAATGCGAAGATTCAACCACGCCCCAGCATGAAGAATGTTTCAAAGGGCGCAAATTGTTTTGCCTCACTAAAATAGTACTTAGCAGGATGGGTGATCGGCCATCTCGTAATTTGTAAAAAGGGGCGTGTAAAACAAGGCCAATTCGAAAATGGCCGGGGAAATTCGAAACCAAAAAATTATCAAGAAGGGGGGCGGAATAAATAAGAATTCTGGACAAGGATTGGCAACAAGAAACCGAACGCCAGCGATGACCGGCTGCCGAGCGCTTTACAGCGAGGGAACCGAATCGGTCTCGAAGAGCCGATTCGGCAGTCCGGTCGATCGCCTAGTTCGATTTTGTTTCAAAGCAATTACTCTTTATCCAAGCACATCCTGAATAAGCTTTTTCAGTAAATCACCTAGAGTATTACTTAAATGATGTTTAAATAGGCCGTGTTCAAGGCACTCAATAGCTTTTTCTTTATTGCCAAGTTCAATGTAAAGCCGAACTTTAGCCCAACAGCAAAAGTCATTTCGAAAACAAAAGGATTCAAGATGTGAGATCTTGTTGAGTGCGAATGCGATTTCTTCTTCTTCAATTGGTTTATCAAGGATATCAATTACCCCAATAATTGAAATACAAAAAGCATGAAACGACGCAAGGCTATTTCCATTTCTAGTCATGCTCATTGCCTTTTTAAGCGAAGCTTCTGCTCCATGCAGATTCCCATTACCAATTTGCTTAACAAAGATCAGGAACCACTCTCCAACCCCAATATCTCCTACATAATTTCCCAATAAGCCATCAAAAATCAAAAACGAAAATAGGATTACAAAAAACAATAGAACTGAGATATAAAAACCATTGCTTTCTGGATTATTGAAAAAACTTTCGTATTTCCACATGGATCTTAAAGAAAAAATGAAAAGGAATGAGTTAAGATAGAGAACAACCTTAATCAATGGCTTTATGCTATCCCAAAAAAGTGCAGCCAATTTCAAAATGGTTAAAACATAAGGGCTTTTTAATCCATTCTCTTGAATGAAATAATTCATTTCCATAAGAAGCAAGTCTGTTCGTCCAGGAGGAAAGCATTTTTCAAACAAATTTCATTACTCCATTAACAAGCTTGCCTCTAGCCCATCAAAATGTCGAAATACCAATTCGGGCACCTTTATTATTGGCGTCAACGTCTTCAAGTGCGAGGCAATTGTCATTTAGGCACATTTTCATCTCAAGTAGGATTTGGGTTAGGTAGCTCCTCATCATTTTCTCCCCATTTTTCATACGCAGAATTATAGGGCGACATTTTTTACAGCGCAAGCTTTGGTTACAATTTTCTTCAAAAATCGAACGCCAGCGATGACCGGCTGCCGAGCGCTGTAAAGCGAGGGGACCGAATCGGTCTCGAAGAGCCGATTCGGCAGTCCGGTCGATCGCCTAGTTATAATCGTCGCAAAACCGCAACCTTGGCTTGCAGACAAAACAAAACACATCAAAGAAATGTGGACATATCAATACCCAAGGTCCCTGAAAATCATAATCGCATCGCTTTCATGCATTCATTTTTTCAGCTGAATAGAAGACCAATTTGGCCCATTCAAGAAAGTCGACTACAAGCATTTCAGCAACCTCAGTCATGCTTTTTGAAGAATTTAACTTCAGGCAAACCTTCAAAATGAACATCCTGAGTCCATATTATCGCTCCTGCCAGCTTTGCTGAGGCCATCACGATTGAATCCGCCATCGGAAGTTTATGCTGTCTGCTGATTAGGGCCGCCGAAATTGCTAAGGAATCGTCAAAGTCTAAGACTTCTCCCATTTGCATTGTTGCAACTGCCTGCAATGCCTCTTGTTCGCCAACATCGGAAAGTACCTTTTTGAATACTTCGTAAATACAAATGCAAGGAACAATAAGGTTTTCGGTATCCTCAATGGCTGGCGCATAATGCTTTGCCATTTTAGAATCGCAAAAGTATTCCATCCATCCGCATGAATCTACCAAATTCAGCATCGATCTTCTTCGTCCCGGATGATTTCTGGATTAATCCCCTTGAGGAAGCCGCGTAATTTTTTCACTGGCTGCATTGGAACAAGCTCAATTCGCCCATCAAATTGAAGGACTTGGATTTTATCTCCAGGACGAATGTTCATTGATTCACGAACATCGGCAGGAATTACAATTTGGAATTTTGGAGAAACGGTAACACAATTCATATACACTCCATCGTTTGGTGAATCGTCATACCCTATTGTGATCGATCAAGGGAGGTTTGTCAAGTTTTCAAGAACATTGCTTGGAGTAATTTGGTGAGGCACGGCCTACGATTATAACGCC
>CAYTGW010000327.1:0-2761 GCA_964437395.1 uncultured Desulfocicer sp.
TGAAAAGTAATTTTCTAACCTGCTGCGGCAGTTTCGCTATCCGTTTTGCCGCCCGTTTGGAAACCGTTACCGTCCAGTTCATATCAATATACCATTTTTTAGTATCATTTCAAGATTAAAATATCAGTCCGTCTTTTTCCCGATAGTGATAATATTTTCTTTGCTTCCAGTGTTTTTTGAAATGGCTTCATTTATAAGGGTTCCGGCCAGGTTGGAAGCCTTTTTCAATGTATCGTCCCTCAAGTGCGCGTATCGTTGAGTCATGGCAGGGCTTTTATGTGTCAACAGCTTTTGAAGGGTATACATATCCACCTGACCGGATGAAGCCAGCATGGAAGCGTATACATGACGGAGTCCATGAAGCGCTCTAAAGGTTTTCGGCAAGCCTGCATCATCCCGGATCTTGTTGACAGCCTTCTTGATATCCGTTCTTATCTTTCCATCACGCCCAGGAAAAACATACTCGCTATCTGTTTTTGGTTGATTCAGTAACAATACCTTTGCTGCATCATTCAGGGGAATTGTTTGATCTTTCCCGCCCTTTGGATTTTTAATTTCTATGTAAGATTTTTCAGAATTGATATCAGACCACTTCAACCGGAACATTTCGGAACGTCTCATTCCGGTAAACAAGGCAAGTTTCATGATAGCGCCTGCTTGTGCATGGATATCTCTGTCAATGGCCTGTAAAAGGCTTGAGAGTTGCTCAGGTGTCAAATCCTCAGTCTTGATGTTATCAACAGATGGTTTCTGAATTTTAAATCTGATACCTTCACACAGGTTTTTATTGACACCAAAATTGATAGTCCATATCAGAAGATTCAAGATATGGGATACTGTTTGCGGAGAAAGTTTTTTTGAAAGGTTGATCCTGATTCTGTCAACATCCAATGGCAACAGTTCATTTGGCTCTTTATTTTCAAAATGAGGTTTGATGTGTTTTTCATACCGGCCCGTATCTGTTTTTCTGGATTTATTGTCTGCCCGGCCTTTCATATACTCTGTAAAAAGTTTGTCTATTGTCCATTTTCCGGCATCGGCTATTTTTTCAGCTTTTTGTCTTATCCGGGTCTCTTTTCTTGATTCCCGCTTTCCTTCAATACGTTCAGCCCTGATTCCGGCAGCCCTGGCAGGGCTCATATCATCGACAAATTGTCGACCGACCTTTTCCTCTTTGACCTTGCCTTCTTTTTTGAAAACGATGTAAAAAACCTTTTCGATACCATTTCCGCCGATTCTTTCCGCTTCCCGGAAAAAAACACCCGGATATTTTGTTTTCATTCGTTTTGGCATTTTTACACCCCTTCCAATCTGGTATATAAACTTTAATTTGGAAAATATTATTTCCCAACCGGTGAAGGTTTTTCAAGCCGGAGATTCATTTTCCAACCCTATTTCCAACCTGTGAAACGGATTAGCAAGTAAATATGAGTATGTCAAGATATAAATAATATGTTTAATAACAGGTATTTTATAAATCAAGAAAGATAGGGGTAAATTATGGTAATCATCAAAACCCGGCCTATTACGCCGGAGGTCGCGGGTTCGAGTCCCGTCGCTCCCGCCATAAAAATTATGGGCTTAGAGAAATGAAACTCTAAGCCCATTGTAATTTCCAGCCTTCCTGAATAAAAACTCCCCGGCCATTTCTGACCGGGTTCAGGTTTTCGGTTAACCCAAGTTCGACAACCATTTTTTAAAAATACAATGAATTCATATTGATATAGGAAAATCACGATATTTTTCCTCACTACATTTTCTATTTTGGGGGTCAGCTTTTATTTTTTTTGGCCAGCGGATTTTTGATTCTTACCTTTTTCAACGGCTGCTTTTTTATACCCAAAGCATCATAAATAAACTGCTGGTTGATGGTCGGAGTCGTACTGTTACGGATATGAATGGTTGATCCATCCTCGGTTTTAAATGTGGTTGTCACCCTGACATGGGTTGACAGTATGTTTCGGATTGTATTCCAGTTGTAATGGATATTCTTTCGTCGTAATTTTTTTAGTATTCCGGCAAGAAGATGGTAGGCAATAACAGTAATGAAAATATGAGCGGTTGTCGTATCATCTCTTTTGTGATGAATCGGTCTCAAACCCAGGTGTGATTTCATACTCCTGAAGCTGTCCTCAACCGTTGCCAGGGAGCGATGAATCTTGGATATCTCTTCTTCCGTAAGATCAAGACGATTGGTCCTCAGAATATAATCTCCAGTCTGTTGCTGTTTTGCCTTTCCCTTGGGATTTTGATGATATTCAATCCCGGTTATTTCACCCTCTGCTTCCCGGATCTCAATATCATACAAACTGCCGACTCCATATCGCTCTTTGATTCTTCCGATCCTTTCAACAATATATTGATAGCTTTTCCGGGCACCTTTTTTCGTAAGCCCATCCTGGGAAAATATGGGACGTTGTTGACAAATTATACAAAGTAATTTATGATTAAGAACGTAAAAGATGAGACAGAAAATAGGGAAGGCTGAATACAGGATCGAGTTCGAGAGTTTGATTTAACAGATCGAAAGGAACGATAAAATGCCAAGAGGAGCGAGGCTGGACGCGCCCGGAACATTGCATCATGTGATTCTTCGAGGTATTGAAAAACATAAAATTGTTGACGACGACAATGACCGGGAAAACTTTACAAACCGGATGGGTGAAATCGCCCTTGATACGGACACATCCATCTATGCATGGGCCCTGATGACCAATCACGCGCATATTTTGCTTCGCAGCGGCAATATCAGCCTGCCCAC
>CAYTGW010000328.1:0-2747 GCA_964437395.1 uncultured Desulfocicer sp.
CAATTGATTTTAATAGTAATTTAAAAGTATTAAAACTAGAAAAATTGAAAACGATAGGAAAAGATTTTATTGTTTATCAAAATACAAACTTTTGTGATTATCAAGCTCATAATTTAAAAGACCGCTTACAGAATTCGGACCAACTGATGTTCAGTTTCGAGTACAATAAGACATGCCTTTGGTTTCAAGACAGTGATAAAGATGGTTATGGCGATCCGCATAATTCCATTATCAGTGATTCATGTCCAGATGGATATGTAGAGAATAATAAAGATTGTGATGACAACAATGCTGCTGTTAATCCTGGAAGACCTGAAATTTTTGCGAATGGTTTTGATGATGATTGTAGTGGTGTTGTAGATGGCGGCCGGTTTCGTGATCTCCAGGACGGTACAATACTTGATATTCGATCAGGATTAATTTGGCTTAAAAATGCGAGTTGCTTTTATTGTAGTGAAATTGACAAAATTGAAAAAGCAATGGCGAAAGTTGATGAAATTCAAGACGGTTATTGCGGCTTGAAAGATGGATCAAAAGCAGGCGATTGGCGGTTGCCCACTAAAATCGAGTGGGTAAGCTTTGTTGATAAGAAATATCAAGACCCTGTTCTTTGCAATTCATCCGGAAGCGAAGCATGGAAAGAGGGCGATGCCTTTATCAATGTTGAATTATGCGCCTACTGGGCATACTACTTTAATTATAATTTCCCTTCTTTCCCTCCTTATTATATGGATATAAAAAATGGAAGATTGGGATGGGGGAACAGAGCTGCACTGAATGGATGTACATATAGAATTTGGCCGGTTAAAAAATATAAGTATTCCGTTAAATAATGGTTTATTCTGTTGATTTGATTAACTCAATGGCCCGGCGGTATTTTTCAATCCGCTGGAAATCCTTTTGGCTGGGGGCGGATATGCGTGACAGGTCGCTGTTCTCCTCAAGTTAAAAATTACGCTCTACCTCACTAACTTTTTCACCTGTTAATATATCTTCAATCCAAATTGGACCTGTATATCTCCATCCTGATATTTGCATTTTTTGGTATTTAACGACATAATTTCGTCCACTTAATAAGTCTGCAAGTAGAATAAAGACACTTCCTTCTCGAAAAAAAGTTAAACGAATAACTATGCGATGCCGCCCGGGGTTAACTGATATACTTGAAAAAGAAGAGCCCAATTCGCCATAATGCTTAACATCCACCATTTGTTTATCAACCTTTACAATTTCAATTTCTTCAGCGGGCTCAATAATCGCTGGTTTTTCAACAGTACTCAATTTAAGCATGTCTTTTGCGGTTGTAGCGCAGCCTAAAATGCTTATTAACAAAGAGATAATGAATAATTGAAAGAAAATGTGTACTTTTTTTTGAATTATTATGTAGGAAAACATAATCGAAGTAGCCTCTGTAGTGAATTCACTGAGCACTTTATAGTTTAAGAAACTCCATCAGCATACGGACATATAACTCCAAAAAGAAACTTGAGTATGGAATAGTATTGTAATCCTCTATTAATTTAAAATACACAAAACGACACCTTAAAATTGGAGCACTCCAAAGTGCATCAGGTCCAATCCCCTTAAAATGATGCACATAGCTCCAGACATTCTGCACTTTAACAGTTCGGTGATTCCGTTGTCAATTTGTTTGACCCCACCATCACAAGGACAGCCAATACCTTACCCTTGCCCGGCCGCCGATCACCCCGCATTAAGCCCCTGGCAAAGCCGTCATCAAGCTCCATAGCCTTTTACCACACAGTCGGTCAGATATGGTGCGATTATGTCGTATTGCGTATCTGCATTGGTTGTTACGGATTGAAAGGGGAATCGGGGAAAAAGATCGCGGTTAATAATCGGTATTCGCCGGATAGATCGGTTTCAATAGGAGTGTGATTTTTTTCATCTGGACATCGGCTGCAATCCCAAGTATCGACATTGTCGGCCGCTGCAATGCTGAGGCACTCGGCGTAATGATGGCAGAAGGCATTCCGCAATGGTGCCTCTCGTGAATGAGGGGAAAAAAAATGGGCGCTTTAGCTGGAACCGTGGAGAGGCTGTTTCGCTCCATACGGACGCTTTCGCCATCCGTCAGCTTGTCGCCCATCGATCTTGCCCGCCGCCGCGAGGATGTCAGTCATCGGTGGCGGAGCAAAGCCTATTATTCATGCGCCCAGTAATCCGAGCGTTTATTAACCGCTTTGCGGATGCCTAATTTCTCGTAAGCGGTTTGCTCCGCCGCCGACGAGTCTTTAAGCGAGAATCCGCGCGGATTGCATGAATCGCACAACTTTTTTTGGACATTCCACCAGGCCCCAACGAAATCGCCCCGGCGGTCACTGGTAACATGGCCATTATCGGAGGATCGTTGGGATCGTGGGATCGTTGGATCGTTGCAGATCGTTGGTCGGACCAAGATAACTATCTAACTTAATAGAAAATGAATGAAAAATTAGGGCTGTTTTTGGTGCTTAGAACCGCTTTTTTGGGGGTGAAAAGGGGGTTTTAAGGTAGGGGCGCGAGATACAGAAGCCGAAAGCATGCCTCACGCGAAGGCGTGAAGAACGCGAAGTGAAAAGCGGTTTGACCACGGATTGCACGGATGGAAAAACCAAAGGATGGTAATTTTTTGCCTCCACTCCGGTGAGAAAGTGGTTTTATTCACAGATTTCGCAGATGGACACAGGCTAAAAAACGAAAAGGGCAGTATTCTTTAGCCTCCGGCAGGGAAAAGCGGGAGGAGG
>CAYTGW010000329.1:0-2738 GCA_964437395.1 uncultured Desulfocicer sp.
GGCTGGGTATCCGGCATAGATATCACTCTCTCTTGGGAATTGATTATTTAAATAGAACCGAGTCAATTTTAAAAGTCTGTTGTTGTCATTCCGGCGAAGGCCGGAATCCAGAGAAGTGAAGTGCTATCCAGTATTTTCAATTCTTTTCTGGACACCGGCCTTCGCCGGTGTGACGGTTTTTCATCGTTTTGAAATTCGCTCGAACCGTTATATAATGAGTATAAAAAAGTGTGAAAAGGATGTCAAATCATCCGGTCTATATTGGGTAAATTTTTTTTCAGCCCGGACTATTCCAAGGTGGTGATGGAAAGCGCTTCACTCTTTTCTGCCGATGACGCAAGGTTGGACAGCGCTTATGGCAAAATGTTTTCGGCGATCGTTGTTCCGGTAACTGCTTGGCTGAAATCGGATTCCAATCGATTATCATATAGCGTTGTTACCTGAAACTGGTAACCTGTTAGAGGGGAAAGGCTGTTTGCCGTGCTGGTGTTTGTGTTATTTGTGGATATCCGTCGGTACGTTGCGCCGTTGTTTTCACTCATATAAAGATTGTATTGAACGGTTCCAAAAATATTGGTCACCTCATCCCAGGAGAGTTGAATGCTGGAGTCTGTTGCCTGGTCGATTGTCAGGTTTGTGGGTGAAATCGGTGTTCTGTCCAGCAATGTGCAAACTGTATCCGTGGTGCCGATAAATTTTATGACCAGCATTTCATAGGGTGCCATTTGATGATAATCAAAATTCCATTCAAATTGAAGACTTTTGGGGGATGCATCAAGGATCGTTGCTACGACTTCTTCATCTGCAAGACCGGCTTTGTTTTCCAGAAAGGTCAGTTCTGTAACGACTTCCCATGACCAGGACCATTTGGTTGCATCAACGACCTGATCAAACATATCTTGAAAATTTTCTTCTTCTAACACAGAAGTGCTGTTATCGATCAGCGTTGCATTCCCTACATTCAAATCCGCACCCACATCCGATACAGATGTTTTATAGATGTTCGGTTCGGATCGGAAATCAAAATAGAGCGAAAAATAAAAAGGACCGGCTTGAATCAATGTATCGGTTGATTCACATTTTTCGGTTAAATACAGTACAGCTTCATAATCCGTAAAATGGGTTGTCTGTATTTGAAGAAGATTGTTTCCCGTGTCCAGTCCGGTCAGCGGTATATCCTGCCATAGTTTGCTCTGTTTGTTGAAAACCATGGCGCGGATGTTGTCTTCGGAAATGGATGTGCCATCAATATATCCATCGTGATCTTTATCAAAGTATGGCAGGGAAATGGTTACTGCTTCTTTGAAAACCGTACCTTCCGGAAGGAAGCTGATCACCTCTCCTGCGGGAAAAGTTTCAGATGGGGGCGAGGCTGCATTATCTGATTTTTGAATCGAGAGAAGTATTTTTTCTGTAAGAGCCTTGGAAGGAACGCTGATTTTTGCTCCAAATGAAGAATGATCCGGATCGGTTATTTCCACAATACCGCCTTCCGGACCGACGGATCTTTCTACTCCGGATTGCTGGGGAACCGGGTTCTTCGTGTTTGGGTTGTCTGTTCCGCAGGATAGTAAAATGGAAGATAAAACCCATATGGACAAAAAGATAAAACAGAACCCGCTGATTTGATAAGTCGATAGTGCCTTTCTGTATAACATGGAACAGCCGGTTCCCTGGTCTGGATACAATGCAGGGTGTTTATGAATCCATTGATTGATATGAACTCCCTATCCGATCAGGATACGCCTCTGAATCATTATTATAAGGAAGTTGACAGGGGGCCTTTTTTTTCGCAAGGTGCCCCCTGTCAAGCAGATGGTCACTATTCTGAACGCACGACGTTTTTTGCCGCCGGTCCTTTATTTCCGAATTCAACATCGAAAAGAACTTTTTCTCCCTCTGCCAGTGTCCTGAAACCGGTCATATTGATGGAGGAGTGATGCACAAATACATCTCCTCCGGTATTCTGTTCAATAAAGCCAAACCCTTTTTTGTCATTAAACCATTTTACGATCCCTTCTGCCATAACGCTGACCTCCTCCTTCAAAATTAACTGTTTTTAATGATAAATGTTACCGTGGTTGGAAACATTTGTGTTGAATCCCCCATAACAGGGGAAGGCTATTGTGCAAACGAAAAGCCGACGGTACTTTACGAAAGAAAGAATATGGGATTTGATGTTATCTGTTGCCATTTGAATCTGGCTGTATTCTGAATCATTTTGAAGCATGATAAGTGTATTCGTTTTTTTGTTTTCGTGTAAGATTATGGGGGATTATAGTAAATCGGCAGGATCTTCTATTATGAGTACAGATGGATTAGAGATCCCGTTATCCTGATTTTGGAAGACGATTTGTCTGTCGAAAGTCTTCAGCCTGCTTTGATTTTGATTCAAACATCTTATGAGTATTGACTGTCGTTTTTGGTATGCCTGAATAAAACGTGAAATTCGTGCTGAATAGACTTCTTACCCCACAATTATTTTTAGTCATATCGTAATTCAAATTGGCCTATAAGTCAAGATAAAATACGATATTGGAAATTCCAGCCTCTTGACACTTTTGCTACTTTTGTGCATATTCACATTACATTCTCTGGATACCGAAGAATGATTTCAAGAATGAGGTTTCCGGATACGACCAGGGAATTTTTTTAATAAAATTTCATCTTGAACCACTTATTTTCATCTTTTTTTTTTTACTTCTATGAGCCAATTTCAAAACGATTAAAAAGCGTCA
>CAYTGW010000330.1:0-2731 GCA_964437395.1 uncultured Desulfocicer sp.
AGAACCTACTGTTTTCTTTACGCGGTTTCGGGTAATACGTTTTCTGTTTGTATTTGTAATGGATCATGTGTAATGATGCAATCAAGATGGTACGATTCGTAGGGGCAGGCCCCTGTGCCTGCCCAATGTTTGGTCATGATTCTATCAACATGAAATCAAATCGAAACAAACGATATAGCAGGAAATGGAAAGGCGGGAGGAGGGGGTAAAGGGCAATGAAGTTTACAAGTGTCGAGGATGTTCAGAAAGGATTATCTGAAGCAAATTATATTGCATCCAGGGAGATTGCAACCATCGTGTTCCTGTCTGCCGCAACCCAGAAACCCCTTCTGGTTGAGGGTCCTGCCGGTGTCGGCAAAACAGAGCTTGCCAAAGCAATTGCAAAAACACTCGGAAGGGATCTGATCCGTCTCCAGTGTTATGAAGGTCTAGATGAAGCAAAATCGCTGTATGAGTGGGAATATGCAAAACAACTTCTCTACACTCAGATTGTCAAAGAAAAAATTCATGATGTCATCTCCGAATCCCATACCTTGTCTGAAGCAGTGGATAAAATTGCAGAGCAGGAAGATGCTTTTTTTTCCGAACGCTTTATTCAGACAAGGCCCCTTCTACAGGCAATCAGTTCCCCTGAACCGGTTGTCCTTCTGATTGACGAGGTGGACAAGTCAGACCCTGAATTCGAGGCATTCCTGCTCGAACTGCTCAGCGATTTTCAAGTATCCATACCGGAACTGGGAACCCGGAAAGCGGTCCATATTCCTTTTGTTGTGCTGACTTCCAACAACTACCGCGATATCAGTGATGCCTTGAAACGTCGCTGCCTGTACCTTTATATCGACTACCCGGATCAGGAGCTGGAGACCAGAATTGTCAAAATGAAGGTTCCCGGGATACAGGAAACACTTGTTCAAAAGCTGGTGGATGCGATTATGAAAATCCGGAATATGGATTTGAAGAAAAAACCTTCCATTTCCGAAACACTGGATTGGGCAAGGTCTTTGATTGCACTTCAGGTTCAGGATCTTACCCCGGAAGTTGCGATCGATACCCTGAATGTGATCTGTAAATACCGGGCAGATACGGAATTTGTCAAACAGTCTATTTCAAAAATTGTCTGATTCGACCCTAGAGGAAAACAAGCCGGTGAGTTAAATATGGTAAACCTTATTTTAAAATTTGTTGCCCTCTGCCGGACATCCGATTTGAAAGTATCCACATCCGAAGCACTGGATTGCATTTTTCAGTTGCAGTTGATCAATCCGGTAGATGAATTTCAATTCAAAGCGGTCCTGAATACCAATTTTGTAAAAACTAGGAGGGATCAGAGTCATTTTGATCGATTATATTCTCTTTATTTTCATAACCTGAAACTGGATGTCAGTCATCTTGAGAATCAGGACCAGGGGATGGATCTCTACCAGGAGGTTCTGGAAAGCCTTCAGGATGCAGAAAGCAGCAATGAACTTGAAAAGGCCATCGTGGAGTTCCTGTCCGGAAATCCTCTATTGCTGCTTGAGAAACTCCAGAAGTTGCGAACTTCCGAACAGATTTCATCCCAGGCGCTGAAATCCAATCTTGGCGGTTTGTCCGGGCGTCTTGAAATCATGCTTCAGATCAATCAGACCCGGAATCGAATGACCCGGTTCATGGAAAATCAGGCAGGTTCTGCTGCAATCCGTTCCCGGAAGCAGATCATGGATAATCTGAACAGAAGGCTTGATGTTGCCCTGAACATGCTGACGGAAGAGAACAAGCCGGATAACGAGGGGTTGAAGCAGGTCAAGTCGGGAACGCAACAGGGGAAAGGCCTTGGTGAAAAGTTTTTTTCCTCTTTATCCCAGAGTGAAGTCGAAGAGATGCGGCAGGTCATTAAGCAGCTTGTCCGGAGGCTGAACGATATTGTCACCAGAAGATGGGCATTGAAAAACAGAGGGACACTGGATATCAAAAAGACATTGCGCAGAGCCGGGCGTTATCATGGCATCCCCATCGAAGTGATTTATAAAAAAAGGCCACCGCGAAAAGGCAAAATCGTTACCATCTGCGATATATCCGGATCGGTCTGGTCTGCTGCCCGGTTCATGCTGAACATGCTTTTTTTTTTTTTTTTTTGTTTTGCCAAGGTCAGAAGTTTTGTTTTCATATCCGAGCTTGCCGAGGTCACCGGAATTTTTGAAAAGAATGATATCAATGAAGCAGTGGAAAAAGTGATGACCGAGGCCGGTATTCACTATGAGGCGCTTACGGACTATGGCGAGACATTTGTCCGGTTCAAGAAATCGTATATGGATTCGCTGAACAAAAAAACAACCCTGATCATTGTCGGTGATGGCCGGTCGAATCATTTCAATCCACAGGATCAGATACTCGGAGAGATGAGGGATAAGTGCCGCCGGATCGTGTGGCTGAACCCCGAACCGGAACGTTTCTGGAACTCCGGTGACAGTGAAATGAACCTGTACAAGGCCTATTGTCATGAAGTAAGGCCGTGTCAGAATTTAAGCCAACTCACCTCATTTATCCAGGAACTTGTTCTGTAATCTGCCCGTTTCGGTTTTGAATCCTGTATTGTTCCGGATTTGAATGGGTGCAATTAAAAGTGTTGGGTTTCAACTGAATATGGATAGCGCTTCGCTTCACTGCGTGTCCGGCTTTCGCCGGAATGACGGATAGCGCTACTACCGTCATGCCGGACTTGATCCGGCATCCAGCATTTACCCAACGATTT
>CAYTGW010000331.1:0-2681 GCA_964437395.1 uncultured Desulfocicer sp.
GGAAACAATTTACTGCAATAAGGGTCGATACCAAAATATTCATTTGCGGTCGACGTATCTAAGAGTACAGTGAATTGGATATCTATATTATCTTCTGAAAGACATATTGCATTTTTTGATATTTTCTTTTCAGATATGTCTCGATAATAAGTAATATTCGGCTTATATGAAGCACATCCCACAACAAAAAAAATGAAAACAGTCAAAATGCGTACTATTTTTTCATGGATAGATATCATGTTATCCCAACAACTTTATAAGCGTAAGGAACATTAAAGTGCACCAATGTGCACACATAACCTCTTACTTCCGCCTGTGGAGATTTAACAGGCGAAACTGCGTGCCAATTTCAGATGATAGTTGGCGCAGATTTCCACGATAAAGCCAAATCACTCCGCAGATTCCATAGAGGGGGAGCGATGCGAAGAAATTCGCCTCACGCATTAATTCGAGCGCGGCAGGATTCTTGAAGTGCCAATATAGCCAGTAACTCCCGTCCACGGTAAACCAGGTGGCGAACAGCATCGCCGGCCAAAGCCTCCACCGCCTCTCTACGATGACACGAAGACTCCATGGTGCCGTAAGATAAGTTAGGATCGCCATAATCAAGCTGATGGGAATATCCCAGTCAGGGATCTTGTAATAAAACGAGCCAAGAATCAACAACGAGATGCCGAGCGCGAGTGTGAAGAGTTTCCACGGTCTCGTGTACTCCACCAGCGTTAGCGTCATACGCGAATATGTTGAAACTTGGTTGATGTTGCTATCTATACTCATAGGGTATACTGCTCACTGGTATGGTTAGCGATAATAGTTTCACTCTAAATTATTAATGACCTTGATCCTGCGAGCCCAGGGGAAAAAAATTGCATGAAATCGCAGTTATATTTTTATTGACCGAAAAAATACGTTACTCATTACTCTTATCCATACTTTATCAATCCGGCAGTTCTGTGGTCAATCTGTTTGCGCACTCTTACAAAAATCCTATGTTGATGCTTTTTCGATATCAATAATATTAACGCCTTTTAAATACGGTTTTGTTTCATATGTGGTTATGTGGGTGAGTTGATGAATTATTTTGGCCATGCGTTGCACTTGTTCGTTAATCTTACTCGCTTCTTTACTAAACCCACCTTGTTCAGCAAGAGACAGGTTTATGAGGTCACTGATTGAAGACAATATTTGTAGTGGTTGATTCAGCTCATGACAAACAGCGCCGGCCAGTTCAATAATTGCCTGAAGTTTTTCTCTCTCCAATCTATCTTGTTCGGCGCAATGTCGCCATGTAATATCTGTTATGGCAAAAATAATGCGTTCAATCGGTATCCGACCACCGAGATTACTCACGGATAAATACCCCATAAATTTTGAACCGTCCCTTTTGGTAAATGCCACATCGGTATTCGCGATCTTACTTTTTTTCAATTGCCTAAGCAATTGTTTGGAAACGTTTTGATAATCTTCACCGGAATGGAAAACGCTTTGAATTTTTTTCCTCTGAATATCAGCCTCATCTTCAAAGCCGAAGAGGTCCAACATTTGCCTATTTACCCACACAAACGCTTCATTTTCTACTAAACCAATACCTATCGGAGATGCGGAAAGAATGCTGTCCAATATTTTATGACTGTCTTTAAGCGCCTCTTCAGCGAGCTTGCGCTTCGTATTATTCCGTAGATTGATAACACTACCCATCAGGTCACCCTTTTTATCGCGGTAGTTGGCACCACTTATACTTACTGGAATTTTTTGTCGATATTTATCATAGCGCTGGCTTTCAATAGCGACAAACTGTTTCCCGGTCTGCACATTGTCGATCATCATTCGGGTTTCCGCCCAGTTTTCGTCTGGGACAAAGTCATCGAATTTTTTACCCAGCCGTTCTTCCAATCGCCACCCAAAAACTTGTGTAAAAGCAGGATTAAAGTAAACAACCCTTCCTTCCATATCATAGACCACGATCGGATCCGCAACGGCTTCCATTACCGTTCTGTACATTTCCTCACTTTTCCTTAAAGCCTCTTCCATATGTTGTTTTTCACTAATATCTCGCAGTATGACAACTATGCCGACCGTATTTTCGGCCTGGTCTCTAAACATGGCCGCGCTTGCCTGGATATTTATAATTCGCTTATCTTTCGTGAATCGTTTTGTCTCAAAATATTCAACGGTTTCTCCCTTGAGGGTTCGTTCGACGGCTTCTGTTGTGTCTTTCCTGCTGTCTTCGGGCACAAAATCAATCCTCTTGGACAGAAGCTCATCTAATGTCCAGCCAAACACTCTTGTAAAAGAGGGATTGAGATAAGTAACTTTTCCTTCTAAGTCATATATGACAATCGGGTCCGGCGCGGCCTCCATAATGGTTAAAAAAGGCGCCTCACTCGTATAAAGCATCCCTTTCCCTGCCTGTTGCTCCTTTTGCTTTTTTTCATACATCATAACTTGGCGGTTTGCAGCATCCAGCTCTTTAATTAACTCTTCTTTTGTTTTATTCTCATGATTCATCGTTCGATCCTTATCAATGAAAATCAAGAATAGAAAAAATGCGACGCCGGATAGGGTTATGAAGGTTCTGAATTTTGTCGCTATCATAAAAATACGGTATTTCAGTATTTTTCAATACCTGCTACGTCCCACATTCTGTGACTCTGCCGGTCTCATTTTTTCTGACATTGAAA
>CAYTGW010000332.1:0-259 GCA_964437395.1 uncultured Desulfocicer sp.
CTTTGGAAGAAGGGATTCTCGCCAGTCAAAAGGGGAAGGTTGTACCCCTTGCAACACGCTGCTCCGTGCATTGCAAGTCGGATGCAACCCATAAGCTTAATAAAGGTGAATGCAGGACAGAAGATATCGCAGCTTCCCTGATTCATGATTTGGCGAAGAAGGTCAGGAAAATGATCGAATCGTCCATGTGGTCTTCCCGCATAGTTCTGGTCGCCGGAGGGCTCGCTTTGAACAAACCGTTTATCCAGGCCTTAGATGA
>CAYTGW010000332.1:309-2597 GCA_964437395.1 uncultured Desulfocicer sp.
CCTATCTTGAAGCTTTCGGTGCTTCCCTTTTTGCCGGTGAATACCGGAATAAAAATTCCGGGAATCGGGCATCAATGGTAAGCGGCTTTTATACAGGCACTTGCAGCATGCCATCAATTCATTCCTTTCCGACATTACCGCCATTAAAGCAGGCGGAGTCCCTTCTTGATTTTCGTGTCAAGGCGGAATCGAGCCGGGCAATCAAAACCAATGGATCATATATCCTGGGTATTGATGCCGGCTCCACAACAACCAAGGCTGTGCTGTTCAGCATCCAGGATAAATGCGTGGATGGAGGGTGCTATTTAAGAACGCATGGCAATCCGGTTATTGCCGTGCAAAACTGCATCAAGGAATTGATTCGGCAGGTGGACGGCAAGGAAATTCGAATCATTCAAACCGCGGTAACCGGATCGGGACGTGAGATGGTTTCAGTCTATTTGGATAATTGTCCGAGTTTTAATGAGATCCTATCCCATGCAAGGGCTGCGTCGGAAGAGATTCCCGAAGTCGATACGGTGTTTGAAATCGGCGGTCAGGATTCAAAGTATATTTCCTTTTTAAAAGGTGTTCCGGTTGACTATGCCATGAATGAAGGATGTTCCGCAGGCACAGGCAGCTTTTTGGAAGAAGCGGTTGCCGTTGATATGGGAATACCGGTTGGCCGGATCAGCGCCCTTGCCGAAAAAAGTTCAGCCCCTATTGCGTTTGGGGAGCGATGCGCCGCGTTCATCAATACCGATTTGAGAAATGCAATCCAGAACGATGCTCGTCAAGAGGATGTCATTGCGGGATTGGTATATTCCATTGCGGATAATTACATTTCACGCATTGTCGGTGTCAGGAGTGTGGGGCAAACCCTTCTTTTTCAGGGAGGTGTCGCCCTAAATCGATCCGTCGCCCTGGCAATCGCCGCTAGAACAGGGCAAAAAGTCATTGTTCCCTCGCATCCTGAAATGATGGGATGTGTCGGTGGGGCATTGATGGTGATCGATTTGTTGAAAGAAGAAGCGGTTTCTGAAAAAAATATATGCCTTGCATTGCTTCTGACAGGATCACTGGAGATGAAAAGCTCATTTGCTTGCAAGGCATGTGATAATCGATGCGAAATACGGAACATATCAATTCGGGAGAAATCTTATCCCTTTGGCGGTTTGTGTTCAAAATATGACAATGTCCGTCATTCGCAAAACCGTGAAGTCATGGAAGGGCGCAATCTTATAGATGTGCGCAACAGGATCATGTTTGAGGAGTTTGGAGCCGTGGCGATCGCGAATCCACGCGGCAATATCGGGCTTCCCATGGCATTAACCAGTTTTGAGTTTTATCCCTTCTACGCTAAGTTGATCAATGAACTGGGGTATAACGTCGTGCACTCGAATCCTTCAAAGGAAGGAAATGCCAAAACAATGGCCAGCATGTGTTATCCGTGCGAAGTCGCCCACGGAGCTGCCTATGATTTGATGCACCGTGATGTGGATTATATTTTTATGCCGCGGTTTATTGAATCGGAAGTGACCGGGGATTTTACAAATTCGTACACTTGTGCTTCCGTTGTCGTCGTTCCGGACATTATCACCAGTTCATTTACGGAGGCTGGAAAAAAAATTCTGTCGCCCCACATAGGGTTGTCTAAGCGGATGATGAAAATGACACTGAATGAAATTGAGTCGATGGGAAAATCATTGGGTATAAAAAGGGGGATAGCTGTAAAAGCAGGGAAAAGGGCGTATGAATATTTCCAGAGGTTCAAAAGTCATTATCAGGAAATCGGCAGGAACGAACTGAAGCAGATCGCCTCGGAACCGACCGTCATCATCACCGGGAGATCTTATACCACATGTGCCAAGGAGGTCAATCTGTCCCTGGATAGGAAAATAACCAGTCGCGGATTTCATGTGGTTCCTGCTGATATTCTCCCGCTGGTGAAGGGGAATCATCATCCGCGGAATATGTGGTATGCGACTCAGCAGATGATGAATGCCGTTTTTTATGCCCTGCAACATCCAAACATCAACATCTGCCTGGTTTCCTGCTTTGCCTGTGCCCCCGATGCCTGCATGTATCATATGGTCCGCAGACATCTTGCGGGACAACCGTTCTGTTATCTGGAGATAGATTCTCATACGTACCACGCCTGCTTCGATACTCGCGTCTGCGCTTTTCTTGATATTATACAAGATCGAAGATCGAGGATTGGAAGAGCAAATCAAACATGAATGAATGGTGCCGAAAATACACGCGAAAAAGGAGTGAAAAAATGAATGATATAAAGATCCGGCAAGCCC
>CAYTGW010000333.1:0-2562 GCA_964437395.1 uncultured Desulfocicer sp.
ATGGGCCGGAAGAAAGCGTTCAAGATTCCGAGTAAAGCAGAGGCAAAGAAAGCGGAAAAAAAGCCAGCAACGTGAATCCCATCAATCAAATAGGACGTGATGATGATGGAGATTGTGAGAATAAGCCACCTGATAAAAAAACCGTGCATTGTATTTCTCCAATAAAAGCAGATCGATCTTGTTGAATATTAAAATCAGTCACCAAAATCATAAAGTTGAGGCGACATCGAAACGCAATTTTGATCCTGAACCGGAAAAATGGCAATCAATTATGGCTCGCTTGATATCTGAAAACATCTCTTCTTTCCGTTTAAGCAACATATCGACATAGGATTTCATAATGGTGGTATGGCTTGGGTTATCTGATTTCGATAGTTGTGTGATAAGAGCTTTGAGTTCGTTTTCTCTCTCTGGTTTGGGAATTAAAGAGGCATTCCATACTAAAATTGCAAACCGAATAGCCATCTTGACTTCATCATCGGTACTGGCTTCTGTCAATAGGGGCTTAGCGAAATCCTGTAGTACATCCGACATCCTGAGTTTACCTTTGGGGTCAACAACAACTTTATTTCCTGATGCCTCTATTTTTTTTAACAACTCATTCTGGCCGGTTTTTGATTCCGCTTTGGTCTTGTTCAATTTTCGTTTTAATTTATTTTTTTTACTACTCATAATCTTTGTCTTTACCAATCATTATATTTTTTTGATATGTTTCTTGCCCTGTAAATGCATCAGCCATCTATCCGCACCCCGACCCCGATTTCGTGTTTCAATTGTTACCCGTCCACCTGATTCGAATATAATGTCGGTTTTCATATGGCGGCCGGAAATATAATCGGAAAAGAATTTGAGTTGCCCATTTTCAAAGACAAGCCCCTGCATAAAATAATCCATATTCCATTCTTCGTCCGGTATAAACTCGATCTCCGAATATCCCCTTGGTGCCGAATACGTAAAGGACATAAGGGAGAGCGCAAACAAAACACCGAATGCAAAAAGGTCCGGCTCCTCTTCTTTGATCTGGAAAATAATCTTATGGTTCTCGTTCCCATGAAATTCGGTGAAGTCGTTGGATATGATTTCAATGGGTATGCCGATCGTTTCAGCGAGATATTTGTGGGGGGTAGAGTTTTGAATCACGAATTGGCCTTTGATTTTATAGGTACCTAACTTTTTCAGAAGCGCCGGATTTGAGGCATTTTCTTAACACAAGCGCTTCGAGGTCCGATTTCTGCTGGGGTGTTGTCGATTCGAAGCTCACAATTCTATTCCGCTTTTTAAATAAATCCAGCGAGGTTTTTATAGACGGGTATAACATGTCATCAATGGGTAAGCACGCTCCGGAAAGAACCCCGAAAAACGGCTTGTAATCTGTTTCCAATAAAAAAGGGAGCAGTCGTCCCGCAAGATGAAACCCCGTCAATTCGCTATAGGATAATGATTTGTCCAAGATGATGACCTTTTCATCGTATAATATATCCTCCGCCAATATGCCGAATCCTCTTTTATGGTTTTCGATTCTGTAAATGGAAAAACGGGAATTTTTAAGCGAGTTCAATATGGGAATCTCTTCGGGTGATGGGTTTTTCTCTAAAAAAAGATCCACATAATTTTTATTAATGCTGGGAGTGTTATGGATGCAATAATCAGCCAGCACGTTTCCCTCTTCTTCGGTATTAAATACCAGCGCCCCATCTTTAATAATATGTAATGATTTTGATCCTTTTGTAATATCTCGTTTGTTCATGGCTTCGATAAATTGCTGGTGTATAGCGGGTAAACGTTTCCGGTAAAATTTGTACCTGGATTTGAAGACTCTCTTGATTATCAGACTTTTTATAAATCGTTTGATCATGCGGCTACTCGCTTGTTTTTTGATCTTGACCAGAAAGTTGCAACCGATTCCCCATCATTCTTTACGGGAGTGAAATTGTATGACGAATTCATTCCGTAATAAAATGTAGCGAGTTCATAACATGCTTAATTTCTTGACTCAATCTTTTTTTAACGGTATTCATTTCTTGTTTGAACATATTGAGTTTGGCCATAGTTCGACATCACCGGAATTTTGTAAGCATTGACCATATCGTTTCTCTGAGATCAGCAGGATGGATAAGAATACCGTTACCGACAAGATAAGCTGCCCCTTTTGTATGAGCCATGATTTCGAACTCAAACCAGGGAAAGTATCCTGTCCGGTTTGTTTCACCAATTTCGAAATAGATGATCGGGGCGAATGTATTTTCTCTGATTCAAAAAAGGTTCGCTCGCCTATCGAAGGTGTCTTTTGTAAAAAATGTAGGCTCGTCCAATATGAAAAGGGTGAAGTCTGTCTCAATTGTGGGGCGGTGATGAAGGTTAGTGCGTGACAATCGAATTTTGCTTAAGAGAAATCTCTTAGTTCAATGGTGTTCTCGAAGCTACATCCATTTTCGCTTTGTTTTTGAAACATCCGCAAGTCCTTTATGCTCGAAAGATCCATTGCACACGCTTGCCTCTAATCCAAAGGCCCGGTCCGCCATCGCTCCCCTTGGTAGGAATATCCCTGATTGTATTTCAGGC
>CAYTGW010000334.1:0-2552 GCA_964437395.1 uncultured Desulfocicer sp.
GAGTGTGCTTCGAAGTGTAGATCTCGGTGGTCGCCGTATCATTAAAAAAAAAAGTATTTCAGGTCTGTTTTTGTGATTTTCCATTTTTGCAGGGTCTTCTTTTGAATCACCGATCACGATCCCATCCGGTAAAATAACCGTTATGCGGGTTTCGGCGGATGCCCCGACAATTTTACAGAATTGATCGATACGCTCCGGGTCCAGGGGATTGAGATATTGCAGAATCTGATATTTGATCAACTGACTGCGGATCATAAGATCTTTTTCCATATTGTTAAGAAAAAACTGCTGTATATAATTGGATGTATAGATCGATACAATCAGGAGCGAGATAAAAACAACCACCAGATAGGATGGATAGAGCTGCCATATAAGTCTTATTTTCTTTTTCATTTTTTCTTTTCAGTAAATCGGTATCCGACTCCCCTTACGGTTTCGATATATTTACCATAGGGGCCGAGTTTTTTCCGAAGTCCGACAATCTGGACATCCACACTACGGTCTGTAACTGCATATCCCTCTCCTCGGACGGCATCCACAATCTGGTTGCGTGTAAACACCCATCCCGGATACCCGGCCAGAAAATGCAGCACCTGAAATTCAGTATAGGTAAGGGGAAAAACCTGCCCGTCCGCTGCCACCTCTCTCTTGCCGGAATCAATCACCAGCTCATGGGCTCTTAACACGTATTCATTTTCTTCCGGCTTTTTGTCCTTTCTCCGCAGAACCGACTTTACTCTTGCAGCAAGCACCCTGGGAGAGAATGGTTTGGTAATATAATCATCCGCACCCAGTTCCAGTCCGGTAACCACATCGGCTTCCTCTCCCTTTGCCGTAATCATGATAATGGGAATATTCTGCGTTTTGGGATCTTTCTTCAACTTTTTTGCGACCTCAAGACCATCGATCCCGGGAAGCATCAAATCAAGTAAAATCAAGTCAAAATCAGAAGAATGGGTTCTTTTCAGTGCATCCTCCCCAGAATCGGAACAGACCACCTGATATCCTTCCCGACGCAAGTTGTAATTCACCAGTTCCAGGATATCCTCTTCATCATCTACTGCCAGAATTGTTTTCGTCATTTTTTCCTGCCCATGCTTTAATATGTAACTGATCATTCAGGTTTGAGTTCGGAAACAACCTATACTTTTGTATGGCGAACAATCTCTCCTTCAATCAGATAGATCACCTCTTCGGCAATGTTGGTCGCATAGTCTGCCAGTCGTTCCAGATGGCGTGAAACCAGCAGCAGATTGATCAGATATCCATGGCTATCTGCGTGGGCATTGGCCATGGCCGCTTTGATTTCATCATATGCCTGTCTCTGAATCAGATCCACATCATCATCCATAACCAGAACGCGGAAAGCCAGATCCAAATCCAGATTCACCAGCGCATCCAAACTTTTTTTCAGCATCTCCTGGGATTTCCGGGCCATCACCGAGTAATCAAAAACAAAAGAGTACTTCTTCTGTTTTGCGATAATCGCTACCCGCTGTGCAATATTCACCGCCTGATCCCCGATACTCTCCAGGTCACTGTTGATTTTTATCACGGCAATTAAAAACCGCAGATCAACGGCTACGGGTTGATACAGTGCCAGAATTTTCAGACACTCCTCTTCGATATCCACTTCCATTTCGTCTACTTCATGATCTGAATTGACTACTTTTTTCGCCAGTTCCGCATCCCTGGTTTCAATGGCCAACGCAGCCAGACGAACTCGGTCTTCAACTATTGCGCCAAGGGTTAAAATCGATTTTTTAATTTTTGAAAGCTCTTTCTGCAAATGCATTGCCATATTCTGTTCCTCAGGATCATCCGAAACGGCCGGTGATATAATCTTCAGTTGTTTTCAGCCTGGGCCGGGTAAAAATGGTATCGGTTTCCCCTGCCTCAATCAGCCTTCCCATGTAAAAAAAGGCGGTCACATCCGATACCCGTGCAGCCTGCTGCATGTTATGGGTAATAATAATAATCGTATACTTGTTTTTTAATTCATGGATCAGCTCTTCGATCTTCTGCGTGGCAATCGGGTCCAATGCTGAACAGGGCTCGTCCATCAACAGAACCTCCGGTTCAACCGCCAAAGCCCGGGCAATACATAATCGCTGCTGCTGACCGCCGGACAGACTCAACGCGGAATCATGCAGCCTGTCCTTGACTTCATCCCAGAGCGCTCCTGATCTTAGACTCTTTTCAACCCGTTCGGCAATCAGATTTTTATCTTTCACTCCCTTTACCTTCAATCCATAGGCAACATTTTCAAAGATTGTCTTGGGAAAGGGGTTGGGCTTCTGAAATACCATTCCAATCCGGCTTCGTAAGTTCACCACATCCACTGAGGGCTTGTAAATGTTGTCTCCATCAATACAAATTTCACCTTCCACACGGATGCCCGGAATCAGGTCATTCATCCGGTTCAGGCAGCGAAGAAACGTACTTTTCCCGCAACCCGATGGACCGATTAAAGCTGTGGCCTGATGCAACTCAAAATTCAGAGAAATCGATTGAAGGGCCTTAACACTTCCATAATAGAAGTCTAAATTTTT
>CAYTGW010000335.1:0-2536 GCA_964437395.1 uncultured Desulfocicer sp.
CAAGGGCTGTCTTCCTGACCCATGTTCAGGGATTCAACGGACTGACGGACAGACTGCTGGATGCACTGCACGCAAAAAAAATTCCGCTGATTGAGGATGTATGCGAATCACACGGAGCAACCTTTAAAGGCGTCAAACTGGGAAATTACGGTCTGATCTCCAACTTCTCTTTTTATTTTGCTCATCACATGAGTACAATTGAAGGCGGAATGGTCTGCACAAACGATGAGACCCTCTATGAAATCATCCGTATGATGCGATCCCATGGAATGGTCAGGGAAGCATTGAATCCTGTTGTCAAAGAAAAATATCAGAAGGAACACCCTGATCTTTCCCCTGACTTTATTTTTGCCTTTCCGGCTTATAATGTCCGGAACACGGAAATCGGGGCAGTCCTTGGGAGAAGTCAGTTAAAACGGCTGGACACCAATAATGAAAAACGGAAACATAACCTGTCTCTTTTTCTGGGAAACCTGGACCCTGAAAAATACAGGACCGACTTCCGGATTGAAGGAAGCTGCAACTATGCATTCAATCTGATCCTCAACAAACCAGACTCGGCTTTGAGGGATGCGGTTGAAAAAACATTGCGTGAAGCAGGAGTGGAATTCCGCCGGGGCAGTTCAGGCGGCGGAAACCAGCTCCGCCAGCCCTACCTGAAAAAAATCATGCCGGAAAACGAGTTTCAAAACTACCCTCAGGTTGAACATGTTCACTTCTATGGATACTATATCGGAAATTTCCCGGATCTTGCAGATTCAAAAATTCTCGATCTCTGCAATCTGCTGAACCGGATTGAAATCAATCCTTCATCCAATGTATACCCAGTAGCAAGTCAGGAAGCAGGCCGATCTCTTCCAGACAATGTTATCCGATTCAGGAACTGCAATATATGAAACCAATGGATATGGTTCTCATCAAGCCCGGAAGTCAGAAGCAGATTTACGGTGATCTGAGCGATTTCAAACTGACCGCAATCGAACCCCCGTTCTGGGCTGCTTTGCTGGCCGCCTATCTGCGCAACCTTGGATTTTCCGTCATGCTGATGGATGCGGAAGCCGATGGACTGAGTTATGAAGAAACCGCCAAGCAGGTAGCGAATATCCAACCGATGATTGCAGCAGTATTTGTTTCCGGAACCAATCCGTCTGCATCCACCATGAATATGACAGGAGCAGGACAGATCCTGTCCCATATCCGTAATCTGAACCCGGATATCCGGACACTCCTTGGAGGGCTTCATCCCAGTGCCCTTCCTGAAAGAACGATGAAAGAAGAACAAGCTGATTTTCTCTGTCAGGGAGAAGGATTTTTCACCCTTCCCGGACTGCTTCATGCCCTTACGTCGAAAAACAGCAACTTTACAATCGATGGTCTATGGTACTGGAAAGAAAATCAACTCATAGCCGGAGAAAGGCCTCCCTTATGGAAAAACCTCGGTGAACTGCCCATGCCGGCCTGGGATCTTCTTCCCATGCAAAAATACCGTGCCCATAACTGGCATTGTTTTGATGATATTCGGAACCGGCAGCCCTATGGCGTTCTCTACACCAGTCTTGGTTGCCCCTTTCATTGCTCCTTCTGCTGTATCAACGCCATTTTTGGCGATCATACCATCCGGTACCGCCCCATTGAGAACGTGATTCAGGAACTGGATCTCCTGGTCACGCGATATGGCATCCGACATTTCAAAATCATGGATGAGATGTTCGCGATGAATGAAAAACGGGTGGTTTCTCTCTGCAATGCCATTATTGAACGGGGCTATGATCTCAATATCTGGGCATATGCCCGGGTCAACACCGTAACGCCCGGAATGCTTTCCAGAATGAAGCAGGCAGGAATCAACTGGATTTCCTATGGATTTGAATCCGGCAGCCAGCGGGTCATCCGGGATGTGACTAAAGGATATCAGATGGAACTGGTTAAAAAGGTTGTTCAGATGACCTATGATCAGGGAATGCACATCTGCGCCAATTTCATCTTCGGCCTTCCGGAAGATGATTATGAATCCATGCACGAAACCCTGAAGCTGATGCTGGATATCAATGCAGAGTGGGCCAATATTTACTGCGCCATGGCTTACCCCGGTTCTGCACTGTATGAAACCGCTATTGAAAACAGATGGCCACTTCCCGATTCCTGGCTTGGATACTCCCAGTATGCGTATGAAACAAAACCGCTCCCGACAAAATATCTATCCGGCGGTCAGGTGCTTGCTTTCCGGGATTATGCTTTTGATGTCTACTACAACAGCCCCCGATATCTCCATATGATTCAAAACAAGATTAACGCGGATACGGCCGGCCACATCACACAAATGGCATCCAAAAAACTCCGGCGTAAATACAGCATAAACGGATAAAGTTAACCGGACACAATGTAAAAACTTTTGTATCTAAAGTTAAGATGCGAACCCTCTTTTTTTAATGGGCACCCCCAAATTTTTGTATAAATTCAATAAATTTCTTATCTTCCTTGATTATTTTTAAATCTGGATCTTTTTGTATTTTATCAATCCATAACAGACTGTCAT
>CAYTGW010000336.1:0-2525 GCA_964437395.1 uncultured Desulfocicer sp.
GCTTTGGGCCGTCTGATAAAAAAATCCGCTCTGACCCCTGGCCTCCGGCCTCTGACCTCTGCCACCTATGTTTACGATTCAGTAGGCAATCTTCTTGTAACAGCGGGCCTGCCCTCCAGTGCTGTAGTGGGGGGATTACCATCCCGCAATCTAGGGGCTCAATTTATTGAACCCGCACAAGCAAATGTAGCTGCAGAGCAAAGCTCTGCTAATAATTTTAGTTATGATTCATTAAACCGCGTAGTTAAAGCGGTTTATTCCTACACCCTCTACCCTACACCCTATACCCTTTCTTACACTTACGACCCTGTCGGCAATCGCACGCAAATGCAAACACCCTGGGGCAATTACAATTATACTTATGACGCATTAAACCGCATGACATCCATAACAAACCCGCAGGGAATAGTAGTCGCATTTAAATATGATTCATTAGGCAGAAGAACAGAAAAATCAATTCTGACTTCTGATATCCGACTTATGACTTTCAAGCGACTGGTTCTGACTTCTTCTAATTACGACAAATCAGGTCAGCTTTTATCAATAACGAATGAACAAGATGGCAAAATAGTATCTTTTGCCAAATACGAATACGACAAAGCCGGCAACCGTAGAAACATGAAGGACAAAACAGGCGAACATAAATATTCCTATGACAGTTTAAATCGTATTATTGTAGCTGAACATCCCAAAGATTCCGCATTAAAAGAAGAAGTATTTACATATGACAAATCAGGGAACAGGACGAATGATGTTTCAATCCGCAAATATAAATATGATTCAGCGAACAGGCTTCTTTCAAATAGTTCGTACACCTACACTTATGACGCAAACGGCAATCTTACCGCAATCAACCCTGTAGTCGCAGCCCCTTGGGCTGCCTATACTTACAATAGTGAAAATCAATTAACCTCAAAAATGCGTGAAAACGGCATATTTTAAGCGGTTCTCCTATGAAACATTTATATGATTACTTGCAAAAACGGAATTTTTTACACATCTTCATTTTTTCAATCCGCTTTGCAGCTTCCAAAAATTCTTTTTGGTAATGATAATCATACGGAAGCTTGACCACGTTCTTTCCTTCTCCTCTTACCAGCCGCGATGGCAAAACTAAAAAATCAGTGCGGATGGTATCAAGCGTCGCTCCAATATATTCCCTCGGTAAACAAAGTCGTTTAAACCAGTGCACTATGTCTGCTGCAAAAAGCAGTGTCTGAAAGAAAGCAACGTTTGCTATCCAACTGTCAGTGGGAATCTTGCCCAACGGATAATCGTAAAGCAATTCCCTGTTGTTCTTCTCTATAGCGGCTCTGGGCCGATAAAACAGATAAACCCGCCACGGACTTGTCTTCAAATTAGTAACAAACACGTGGTAAGCATAACGTTTATCTTTGAAAAGTTTCAACTGCTTTTCTTCTTCAGGGTCTTCCGGTATCGGACGCCGAACCACCACAAAACGATGTCCTACCGCTGACTTGTAATGTATCTTATCCCGAAATTCGCCAACTTCCCAACCATTTCCCATTGCCTGAAACTTACAACTCCGTGCCCTTGCTTTGATGGTTGGATACTCTTTAGCCACAATCACATAGCCGCAGCCCGTAGCGTCCAGAAATCGGATAACCCGTCTGCCATAAAACCCAGAATCCATCCGAAATAGTACGCGGCTTTTGGCTATGTCTTTGGGCGCTTTGGCTAAACATATTTTAATGAATGGAACGGCGCCGGTTGACGCTCCGGCATTACCTGGCCGTAAACTCCCGTGCCAAAATTCTTGAAAATGCGCTTCAAAACAAAATATCGGATGATATGACCGCCTCCCTTTTTTCTTCGGGTTATACCCAACCCTTGCTCCTTGATGTTTCCCGTAAATCACAATAACAACCGAATCTATGTCAAAGACCAAAGTAGTACGTTTGCACGGCAACGTAAAAAGTTGCATCCGTAAACTGTCATGCAATCGCACAAACCTACGAATTGAATCAGGTGAAAGCCGCTTTAAAAACCTGCGCAGTGTTGACTGGTCCGGAAATCTTTTCAGCCCCAGCATTTCCAGAAATGCCCCGTTGTATTGCAGTATCTCTGTCTTGTTGATTCGCCTCAATCCCATGATGATGGCGAACATCAATGCAAGAAACAATTCTGCCGGATGATAATCCTGATTGCGCTGTTCCAATCGTACATATTCCTGCAACAGTTTCTTTAAGCATAGTTTCTTACAAAAACGCTGAATCAACCACATCCCGCCAAAATGCGTTAAGTGTGTTTCCTCAAATGAAAAATGGAATTTTTGAGTACCTTTTGGCATATCACACAAATTGACCTAATAGGTCAATTTGTGTGATAGATATTTTATCATTTAAAAAAATATTTTTCACCAGCGAAATTTGTATAATATTAAAGTTAAAAAATTGCGTTTTCACGCATTTTTGAGGTATTATGATAAGCGAACACCTTTCTGGCGTTTACATATTTTCGAAGATAGCGTATTTGTTGCATATTATGGAGATTTCAATGGGCAC
>CAYTGW010000337.1:0-2499 GCA_964437395.1 uncultured Desulfocicer sp.
AAGACAGTACTGTCGCGGCAAGATGCCGCTCCCACAATGAAACTAATCGCAACCCAACACTTTTAATTACACCCGCTTTCCACCGTCAAATTGATTTTCAAAAAAGCAGGGGACAAACAAGACCGTCCGGAAATGAAACCGGATTTCACTTCCGGACCGTCCAATGCAAAAGCCCTCTATGCTTTCCAGTGACCATGAAGGTTACAGTATTCACGTGCTGTGACACTTTTTGCATCAATATTGAAAACCGCTTCGGGTTTATCTCCGGGTTTTAAAAACTGACGGTATGCTTTGCCGTCTGCGATAATTTCAATCCATTCAATATAGTGTTTCTCTTCCATGGGATGAGCCACACTGCCGACCTTTACCTTAAACCCGCCACTCACTTTTTCAATGACCGGAACATGTTTTTCCTTGGCAGCGTCAACCGTGTTTTCCGCCATCAGTTTCATCGGCTGCCCGCAACATACCAGCTCCCCGCCACCAGCATGAAGAACCTCAACAATATTGCCACACACATCACACTTGTACACTTCAAGTTTCTGAGTCATTTGTTTCTCCTTTTTCCATATAATTTTGGTTTACAGTCTCTCAAGCTGTGCAATCGACTTTGGCTATCTATTTTCATCCCACCATCCTTTGTCTTTGTGGGAATCTTTTTCCTTTTCCGCCAGCTTACGGATTTTATAAGCAGCATCGAGCATCACACCATATAATACACCGCACCCGACATCCTCCCGCTCTGCATCGCCTCTGCCGGCAAGCCTGATCATAAAATCGGTCAGTTTAATCGTTGCTTTGATATTCCGGTTACAGGGTTTCACGAGAAATGATTCCTCTTGTATTCTGGTTGTTTGAAACAGCGGATTCTTGAAAATCAATCCCTGCTGTTCAGGGTTTGTTGAATGAAAACTAAAAATAACGAACCTGATCCATCACCAGACTTATCAAGATATATGCCAAAACATGAAAAAGAACAGATTTCGATAAAATCTTTATATTTTTTAAGTAGATATATTTTAACTGCGGTGTCAACGTGCCAGGACTGTTCATACGATCAAAATTTCTCGATACACATGTTTTTATTATTCTTTACCGATATCAAACTATTGAAACCCTTACAAGGTGTAATTTATAAAATCACAAAAACCGTTTCAGCGATGTTTATCCTGCTTAAGATTGAGGGCAGCCGGAATCATGACTGTTCCTGTCTCAGTCCAGCTCATGATACATTATTGTATCAGTGAGCAAAAGAATCCAATCTGGAGTAGAAAACCTAAAAAAATAATGATAAGGATATCCCATCGGATGTCTGCCCATCCGAAACACCCAAAAACCCAAGACCGGTGGCTCCTGTTCATTACATGAGCTTCTGCAAAGGAGAATCAACATGAAAGGATGGACCGAAGAAGAGATTCAGAATAAAGAACTGATGGCACCCTGCGGACTGTATTGCGGAACCTGCGGCATTTATATTGCCAACAGGGACAACAATGAAAAATTCAAGACCATCATGGGCGGCCTTTACGGGCTTAAAGCAGACCAGATGGAATGCTATGGATGCATGCAGTCTGATCCGCCCCGAAAAATCCATGACTTCTGCAAGGTATGCGCAATCCGGGATTGCGTGAAATCAAAAAGCTACACCTCCTGTCAGCAGTGCGATGAATGGCCCTGTCATCTGATTGAAGAATTCCCCATCTCAACCGGCCGGCGTGTCATGAAACGAACCATACCCATCTGGCGGGAAAAAGCCGCGGAATTCGGCAATGAAAAAGGCAGCGTGGAATGGGCCCGCTCGGAATGCGAACGCTATCACTGCTCTTCCTGCGGAAGCCCCTTGTTCAGAGGAGCACAGAAGTGCCGGGTCTGTAAAAAACAGGTTGCCGATGAACTGGACGGAACCTTTGAGCTTTCGGCTGACAAGCTGAAGCTTTAACCTTACAAAACAACAATCTGAACCAGGAGAAACCATGTCCGGAATCTTCCCTGCACCCATCAAAACCCTTCCGGAAGCGGATATCCCGCTCAAAGGAATACAGGCATATCTTTCACAATCCACTACCCATCAGATCATTTTCATGGAATTTGAAAAAGATGCGGATCTGCCCGAACATTCACACGCTGCCCAGGTCGGCTTTGTGCTGGAGGGCAAAATCGAACTGACCATTGACGGCAGAAGGAACATTTATAGAAAAGGGGATCGGTACTACATTCCGGCAGGCGTTCCCCATTCCGGAAAAATTCATGCCGGGTATGCGGATATCACCTTTTTTGATGAACCGGACCGGTATGCCCTGAAATGACTGGTGACATGCTGCGGGCAAATTCCAGCAGGATTTACAAAATATCCAGATCATCAAGCGGGCTGAACACACCATGACCGCCCTGGTTCAGGATATGGGTATAGATCATGGTTGTGGAAACATCGTTATGACCCAATAGGGCCTGTATAGTGCGAATGTCCGTTCCGCGCTGCAACAGATGGGTTGCAAAGGA
>CAYTGW010000338.1:0-1819 GCA_964437395.1 uncultured Desulfocicer sp.
TGCAACAGGAAGTGTGGCGTGAAGGGATTCGGCTTTTCCACAATAATTTTTGATCTCATCCGTCCCATACCCCCCTGTACCATTTTCTAAGAAAAGGTCGTGCTCCAGCGACAACTGATAAGGAAATCCATAGGACTCAAGGGCATTTTCAACAGCCGTCCACTCCTTTTCTTTCATCCAACTGAATCCTTCCCGTATCGCAGACTTCTCCTCTTCTGTATCCGGATCTACCTGAATGATGATTCGGCTTCCATTTTCATACCATCCATTTGCAGCGCGTCTGAACAGATACTTCTTTTTTTCCAGGCCCTCCAATTTTTCCGGCTCAATACCTAATTTTTGATTTCTTGATTGATCACAATGTAAAATATCTGCTGTCTTTAGAAGAACAGCGATTCGCTGCATATTATAAAGCCCATCAGGCCCCACTTTCCCCTTCAGCTTTTTTAACTCCAATTGAAATAACTCGGCATCAAGGCTGTGAATACTGACAGCGTTTTGAACAGCCTTGGCCTGTAGAGGCTCCAATCCAAGTGCTTCAGCATTTATTTTGATAAAATCACCGGAACTCTTTCCATGGGTGTATTGATCCGGTAAAGCAGTTTTAAGGGCCTTATCAAAATCATGACAACAGGCGGAACAGGACAGGATAAATAATTCAAATCCGGAATAACGATCGATATGTTTTCCATCACTATCAACCAGTTTTATCTCCAATAGACGACGGACATTATCTTCAACTTTTTTAACATGATTCCGTCCGTTTTCATTACTATCCGGGCGGTTCTGGCGATCATGGAGTTCTCCCGATCGTTCCCACAGCCCCTCAACTATCCGGAAAAGTTTCTTGTCTTTTTTCTCCAAATACTGACGTAATGTTGGCATTCCTTATTCCTTTGATTCATAAATCCTTTTACGGCCTTCGAACCATTCGGCCTACCAGCCGTATCAGGTGGATTCATATTTGTCCGGCAGATGCCGGAACCGGTCCGGGGCTAGGGTCAGTGATTTGACTCGGGCAATATATCCATGGACATACTGCATCAGGCCGTTTCAGTGAACTGGAGAGGCGAAAGCCAACATTGTTGTTGCGGTTGTCGGGCGAGTTGTTGTTACGGATCGCCGACCGGCAGTTCCTGGCATTGTTGATCCAGCTTCCGCTGCGCATCACACGGTTAGCGCCTCTGCTGCCCCTGGCCGATCAAAAAAAGAAGCCCGCAGATTTCGTGTGTCTGCTTGCTTCATATATCCGGCCATACTCACCAACGACCGGATAAATTTTTCATACTCAATTTCACCCTTCAGGTAACTCTTTTCCCGGTGAATGACATTTCTTCGGAACCGCCGCCATCCTTTTTGACTGGCCCGTATCACAGCCGGAAAAATCCGGAACCCGAGGAAAGAGAGTCCTTGCCCAACCGGTGCAAGGATCACGGAATCCTTTTTTATGGTCAGTTCCAGTTTCTTCGTCAGATAGGATTCAATCTCCATGGCTACGTTCCAGAGTGTATCTTTTTCATCTGCAAAAAGCACCATATCATCCATATAGCGGATATACCCCTCAATTCGCAAATGTTCTTTAATAAAGTGATCCAGGCCGGACAGATAAAAATTGGCAAAGTGCTGACTGGTCAAATTGCCGATGGGAATGCCTTTACCAGTCTCCGTCCACGGCACGGGGTGATCAATGAAAACATCTATCAACCAGAGAAGATTACTATCCTTTACCTTTTTCCGGAGCTGAATTTTTATAATTTCATGATCTACTAAATCAAAAAATTTATGCACATCCAGCTTAAGAAAATACGCATACCGGCGG
>CAYTGW010000338.1:1829-2495 GCA_964437395.1 uncultured Desulfocicer sp.
CGCTCGAATATGGGTTCAAGGACGCTGCACACAGCATGGTGAACAACCCGGTCCCGGAACTCTGCTGCGCATATTCTCCGCTCCTTGGGATCATATACCATAAACGTCCGGTATGGATAAGGGTGATAAGTTCTATCCAGCAGTTCCTGCTCAAGGCCAATGACTTCAGCTTCAAGATCAAGGAGAAACCGGGCCACATGGGGTTTAGCTTTTTTCCCCTTTGCCGCATTGATTGCGGATCTTTTCAGGTTTTCAAACGAGCATGCCTGATTAAATAAACGGCCGTATTTTTTCATCTGGCCTTGCTCTCCTGTTGTTTGCGCCACCCGCCCACCATTTTTCCTGCCTCGTTGATTCTTCGGGAAGCGAACTCATACCCTTTATTGTCAAGATATCTAAAATCATTACACATATGAAGAATCACCCGCAGCTTTTCCATATTCAGGTCAATACCCCGCAAAACATCTTTCTTGCTGTTTGAATAGCGGGCTTCAATAATTCCTTCTCCAATATCCAGGGCCAGACTATCAATCCTGTTGCTGAATGAAAACCGAACTTTTTTGGGAAACTTTTCCGTCTTTTCTATCAGCCATTTTAAAAAGTCATACCAGAGAACAAAAAGCGGCGGTTCCGGTGTCATATTCCAGACTCCTTTTTCATATCTGG
>CAYTGW010000339.1:0-2494 GCA_964437395.1 uncultured Desulfocicer sp.
TTTCATGGACACCGAATAAAGAGGTTGTTGAAGGATATCGGATTTTTCGGCGAACATCAGATGGGAAGTATGATTACAGCAGTCCCGTTGCCTCGATGCCATCATCCAATTGCTCGCCGGATAAATGTTCAACCGTGCTGAATTTTGACGAATATAAGGATTATTATTTTGTTGTACGGGCGTATTCCGGATCCAATGTTGAAAGCCAGAATTCAAATGAAGTGTTTTTTGACGCAGAACAGTTCGCTCAGGAAATAGCAGTCCCGGCAAACGAAGGGGAAGCAAAATCTAGTATGGTGCTGGGAGCTGTTTCCGGAATGTCCGAATCGTTGTCTAAAATTACCAAGACGATTACCGGGGAGAATATCTCGCCGGCAGTAGAAAAAACAACAACGGAAGATCGTGATCTGCATCCAGCCGTTGAAGTGTTTAACAATCAGTATGAACATCAGAAATGGATAGAGATCATGTGGAATGAATATATGGTAGCCAATGGAGAAGCAAGGGTTGCCATGGGAGATATTGATGGGGATAAAAAGGATGAAATCATCATCGGCCTGGGTCCGGATCATGACCCTGCAATCCCGGGGGGGATGTTTCAGGTTTTGAATGATGACTATTCCCCTTTGGCATGGGGGCAGATCAAGTGGGATGACTATAATTCGTCAAATGGAGAGAGCTTTCCAGCCTGCGGAGATATTGACGGTGACGGGATGGACGAGATTTTTATGGGACTGGGAGAAGGTGGCCAGGGAAAAGTGGAAGTATTCAATTATCGATCAGGAGTTCTCCATCATAAAGATTGGGTTCAGGTTGATTGGCCGGATTACAATCAATACTTTGGAAAGACAAGGCCGACCTGCGGAGATATTGATCAGGACGGAAAGGATGAGGTTGTTATCGGGCTTGGTTCCAATCAATCGGATCCGGCGATGCCGGCAGGACTTTTTCAGATACTGGATAATGATTTTTCCAGTCTGGCATGGGGAGAGGTGGACTGGCCTGACTATAACCGTCTTAACGGTGAAACCTATCCAAGTTGTGCCAACCTTACTGGAGAAGGTGATAACCTGATTGTGGTTGGACTTGGAAATAATGGAGAAGGCAGGATGGAAGTTTTCCAGTTCAAAGATGGCGCTGCATCCCATAAAGACTGGATCACGATTGATTGGGATGAATATAATAAGACTATTGGAGAAACCCGCCCGGTTTGCGGGGATGTTGATGGGGATGGGAAGGATGAAATTATTGTAGGGCTGGCATCCAATCTGGATGATCCGCAGATTCCAGGAGGTATTTTCCCGATATTGGACAGTGATTATATTCATCTGGCCTGGTCTGAAATCGAATGGGATGAGTATAACAAGGGGAATGGGGAAAGTCTCCCGGCTATCGGTGATACGAATGCAGATCATAAAGACGAGATCATAATCGGGCTGGGTGTCCGAAGTGCATTTGCCGAAAGTCAAGGTCAAACAGTAGGGGAGATCCCAAGTACAGCCAGTTCCGCTGAAGGGGATGGCGGCAAAAGCGGTTGTTTTATTGCCAGTGTTGCGAACTTGTAAACCGATACAATCACACATTATATGCCAGGGAAATTCCTTTCTCCCTGAAGTATCCGTTGTGCAATAAAGGCGGCTTTACCAAAATAAAGATCGGCAGTAGCGACAAAATCATTTTTGCTCCAAGGTTTAATATAGGAAACTATTCTGCTGTTCTGATCAAAAGTCAGGCCGGAAAGATTCCTGACCTGTTTCTGTTGATCCGAAAATAGATCCAGAATATCCTGGATGTAAAACTCCATGATTGCAAAAATCTCTTCCTGCTGAAGTACGAGTTGTTCAATCCGTAAATCAGATAAAAAAAAGGAGACATCCTGAACCTCATGGTCAAAGATTTTTTTTTCCGGAAATTCATGGGCAGCGATCCGATATCCCCGGATGGGAATCAATTCTCCTGGATAATGATTAATATCAATTCCAATCTCTTCTAAAGCCTCACGTTGGATTGTATTCCTGGCTGGCTCACCCGGGGAATGATGTCCACCTACTGCAACATCAATCAGACCAGAACAGACATCCTTTTTGTCGGAGCGCTTCTGGAAAATAATCCGGTGATCCGGATGAATCAGGTGCAAATGGGAGGATCGATGCCAGTCCCCATCCCGATGCACTTCTTCTCTTTTCTTTTTTTTTCCTGTTGACCTGCCGAGGTGATCGGTGATTTCAAATACTTCAGACATGATGTTTTCCTCTCGATATCCATGTCACCAAGCGCGTTCAGGGTTTAATCTTAATCTTCATATTATTTTCAATGATCGAATGATCAAACCGATTTTATATATGACTTGTCTTTTTTATCAAGCAGCCTTTTCATATTTCTCCTTGATTCATATCCTTCGAAGTTCATACCCATATTTTTTAAATTGAAAAATGTAATGAGAGCCAATTTCAAAACGATTAAAAAGCGTCACACCGGCGAAAGTCAGTGCCCA
>CAYTGW010000340.1:0-2493 GCA_964437395.1 uncultured Desulfocicer sp.
AATATGCTGTTACCATTTGGTAAAAACATATCGAATAATTTTATGCAAGTCAAACGTTCTTGGATTATATAATTATAATAGAATGTCTTTGTTCTCAAAAAAGGTCTCTTTGATATGGGTTGATTACAATTCTGCCCAGGAAAAAATTCTGGGGCTGATAATGGGTGTACAGGCTCTTGCAACTTCAATTGTTTGGTTATGAAAAATATTGAAAAGCGCCATATCAAGTCCGGCTGAAGCGAGCATCGGGAGATAGGTTTTTTCGATAGATATCCTATTATATCGCTATTATATTTTTTTACAAGAGGGAGAATCTTTTCAAGTTTTTGCGGCTCCAGAGAAAATCCGTTGATAATGGAAGTTTTTTTGCTCGCCTGTAATCCTGCTTCCATTGCCTTTGGATTGGCGGTATCGATTAAAATCGGGAGGTTTGTAACCGATTGGACGGTTTCTACCATAAAGGTCGTTATTTTTTCAGGGTTGCGGAAAAGAGGTCCGGTATTGATATCAATAGCATCTGCCCCGGCGGTTTTGCACCTTGCTGCAATCTCTTGAATGGGTTTGGGATCCAGTGTTTCCAATGCTTTTTGGATTACAGGATTGATGATGTGTAGATTGTCTGCAACAAGCTGCATAGCCAGTTCCTTTTTTAACAAAGCTGAAGGGTCAGTGTTGTCGTATTTTCAATCTTTTAAAATTGTTCATGTGATATTGATGCAGCGCCTCAGGTTGTATTTTTATCCCAAAAACGCTCCAGAATCTCTATTGAATTGCAAAGCTTTAAAAAAGAAAAAACTTCAAGTGATACAATACCGGTAAATCCATGGAGTTTTGTTATGATTTTTTTCATTAATGGTAATGGCATCTGATCAAGACCCAAGTGATCTTTTCCTCCGTCAACACCATGGAGGTGAACAATGGTTATTTTATTCTTCCACACATCAAAGCTTTTTTCAATGTCTTGTTTTGAGAGAATAAGATGTCCAATGTCCAGACATACAGACAACTGAAAGTCATCCATGAGATTTTTAATTTGTTTCATGGGGTAAAAGAGGTTTTCAATGGAAAGATCCTCTCCATTGATTTCTTTGCCGATCACTCTCTCCATGCTCCAATATAAAGAATCCAGCCAGAGTTTCATATCTGTTTTTTTTTCCATTGGACTGGGTTGAACCAGATGAAGTGTACTGGTCGTCGGAAAAAGCAATCGTGTTCGCTCAATAAACCGGTTTATGGTATCAACCGCATGCGTTCGGTGCGCGATACCGGCATCACCCAGGGAAATATCCACCGGGAGATGAATATTGTAGGAGATACAATGTTTTTCTGCCAGATTTTTCAGCTTCTGGATTTCGATTTTTGACGGCAGGCTGTTTTCAAATCGGCTTTCAAAAAAAAGCAGTGCGATTTCATCAAAAAAGGGACTGAGCATTTCCACATTCTTCGCATAATGATCCGGATAGATAAAGGATGTGGTACCCAATCGAAAGGGAAACCGGTTTTTATAGGATTTGGGGAAAGATGGGTACATGTTAGCAGTAATGTATCAAGACGGTTATCAGCCAGAAAATCAGGATGCAGATGCAGGATGAAACCATCATGAGCCTGCATGCTTTTTGGATGTGTTCAGGGATTGCTTCGCCAAAATTTATTCCGATATAGGGTTTTGAAACCAGTTTTCCATGATAAATGTTGGGGCCACCCAGTTTAATGTGAAAGGTGCCTGCAAAGGCTGCTTCAGGGTATCCCGAATTCGGGCTGGCGTGGTTCCCCCCTTCCACTACAGCCGTCCGGAAGGCGGAAGCTCCGTTTTTCCATAAAATCTGTGCGGACAATGCGATAATGGGAATGGATATGCGTGCAGGAATGAAGTTGCAAAGATCATCGATCCGGGCAGAGGTTTTTCCAAAATGGATGTAGGTTTCATTTTTATACCCGATCATGGAGTCCAGGGTATTGACCATTTTATAGGCCATTGATAGGGGCGCTCCCCCAAGTGCTGCAAAAAAAATAGGGGAAAGAATGCCATCCACCAGATTTTCAGCTACGGTTTCGATTGCCGCTCGCGTAATGCCTGTTTGGTCTAGATTGGTGACATCCCTTCCTACAATCATGGATGTATTGTATTTTGCTTTTTCCAGATCCGGTTGTTGAAGCGCTTTCCATACGTCCATAGCCGCATCCCATAGGGATCGGGCCGAGATGCAATAAAAAATCAGAATCGTTTCCATCAGAAATCCAAGACTTGGATGAATCCAGCAGGAAAAAGCAACCAATGAAGAGCAGATGCAAAAAACGGATAGAATCAGAAAAAAAGAAAAAAGGAAACCGGATCGTATGGGATGGATTGGAAGCTTTCGAAACCGAGGCTCCAGATAGACAATCGAATTCCCCATCCATCGGATCGGCTGGGGAAGTGACTTTGGCTCTCCCAGAATCAGATCCCGGATAAATGCGGCCGGAAGAGTATACAGGAAAATCGAATCATTCATG
>CAYTGW010000341.1:0-1715 GCA_964437395.1 uncultured Desulfocicer sp.
CCCATCCAACAGCGAAGAACAATCGCAATATGGAGGATTTCCTCCAGGGATTTCATTTATTATTTTCGAAACTATGCCCTTAAATTCATCTGAAGGGTAATAGAACTTCTGATGCGTGCCATTGACCATTGCCTCCTCGGCCAATACTCGCAAAAAGGAAGAAAATGGGAAGAAAAAAAGAACGGATTCTTACTATGACACTCACAAAAGCCGCGATTGCAAAAGAATTACAAACCAGACTTGGATTGCAGGAGAAACAATGCAAGGAGGTCATTGTGTCCTTGATGGAAATCATCAAGTATGCTCTCGAATCCGGCGAAGATGTCTTGGTAAGCGGTTTCGGTAAGTTTTGTTTCAAAGAAAAAAAGAAACGAAAAGGAAGAAATCCTGTGACCGGAAAAGCAATGATTCTTGATGCCAGACGAATAGTGACATTCAAATGTTCCGGCAAGTTGAAAGATCGGATTAACGGAAAAGAATGATCCAATCGATAAATTCAAATAACCGCCGGATACCGGCCTTGTAAGCCTTGAAAGAAAAAAATGGAAGAAATAATTGGAATATTGAAAAAAGCTATTGAAAATAATGATCATTCGGCTGCCAAAAGCCGGGACATTGAGCTTCTTATTCGCGCCAGAACTATTGAAATATTGAAAGTGCAGGCCGAGTCAGGGATCGGATTTGCCATGGAGGCCATCGCCAAAATTGCCGCTTCCAATCCTGACCAATCAGCAAGCATCCAAGATTCGATTGATAATTTGCAAAAAATATTGGAAGCGAAGGAAAGACAAGGAACATGAAAGAAGTGGTTGTTGAAATAAGTCCTTTAGTATATTCGCTTCAGGCCATCAAAAACACCGGCTACGATTTTTCCGGAGAAGCCTGGATCGATATCCGGCTTGGCGAAACTAATATTAATGTGGTCATGCGTCCAAAGGAAAATTCAGCCATCGATATCACCGAGCTGAAGCAAAAATTTCTGAACAGCCTTTTAGATCACCAAGTCAGAATTGATACAGCCAAAGAGTTCAAAACCATTCGGGAAATGATTGTGGCCCAAGCCTTTGAGCCGTGTGACAACCTTGATGAAGTTGTTGAGCACATGATCAATGACCCTTCAAAGAAAATATAATCTGCTGCCGTTTCGGTTTGATAAGCGGCACAGTCAATATTTACTTGTTAACGAAACAGGCGATTTCATCTTTTTGGAAGATGACCGCTTCCGTCAATTCATAGACAAACGGCTTGAACCAAATTCCGACTCTTTTTTGAATCTTAAATCCAAATTTTTTCTTTACGATAAATCCCTTCCCAAGATAGTTGATGTTTTGGCGACGAAATATCGCACTAAGCATAAATTTTTATACGATTACACATCTCTTCATATGTTTGTGGTAACGTATCGATGTAATCAGCGCTGTGCCTATTGCCATGCTTCATCGGTCAATGAAAGCACGGGCGGCCAATATGATATGGATTCCGAAACCGCCAAGAATGCCGTCAGATTTGCCTTCAATTCACCTTCGCCAAATATCAAGATTGAATTTCAAGGCGGTGAACCGCTTTTCAACTTTGATATTGTCAAAACCATCATCGAACATGCCGAAGAAATCAATGAACAGCATAAAAAGCATTTGGAATTTGTGCTTTGCACGAATCTTACTCAATTGTCTTTTGAACATTTGGATTATCTCAAAGAAAAAAAGGTAGTGATT
>CAYTGW010000341.1:1725-2108 GCA_964437395.1 uncultured Desulfocicer sp.
TTTCCACTTCCCTTGATGGACCGGCTGATATCCATAATCAATGTCGGAAATATGCGACCGGTCACGGGACATATGATGATGTGATCAACAATATGAAGCTGGCCATGACTGAGCTTGGCAATGATATGGTGACAGCTTTGATGACCGTCACGCCGTTCAATGTGAGTCGCTTAAAAGAAGTGGTTGATGAATATTTGAAGCAAGGGCTTGAATATATCTTTTTTCGGAAACTAAACCCATTAGGTTATGCCTATCAAAATGATTCGCTTGATTACAGTTTTTCTGATTTTTTCAGAGGCTACAAAGAAGCCTTGGAATACATCATCCAGTTGAATGATTCCGGGATATTTTTTCCGGAAGTCTTTACGACTCTTTTGCTGTCA
>CAYTGW010000341.1:2131-2489 GCA_964437395.1 uncultured Desulfocicer sp.
TAATGCTCATAGCTGGAAAGAGGTCTATGGCAACCGACAATTGAGAGAAATGATTGATAGTTCATGTATTGATGCTCTTCCCGGTTGCGCCTGGTGCGTGTATAAAACCTATTGCGGAAGCGATCCGGTTAGAAACTATCTCACTCAAGGCGATATGGTCGGATACCGGCCCACCAATGATTTTTGCCAGAAACACAAGGCAATTTTTGATTTGTTGTTTTCTTATCTGGAAAAAGGCGATGATAAGATAGATGATATTTTTTTTTTTTTTTTAAACAATAGAAGTTTGGATGAAATTAGAATCTTTGATCACCAAACAGTCAGTGAAATTGCATGATAACGTTAACCGTTAAATCAC
>CAYTGW010000342.1:0-2468 GCA_964437395.1 uncultured Desulfocicer sp.
TTTCGAGGATTAAAATTTGAGCCCAACGCCGAGATTGGCCAAAATGGGGCGTTTTGAAACTGGCTCTTCAGCTTGTTATGTGTTTATATTTATAGGTTGGCACGATGTTTGTTATCAGTTTCACTATATGTAAATGTGAACAATCAAAACAATACAGCCGGGAGGTGTAAAAATGGGTGCAGGTAAAAAAAGAAAATTGAAAAAAAATGCCTCTGTCATTAATGTGTATTCGGGTTTGGATAGAAGGGAATTGGATGACCCAAGTTATTTTGGCTATTTTCTTCTGGAAGGCAGGGAGAGGAGATGGTCGGAAAATTTAATTTCGCATCGAATGGAAAAAGCCATAGCGGATGTTTTATCAAGGCTTCATGAATATAAACATCTTGCCCCGTATGGAGTGATGTAACCTTTTCTAGATTCAATTGATCGATGTTGATGAAACCAGAGTTGACAGGCAGTGGCTTCTATTGCACTGCCTGTTTTTTTTCTTTTTCTATCTTATTATTTTTACACATGTAAACCAAATAATATTTGACATGCATGAACGGGTATCCTACTCATAAACAAAAAAAATGATTAGAATGGCTATGGTTTTACTATATTGATTATTTGAAAAAAAAAGGGTTTTTGGGGAATGAAAATTGGATGTGAGCTAATAGGCTTAACCGAAGATACAGCTACAATACTTTATGATGAATTGAAAAAAGAGGGATCTGTAGTGGAATTTGAGATTGAAATGCCGGAAGAGATCTTTCTGGATTCGTTTACCATAAATGGAGTTGTCACAAAAAGCGATTATATCCGGAATAACGGATCAAGCGGGTATTTGACCGAGTTGAAAATCGGAGATCTTTCCATTGAAAATAGAAAGATACTGATTGCTTATGTTGCCTTTTTGAGGCAGGAAAAAGAATTGGATAAAATCCATATTGACTATGATGCGATCCAGAATGCGATCCATAAATTGAGCCAGAGCTTTTTTCAGATTGTATCGATTGCAGAACAGTTGAGTGGTAAGCCCTCAAAAAAGATTACTCTTCACTGACAGAAGATATTAATGGTTGTACAAAATTATCTTTTTTTGAAAGAGGAGCTGCCCGGGTGATGGCAAAAGGAAAATCTTCAGAATTTGATGTGATTATTGTCGGAGGCGGTCCGGCGGGTTTGTTTGCTGCCTATTACCTTTGTGAGCATTCCAATCATAATGTGTTATTGATTGAAAAAGGGAAGGGGGTTCTGGGGCGAAAGTGTCCGATAAATGATACATGTGGATGTATGAAGTGCAAACCTTGCAATATTCTTTCAGGTATTGGGGGGGCAGGTCTTTTTTCTGACGGAAAGCTCAATTTCATTCATAAGCTTGGGAAAACCGATTTAACCCAGTTTCTGCCGGTTTCATCTGCAATCCACCTCATTGACGAGACAGAGCAGATATTCAATCATTTCAATATGGATGGACCAATCTATCCTTCGGATATGGAGACAGCCAAGCAAATTCGAAAACAGGCGAAGATCCGGGGGGTTGATCTTCTGCTGATCAAGCAGAAACATCTGGGGAGTGATTTTTTACCAGGCCATATTGCAGGGATGACCGACTATATCAAATCCAAAGGAGTCGTGATCCATACTTCAGAAGAGGTGAAAGATATCCTTGTTGACAAAAACACTGTAAAAGGGGTGGTAACCAATCGAAAACAGTACTTTGCCGAAAATGTGATTCTTGCACCGGGCAGGATTGGATCAAACTGGATCGTTAATCTGGCTTCCAGGTATCATATTGAACTCAGTCAGCGTGGAATTGAGGTTGGAGTTCGTGTTGAGGTTCATAATGATATTATGCATGATCTTTGCGAGGTGATTTACGACCCAACTTTTTTTATTCAAACCAATAAATATGATGATGAAACAAGAACATTCTGCACAAACAAGGGTGGCTTTGTTACCCAGGAAAGCTATAGCAACCTTGTGTGCGTAAATGGCCATGCCTATCGAAATAAAAAGTCTGATAACACGAACTTTGCGTTTCTTTCAAAAGTAATTCTGACAGAACCGGTTACGGATAACCAGGCATATGGAGAATCCATCGGAAGTCTTGCGACCTTGATTGGCGGGGGGAAACCGTTGCTTCAACGCTTCGGAGATCTTAAGCGAGGAAGACGCAGCACGTGGAATCGGGTTAAGAAAGGGTATATTGAACCCAGCCTGAATGATGTTGTATGCGGAGATATTGCAATGGCGCTCCCTGAAAGAATCCTGACAAACATTATTGAAGGATTGAGCAAATTGAACTATGTGGTTCCGGGGGTATCCAATGATGAAACATTGCTGTATGCTCCGGAGATTAAATTTTTTGCCACACAACTGAGAACCAACAATGACCTGGAAACCAAGATCAAAGGAATGTATGTAGCCGGAGATGGGCCAGGGGTCGCTGGAAATATTGTTTCTGCCAGTGCAACAGGGTTGAT
>CAYTGW010000343.1:0-2460 GCA_964437395.1 uncultured Desulfocicer sp.
ATCTGCAATTCCGTTTGATGGGTGTTTTTCTCAGTCACCGGATTTCCCTCCTTGTTTCTTATGTCTTTACCAAGAAAATACATTCAAATTATCGGGATTCTTTATACGCTATACCAAATAACCAGTGTTGATATACCGTATGGGGTATTTCTGTACTTTTCCCACACGATTTTATCGTATGAGAAAAAAATGCCTTTCTATCGCAAAATTCGCAAATGTTCTCACTATAGCGTCTGACCAACTCTAACAGCAATTAGGGTGCCATGATCAGGATTATTTCAGCATTAACGTATCTACTTTGTATTATATATTTTTTTATATATTCCAAAAATTAAAAAAAATACTTTCCCATTCTTTATGGCAAAAAATTTTACAGTGTGAATAAATTTTACTTTGACACGTTGTAAAAATATCCGACACTTTGATTATCTGCTTTTTCCATTATGGGAGCCATTTTCTGAGTAAAAGCATTGGATTTTGATATATATAACAGTAGTAATTGAAACTGCGAAGATGGCATTCATATTGCACTTCTTTAAGAAGAAGATAATGATGCAAACTAAAGCTTTATAGCCCGTCAACAAAGGAACCACTATGTCAAAATTCTGCATCGATGATAAATCCTACATTGTAGATGAGGATGGATTTCTGATTGATTTCAACCAATGGGATAATGCATTCGCTGAGAATCTGGCTCCACACCTTTCGATCCCGGGAGGCTTGACCGTCAAGCATTGGGAAGTGATCCATTATATCCGAGATTGGTTCATCCAAAAAGGAGCCTGCCCTCTTGTCTATCATACCTGCAAAATGAACCAGCTTCGAATCAATCAATTGAAAGAATTGTTTCCAACCGGATATCTACGCGGAGCCTGCAAGCTGGCAGGCATATCCTACAAATATACCTACTATGGAAATCCAGATAAGCCGCAATTGCTTCCCTATGATCCTGATATTTATTTAACCTTTAAATATGCCTACAGTGAAAATAAAGGAAAACCATCTGTTTCCCCGGAAAAGCAGGAAAATGATGCTTTTCCCAAAGAACTGAAAAAATATCCGGAGTTGTTTGAAAAACACTATCTGGTGGATGTCTGCGGATTTTTGATCGACCCGGATAGCTGGGATGAACAATTTGCAATTCACAAAGCCTATGAACTCAAGCAGACTAATATGTTGACGGAAAAACATTGGCAAGTTATCTACTTTCTCCGAAACCGATTCACCCAGAGTAAGACGATACCGACCGTATATGACACGTGCTCTCACTTTCAGATGGAAATCGATGAATTAGGCAGTTTGTTTCCGGATGGTTATCATCGAGGGGCGGTAAAGATCGCTGGTCTGCGGGTATAGAACCGCAACAACATTGAAACAGGAGGATTGTATATGATTCTTCACAAAAAAGTCGATTTGCATTGGCATGCAGGCCAGATCAAACGATCCGACCGTGAACGTCTGAACAACCACAAGGGTATGACATTATGGTTCACCGGTCTTTCGGCTTCAGGCAAATCAACTCTGGCTGTAGCCCTGGAGATGGTCTTGCATGAACGCAAGTGTCATACTTACATTCTGGACGGCGACAATATCCGGCATGGGCTGAATCAGGATCTGGGTTTTTCTCCTGAGGATCGGACTGAAAATATCCGGCGAATCGGTGAGGTCGCCCATCTTCTCCGGGACTGCGGAATCATCAACATGGTCGCCTTTATCTCCCCGTATCGTTCGGATCGTCAAATCGCCAGGGATCTTTGCAAAAACGATGGAACTTTCATCGAAGTATTTGTGGACAGCCCGGTTGACATATGTGAAACACGAGATCCGAAAGGCATGTATAAAAAGGCGCGTGAAGGTATCATCAAAGAGTTTACAGGCATCAGCGCGCCCTACGAGCATCCGGAAAAACCTGAAATCCATTTGCGAACGGATCAGCATTCCGTATCCCAATGTGTTGATAAAATGCTGGTCTATCTGGAAAACAGACAATTCATTGGTAAAGAGTGAAGCGGGATAAGCTCTTCCTCCTTACCGAACCGTATCGCTACTCTTTGCAGAAGATAGCTATATCTACCTGGTGGGACCACCTTTCCTTTTTTTCACCATCTCACGTATCCTGCTGACCGATTTTTGTGCCTGATTGAACTCGTTTTTATTTCGTTCCTTAAATGTGCCTTTGTCATTTTCCAAAAACCGATTCCCACCACATCATAATTCTTTCTTATATTTAATACGATTTTGTATATGTTCAATCATTAAATTACATAAATGTATATTGTAATTTTATACCAAAATAATAATCAATACGACAATAAGAACATATTTTCAATGAGTTAATTATTGATTCCCGCTGTTTTTATGGCATGGCACACCCATTGCTGTATTCGTATGACAAATACACCGAATGTCATTGATAAACAGAAGGAGATAACAAATGAAAAAAATTGAAGCGATCATCAA
>CAYTGW010000344.1:0-2459 GCA_964437395.1 uncultured Desulfocicer sp.
GAATTCAATTCTCCCCTGGAAGGAGTACTTCATGTTCCCCTGATGGATCGAAACATTTGTCTCCGAATTTTTTTACAGGAAGCAGGCGTTTCAAATTTCTTTTTAAATCCCGGTTTGTTAAAAAGCGGATACCGGTCCGATGTCTTGAACGATTTTTTATAGGATTGATTGAACTTGTAAGCAATTATGGTCAACATCACACTTTTTGTTGTCACAAGAGTTGAAAATGTCCTTTTCAGGGTTTCCCAAAAACCAAAGTATATTTTTTTCATATAGAAATTGCCTTCATCAATGTCCTGGATGGTCATTTTCATAGGCTTAAATAGGATTTTCGTAAAACGATAATCTTTCCAGGCCTCCGGATATTTCAGATCCAGCAATCTGTTTTCTTTTTTCAGACTGTTCCAGAAGGCTGTACCTGGCAAAGGAGTCAGCTTTGTGAACTGAAGAATGTCGATATGTGAAGACCGGATAAAATTCAGTGTTGTGCAAAAGCTGGAGATATCGTCCTCATCCCCGCCAATGACAAAGGTTCCCAGGAAAAGAATACCCGCTTTCCGGATATTTGAGATCAACGTGTCATAGCTGTTTGTTTTCATGTGTTTCAGGTTGATATTCTTGTTATAGGATTTCAATGTTTTTGGATTAACGGATTCCATTCCAACCAATACGACTTTTACACCGGCTTTGGATGCAAGTTGCAGCAGCTCGATATCTTCTCCGAACTGGATGGATGCCTGGGCGAAAAAAAATTTTCGGATTCGTTTTTCGATGATCAGCCGGAAAAAGGATTTTGCCCATTCCGTATCTTTTTTGTGATACCCTGAAATATTGTCGTCTGTGATCATGATGTATTTCTGGGGGATGGTCTCAAGTTCTTCAATGACGGAATGTACAGGGCGCCTTCGGAACCGTCTTCCATTAAAAGCGGTAACCGAACAGAAAGAACAGTTGTTCGGGCATCCGCGGGATGTTTGTATGCTTCCCCATTTGTAATAGGTATTTTTTAAAATATCCCGTCTGGGGAGGGGCAGATTTTTTAAATCCACCATCTCTCCCCTGTATATTTTTTTCAGGCAGTTGTTTTCAAAATCTCTGATGATTTCCGGCCAGATCGATTCTGCTTCTCCAACCGCCACAACATCACAGTATTGCGCTGCTTCATCCGGCAGCATGGACGCATGAATCCCGCCGATAACCGTAGGTATACCCTTTTCGCGATACAATTGAGAGATCTCATAGGCACGGTGAACTGAAGAGGTATAGGCGGTCAACCCGACGATATCTGCATCGCGATATTGAAACAGCTCTACGTTTTCATCAATGACATCGATCTGGTAATGAGATGGAGTAAGGGCTGCAATATAGGGCAGATTCAAGGGAGGAAATGAAGTCGTACTGATATTGCCCAAACCTTTGACTGAATTTGAAGGGTTGATTAATAACAATCGCATCATGTTTTCTCCTGTCACCTGAATATGAAACAGCATTTTCAGGAATGGAAATTCATCAAATATGTGTGACCATTTTTACAGACAGCGCGTGTTCTTTATATCTGTTTTTCAGAATCGTATGAATCGTATGCGAAATATGATGACAACTTGTATGGAGAATTTGTTCAATTGTCAAGCACAACTTCATTGTTTTTTGATTTTGGAGTCAGTGAGTTTATTATATTCGTCATGAATCATGGGAATTATTCAACGATCGGATCACTGCCGGACAGGGTTGAACGGTTGTATGAAGACCAATGAAATTGAGGTTTTCCGGCGAGGGGGTTAAAATATTTTATTCAACGTATGGATTGCCCTGCAATTTTTGACTGCATTCAGAAAAGATTCAACTTTACCAAGATCTTTTATCCCCGGAGAAGATTCTACGCCTGAACTTACATCTACTGCGGCCGGTATGGCGTCCGAAAAGGCTTCGGCAACATTATCAGGGGTCAGCCCTCCTGCAAGAATCATGGAATGGGCTTTACCAAACTCCCTTGCATCCTTCCAGTTCCAGGTCATGGCGTTTCCACCCGGCAGTTGTCCCTTACCGCACTCGACCAGATAGGCAGACACCGGATACTCCTTTGCCTGATGTAAAAAAGGTTCCCGGGTCATGAACAGGGCTCTGATGACAATTATTTTCTGTTGGATCAATCTCCGGACAAGGTCCGGTGATTCCTGCCCATGAAGCTGTACAGCCTTAAGACCGCAATAGTCGACGATATGCATGATCTCATCATAGGCAGCATTGACAAAAACACCGGTTCCTTTTACATGAGGAGGAAGGGCGTGTATGATCTCCCTTGCCTGATCCAGGGATACATTCCGTGGACTTCTGGGATAGAAAACACATCCGATTGCATCCGCTCCAAGATCGGCACAGGCGACTGACTGGTCTGCACGGGTCAGGCCGCATATTTTTACCTGCGGTGGTTCAAAAAAAATATTTTCCTGCTGAATTTT
>CAYTGW010000345.1:0-2450 GCA_964437395.1 uncultured Desulfocicer sp.
AAAACAAATTCTGCATTGGTTATGTTATTGATCCTTGCATTAGTCCGCGCAAACCTGATTGCTCTGGGGTTAATATCGACCCCGACCACCTCCTCACATTGATAAGCAACGTTCAAAGCCTGCACGCCTGCACCCGTCCCGATGTCTATAGCCCGATGAAACTTCAAACCGGCCAGACTTGAACGGACATCATTTGCGAGTTGAAGGGAATCAACCCCGAAATACGTATAGTCCTTGATTGATCGATCAAAAGGGTCGGCAGCAATAAAGTAATCAAAAAAAGGGAGAATCCTTATGCAGGACCGGAAAAAGCCATTTTCTTCCCTGAGAAAATTTGAACTAACAAATGAATTAATATCTTCAGTCGTGAGAAAAAGTCTTAAATCGTCAGAAGATACAGGCTTGTTTTGGGCAAACAACTGAAACAAAATAAAGGCATTTGGTTTTTGCGATTTAAAACGACGGTGGTAGAAGGAAGTAAAAAAAGTAGGAGTGAAGTTGCCGTTTGCTTTAATGAATTGATAATTAATCCAGAACAGCAGTTCAGAAGGCCCCGGAAAGTTTTTCCTCACTATTGGAAGGACTTTAGTTTCCTCATACCTCTGTTTTGTCAATACACCTATAAGCCTGCCATAATCAGCTTCGAAGATATCCATATAATAAGACTGAAATCTGAATCATAAATAAAACAGATCAATAAAAAGCGTGATGCTTTCCATTGTTTTTGTGGGACCATTAAAGGGACAAGTCATCCCAAATCTTATCCGCTTCTCAATTAACCTGGTCCGATGTGCTTTTCAGCCAAACACGATCATACCTGGAACAAAATCCAACACCTTCTAAAAACAATGTTAATTTTGTATGATATCATAAGCATGTTGATTTTAGGAATTGTAAATGAGGAAGTCTCCGGCGCCTGCCTTGTCAAAAACAACGAAATAGCTGCTGCTGCCAGCGAAGAAAGATTCTCACGAATCAAGAGCGACAGCAGCTGGCCGTCACGGTCCATTGAATACGTCTTAAGGCAGCAGAACATAAAGCTCTCTGATGTTGATCATGTGGCCTATGGCTGGGGAGCTGATTTTAATTCCCGGAAGCATTTACTCATGTTTTTTGACCGGGTAGTTGAGGAAACCCGTGATAACTACGAACAAATAGACACTTTTCGTAAAAGGATCGAGATTGAAATGCTCAGGGACGAGGAAGTACGGGGGCATTTTCTTGAGTTTGTGAAAAAGAACAATCTGAATTTCAAGACCGTCTTTTTCGACCATCACGAATGTCATGCGGTCAGCGCCTTTGCCTGCTCCCCTTTCAACAGCACGCTGGTCTTAACTGCTGATGGTCGCGGCGATTATCAATCATTTACCGTGAGTGTGTTCGATAATAATAAGTATGAAGTCCTGCATCGTTCATCGACCATAGACAGCCTGGGATTCTTCTATGCGCGTATCACGGCTTTATTGGGTTTTAAGGTCAACCGTCATGAAGGGAAAATCACAGGCCTTGCCGCTTATGGTGATCCGTTAAAATATCTTCCACTTATGGATAAAATGATCTATTATAAAGAGGGCCGCTTTATTTCTCATGTGGGTCCGTATTACAGACCCTGGATGCATAACGCAGTTTTTTCCGATGAATTAATAGAGATCATCAGCAAGGCCAAACGTGAAGACATTGCCGCCGCTGCCCAGCGGCATCTGGAAAATCTCGTGACAGGCATGGCGGGGCATTATTTGAAAAAAACCGGGCTGAAGCATGTCTGCATGGCAGGAGGCGTTTTCGCCAATGTTTCACTGAATAAAAAGATAATGGATATCCCGCAGGTCAGGAACGTTTTCATACAACCCCACATGTCCGACGGCGGGTTGGCTTTGGGAGCTGCTGTAGGCGCTGCATACCGGTTGACCGGGCAGAAAGTTCAAATAGAGACCATGTTCCTGGGGCCGGAATTCAATGATCGGGACATCGAGCTCTGTCTGAATAATAATGAGTTCAATGTAAAAAAACTTCAGAATGACGAAAGCAAGATCAACTCTGCGATTGACGCAATCAAGGATAATAAAGTTGTTGGCTGGTTTCAGGGCCGTATGGAGCATGGGCCAAGAGCGCTTTGCCACCGAAGCATTCTATATCACTGCAAAGATACATCCGTCAACAAGTGGCTCAACAGTAGAATGCAGCGAACTGAATTCATGCCTTTTGCGCCGGTAACGGCTGTTGAGTTTGCCAAAAGATGTTATAAAAACTGGGAGCCTGATCATATCTCAAGCTACTATATGACGATAACTTATGATTGTACTGAAGAGATGATAAATAATTCCCCTGCTGTCGTGCATATAGACGGAACAGCGCGACCGCAGATAGTATCAGAAAAAAGTGAACCCTTAGTCCACAAATTGCTTTTAAAATGGCATGAAGAAACAGGCGGGTTATCGCTCATTAATACA
>CAYTGW010000346.1:0-2412 GCA_964437395.1 uncultured Desulfocicer sp.
CCATTATTTCGACACTGTTCATTCCCCTGACTTTTCTTGCCGGGGTTTACGGGATGAATTTTAAATACATGCCGGAACTGGAATGGCGTTATTCCTACCCGCTGTTCTGGGTTATGGTTCTGGCCTGTTTATGCGTAATGCTGATCTGGTTTAAACGAAAGAGATGGTTGTAATCCGGATGTAAGGATATTGAAAAAGATGAGTGGAAACCGTTGGATAAGAATGGTTGTATTTTTCATGATAAGCAATTGTTTTATGCCCGCAACCTGGGTCATGGCCAAGGAAAAGGCGGATTCTTCAACTTCAAAGTTTTCAGCCTTGAAACAGTCCATTGAAACATCGTTGCAAACCAATTTAGAGACCATTGAATCGATAAAGGCGATGAAGACTGCTGCCGACGGGATGGGCCGAGAAGTGAATGCGGAAATGAATTCACACAAAATTCAGGAATCCATTTACAGCAACCATCTTTTGAACCCGATGGTTCCGCTCAAAACCCTGGAAGAAACCTATCTGGGACTGACCACATCGTTACAGGCAATTGCATCAAGGCTGGGGGAACTGAAAAACAAACAGGAAGAGGTTCTGAAGATCAACTCCCAGACAAACGAACTGATTGCAATTACGGATAAACAGATTCAGGATATTCTTTCTGAAGTCAAATCCGATCCGGAAGCAAAGCTGCTGAATAAAAAGCTGAAGGAACTTTCCAAATCTCTTGCCGCCCGGCAAAAGATGATACAATCGGTTATGGATACTTATGAAACCCTTTTAACCGGAGTCAATGATACCTGGAAGCGTTATGATTCGCTGATCAAACGATTTGACCAGATGATTGAAAAAAGGAAAAAACAGGACCTTCTGGAAAGAAAAAAGCTTATGGAAAGCATCGGGCTTCAGAAGATCATAGCCGATATCACGGAATTGATTGTTAAAGCCGGAAAAACAGTGACCGGGGAATTCTGGACAGGTCAATTCCGGTTTGTCAAAACATCGGAAAAGATGTTTCTGGGGTCTTTTTTTCTCGTATTCATGATTGTGATGGTGATTACATTTCGTGTGAGAGTTAAGTTGAAGAAACTGATGAATCATTCCGTAGTGTTCGATAAATACTGGACCCGGATCGTTCTGCTGCTTCTGAAACGCTCATTCATCCTTATCGGAGCAACTCTTTTCTTTTACGTGATGACAGAGACGGAACGGTTTAAGCCCAAGCCGGTCATCCTTGAAGTCATTGTCAGTTTCCTGCTGGTATGGCTGTTTACCAAATGGTTCAAGGATGCACTGAAGCTTATGAAAACAGATGGCCAGCCGGTTTTTCAGGGCAATCAATTATTCTGGATACGGATTCAGATCCGCATCATCCGGATTTTTGCCGTTTTTTATATTGTTCTTTCCTGGATTCATACCAGTGACAGCATTGTAATCGTCCTGGGCCGAATCCTGTTTGCAATCTGCCTGTATGCATCCAACATCATTTTCTGGAGAATTTCCGACAGAATCAAAAGTGCAATTCAGGCAGGCAACGGCGATCATGTTCCATCTGAATTCCAGAAATGTACCGCAGTCATGAAACCGCTGACCTATTTTATCATTGTCTCCGGGTTTGTTCTGGATGTCACGGGATATGGATCATTATCACAGTTATGGTTTACATCATGGGGACTCAGCTTTGCGGTGGGTCTCCTGGGAGCAATGACATTCAAGGCCATCCGGGAATGGAAGCCGGCATTCAAAAAGACTCAGGAGATCCAGGGAGAGGAGACCTCCGAGGCCAAGAATTCACTCCAATGGGTAGGTGTCCAGTTTCTGACCTTTCTGTGGTGCGGGATTTTGCTGGTTCTGTTTGTGTTGTCATGGGGCGGGAAAAAGGCGGTTCTGATGGGAATTTTCGAATTTATCAAAATGCCTCTGACCGTTGGTTCCATGAAATTCAGTTTGCTGGGATTGATGATCGCGATTCCCATCCTTCTCATCACCCAGGGTCTGGCCAGGGTCTGGCGGCATGTTTTTTTTGATAATTTTCTGGGGCAGAGCGGAATGGATGATTGGTTGAAGGAATCGGTCACCACCATAACGGTTTATGCCATCTGGGTGGTGGGTATTATACTGGCCTTGAATGCCCTGGGTTTTGATTCCACCTCATTGACGTTGGTACTGGGCGCTTTAGGTATTGGTATCGGGTTTGGATTGCAGAATATATTCAACAATTTTTTAAGCGGAATTATTCTATTGTTCGAACGTCCCATCCAGGTAGGAGATGATATCGAAGTGAACGGTGTCTGGGCAACTGTGAAAAAAATCAATGTGCGGTCCACAATCGCGCAGACCTATGATAATGCATCTTTGATCATACCGAATTCGGATCTGATCAGCACGCAGGTTACAAACTGGAGCTTCAAGGATAGAAGG
>CAYTGW010000347.1:0-2356 GCA_964437395.1 uncultured Desulfocicer sp.
TGGTTTTTTTAAATCGTATGTTTTCCATCATTACTGCTTTTTGCATATCTTTAAGGTTTTGATTTCATACCTGTAAATGAAGGAATTGCAAAAAATTTAATAGTCTCTTTTGCCTGTTTGATATATTCTTCACGATCAACCTCAAGCATGGGCAGGAAGAAGCTTTCGCCTGACACGTAATTATGAATGGAGTTTATAATAGCAAGTACCTGCATTTTGGCTTCCACCGAGCATTTTTTCCGATCCTCCGTAAGCCCCATGGAATAAGCAATATCTGAAATAAATTCAGGTACTTTTGTATCAAAAGTACTTTCATGCCGATTCTTTGTAAAATATCTGAAAATGGTCATGTTTGATATTTCAGGTCTTTCAAAGAGATAGTCAACCATCTCATCAATGGCAATCTGTAAACGATCTGAAAGAGGACGGCCCTTGATACTCTTTTCAAGCTCAACCAGTTTGGAGCGCATACCTTCATTGATGTCCATCACAACCGCTTCATACAGGTCCCCCTTTTCTCCCCAATGATAGTACAAGGTTGAAATATCAATACCGACTTCTTTTGCAATCATTCGGGTTGTGGTTCCGTGAAAACCATATGTGCCAAAAAGCCTGCGGGCACAGATCAATATTTTGGCTTTCATTGAATCGGGGTTCTGCCTTGCTTTTTCAAGCGGGGTTGCCATCCATATTCTCCTTTGGTTAGTATCAGTTCGCTTTTCTTATCATGAAATTTTTTCCTTTACAAACCAGATCTGGAATTCTGTACTGAAATCAACCCAATCGCAATCCATAGCAAGGCTGACAATCTATATTACATTATTGGCTTTAAATACCTGGATCTCTTCCTGGCTGTAACCAAACTCCTTCAGCACACTTTCGGTGCTTTGACCGAACTGATCAGGTTCCCGGTGAATTGAACCCGGTGTGTCACTTAATTTAATGGGGATGCCTAGGGTAGTCGTTGTGCTGCCATTTTGATGTGGAACATCGACAAACATTTTTCGTTCACGAAGGTGAGGATCCTGGACAGCTTCCGAGAGGTTGTTTACAGGAGACCAGCAGAGTTCCAGTTCACCCAATTCCCGGGTCCATTCTTGCAATGTTTTTTCAGCTATTTTCGTACGGAAAAAATGAATGATTTCTTCGCGCTTCTGATCATCATATTGATGTGGAATATACTCAGGCACTCCCATTTTTTCACAGATGTTTTTCCAGAATCGGGTTTCAACAGCTCCGATCGTTAGATACTTTCCATCCGCAGTTTCATATGTATTATAGCATGCATATCGATGGGAAAGCATGTTGTCCCCTCTTTCCGGAAAAAGCCCTGTAAGTTGGTGAAAGAAGAGAGCGACCGGTAATAATCCAACCATTCCATCTGTCATGGAGATATCCACATATTGTCCTTTACCGGTTTTTTCCCTGGACTGAAGTGCAAGGAGGATTCCGATCGCTGCATTCATTCCGCCTCCGGCAATATCTGCGATTTGTACTCCTGGAATAGCAGGCGGTTGATTTTTATTACCAATAAGATCCAGAACCCCTGCAATGCTGAGATAGTTTGCATCATGACCTACCCGGTGCTTGTAAGGACCAGTTTGCCCGTATCCGGTAATAGAACAATAAATGATTCCGGGGTTTATATTTTTAACAGTGTTATAGTCAACACCCAATCGGTCCACAACACCGGGTCTGAATTGCTCCAGAATGACATCGGCTTTCCTGGCGATCCGGAAAAATATTTTTTTCCCCTCTTCTGTCTTTAAATTCAAGGAAATATGCTCTTTATTCCGGTTCAGCAATTGCACAAAGTGACCTTCGGCTAAAAACTTTTTATCTTCCAAAGAGATTACACGGGCTCCATGGTCAGCAAGGATCATGGAACAGTATGGACCTGGGAGCAGACGTGAAAGATCCAGTACGGTTATTCCTGAAAGAGCACCTCTTGTTACCATAACGACCTCCAAATTTGAAGTTTTAAGTAACCCGATTACAAATGGGGTTACTTTTTTGAGAAATTGTTTGTTTCAATTTTTTGTCAGTTGCTTCCATCATATGATGGATTATTGTTAACCAGAATCCAGGATCAAGTCAAGATTGATTTTATCATTCAGAATCAATGGCCGGTTTATGATTGGGGAAATTGTTTTTGATGATTATGAATCCAGCCCATGAATAAACTGTTTCATTTTTTTGACGAATATCGGGTCATGGTCCGGATATCTGTGAATCACACCAAGCAAATGATTCTGGATCTGGAATACATAGAGGTTACCAATTTTTTCCTGGGTCACCATCAGATAATGATACCGGCTGAACCCCATGGTTGATTGAAGTGTTTTGCAGTCCTGGC
>CAYTGW010000348.1:0-2354 GCA_964437395.1 uncultured Desulfocicer sp.
CGGGATTGTCGCTGCAGGCCCCTTGTTCAATTTCCTCCTGGCCATTGTTATTTTCTTCGGTTTTTTTCAGATTTACGGAACCCATACCTTAAAACCCGTTGTGGGAAAGATTCAGGAGGGATCACCAGCAGAAAAAGCAGGGATTCAGGAAGGTGATCTGGTACTTGCAATCAACGATACCCATGTATCCACCTGGGAAGAAATGGCTGACCGGATCGGGCAGAGTAAAGGAGAACTCCTTGCTCTTTCCGTCAAACGCGGCGATGATGTGAAGATACTTCAAGTTCAACCGATTTTAAAACCGGACAAGAACATGTTTGGAGAAAACATCGAACGGTATATTGTCGGGATTACCGCATCCGGTGATGTGTATTCCAAAAAGCTGAACCCAATCCAGGCTTTTTCGGAAAGCCTTTCCCACACTTACAAGGTTTCGGTGCTCATGTTTGTCGGCATTGGCAAGTTAATCCAGGGTTCGATTTCAGCAGACAACCTTGGAGGACCGATCATGATCGCCCAGATGGCTGGAGACCAGGCAAAAGAAGGGATTGAAAATCTCTTGTACTTTATTGCATTTATCAGTATCAATCTGGCCATTCTCAATTTTCTTCCGATCCCTGTCCTGGATGGCGGGCATCTCCTGTTCTTCATGATTGAAGCCATCCGGGGTCGACCGATCAGCATCCGGATTCGGGAAATTGCTCAGCAGGGTGGAATGTTTGTATTGCTTTTGCTCATGATATTTGTTTTCTATAATGATGTAATGCGGTACAATGTGATGAGTTACATCGGTAATGCCTTGAACTTCTTTTAACAAAACGGGTCAAACCCATGCCAAACCAACTTGAAATCACACTGAATCCAGATCTTGCAGATGCGGAAGGTCAAAAGGTATGTCAAAAGGCAAGAGACTATTTTGGTTTTGAACTTACTTCTGTTCGAACCATCCATGTCATTACCATTGATGCCCATTTGACCCAGGAACAGCTTGCAGCCATCCGATCTGAAATCTTCACTAACCCGGTAACCCAGATCTCTTCCTATTCTCCGCTCTCTATTGATTTCGACTGGACCATCTGGGTCGGTTACCGTCCGGGTGTAAAGGACAATCCCGGAAGCACTGCTGTTGAGGCAATCGAAGACCAGCTAAGAATCAAACTCGCGCCAAACGAGGCGGTTTATACATCCAAACGGTATTGTATCAAGGCAAAAAACCTAACCTATGACGATGTGGATAAAATTGCCGGTGAGCTTCTGGCAAACGATATTATCCAGCAATGGCGCATTATTTCAATACAGGAGTGGGATAAGCTCATTGGAACCGGTATCATCATCCCCAGTGTAAAGCTGGATTACATTCCAACCGTTACCACCATTCCCATTGACAGCGACCAGACCCTTCAAAAAATAAGTGCTGAGCGGAATCTTGCCCTCAACCCCAATGATATTCCGACCATCCGGTCCTATTTCCTGAATCCGGATGTGAGTGCGGGCCGGGCGGAAGTCGGCCTTTCCGATCCCACGGATATCGAGCTTGAATACATCTCCCAGGCCAGAAGCGATCATTGCAACCACAACACCTTTCGGGGGTGTTTCCATTATACAGACAAGGTAACAGGGGAAAAAGAGGTGATCAACAACCTGTTTAAAACCTGCATCGAGGCCCCGACCCTGACTCTGAAGGGAAAAAAACCATGGGTTGTCTCTGTCTTATGGGACAATGCAGGCGCTGGACGGTTTGACTCCGACCATTATTATGTCATCACCGGAGAAACCCACAACTCCCCGTCCAACATGGAAGCTTATGGTGGTGCCATCACCGGCATTGTCGGTGTTTACCGTGATCCGCTGGGAACCGGCAAAGGCTCCAAACTGATTATGGGAAGCTATGGGTATTGCGTGGGGCATCGGGATTATCAAGGTGAATTGAAACCGCATCTTCATCCAAGACGTCTTCTGGACGGTGTAATCGAAGGGGTCAAGGATGGCGGCAATAAAAGTGGTATTCCCACAACCTTTGGCCAGGTGCTGTTTCATGACGGCTATATGGGTAAATGCCTGGTATTTGTAACGGCTTTGGGTATCATGCCTGCAAAAATAAAGGGCATGCCGGCTGAACAGAAGAAAACCTCTCCAGGTGAACTGATCATCATGTGCGGGGGCCGGGTCGGGAAAGATGGGATTCACGGTGTAACCGCATCATCTGAAACCTTTTCCGCAAACACACCGGCCGGACATGTTCAGATCGGCGATCCATATACACAGAAAAAAATGCATGACTTTCTGCTGGAAGCCCGGGATGAAGGTCTGATTTCATTTATCACCGATAACGGCGGTGGAGGCCTGTCTTCTTC
>CAYTGW010000349.1:0-2348 GCA_964437395.1 uncultured Desulfocicer sp.
GCCAGGTCATAGCCCATCTTAAAAAGACGCCCAGGCTTTGCCTGCTTGCCCGTTATTGGGAGTACGGATCCAATGAGTATTTCTTTGTCCTCCGCATGAGAAAGGGTTCCCATCATTGAGGAAGCGAAGACATAAAAAATGACAAAGAAATAAGTAACCAACTTTCCTGCCGCACGGCCATATTTTTCTTCCATTTTTCTCGTCCCCCGTGTTTTGATTTATTAGAATGTCTATATTATAGAATCACAGAATGTTTCAGATATACTTGAGCAGAATTTGTGCCATATCGAGGTTATAGTAAATAATAAGATTGTTTGTCTTCGGTTTACAATAGCTAACAGGCGGGAATATTTAAGCAATATTAATATTATCGCTTTTAATTAATCGATATGATGTATTAAAGAGCTTTTGGCAAAGATTGGTTATGTCAAAACTACAATAGATCAATATGAACGTTTTGTTCTATATTGAGACGTAATGTTTAAATATTTTATTCGTGAGAAGAGCTTCAATTATCGGCAATAGAAAATCAAGAACGTTATATTGGGAGGTGATTTTTTGATGGGATTGCATTGTCCAGCAGCTGCATTTTTCGCCATAAAGTCCCCCTGCTTATACCTAAAGCTTTAGCAACGGCTAAACGATTATATCGATGTTTTTCCAACATTTTCCGGATGACCTCATTTTCCATTTCTTCCAGTGATGAAACCCTGATATTGATTGTTTCATCGGAGGGCGCTGTCTCTTCCTTCTTTTCCTTATAAATATCCCTGCTCTGCGTCACCGGATGTTTTTTCACTCTGATTGTTTCTTCAAGGAACTCGTCAAAAATTTCTTCTGCGCCCATCTCGTTTACCAAAATAGAGCACCGGGCAATGAACGATTTAAGTTCACGAACATTCCCCGGCCATGCATATTCCAGGAGTTTTTTCGACAAATTCTCGTTTATCAAGGTATCACTGTTATCGGAAAATTGTTGTGCAAGAAAATGTTTCGTCAGCAAGCATATATCTTCATTACGCTCTCGCAGATGCGGCACCCTTACGCGCAATGCATTAAGACGGAAATACAGATCTTCCCTGAATCTTCCTGTATTTACCATATCAGCCAAATCTTCGTTGGTTGCGGCGATGATTTTAACATTTACCGGTATCAGCTTATCGGAGCCAAGTCTCATCACTTCTTTTTCCTGAATTACCCGGAGAAGGCGAACCTGCATACCTATGGATATGCAGCTTATTTCATCCAAATAAATAGTGCCGTCATGAGCAAGTTCAAAAAGGCCCGGCTTGCCTCCTTTTTTTGCACCCGTAAAAGCTCCTTCCTCATAGCCGAACAGTTCGCTTTCCAAAAGACTTTCGGGAAGTGCGGAACAATTAACTGTAACGAAAGGACCTTGCTTTCTTTGACTCGCGTTGTGGATCGCGTGGGCGAAGAGCTCTTTGCCTGTACCCGTTTCCCCCACAAGCAGCACCGTCGTTTCGCAAGAGCTATACTTGAGTGCCTGGAGTTTAGCGTTGGCAATGGGGCGGCTCACGCCAATAATGTCGGCAAAGGTATATTTTGCCACCATTCCCTTGCTGTAAAGGGCCTTTCTGATATTGTGCTCCCATTTCTGTATCTTGCTCACTTCCTGAAAAGTGGCAACCACCCCGACTGCCTTGTCTTTTACAATTATGGGAACGCGGTTGGTAACGATCGTTACCTCTCCTATTTTTTGTATCTCGCCAAGTTCCGCTTGAAGACTGTCCTTAACAGCGATTAACCTGGACCTGGGCACTACTTTATCCACTCTCTGACCGATAACCTGTTTTGCACTAAGTCCTGTTATCTTTTCCGCTTCCGGATTAAAAATCTGGACCATCCCCCCTTCATCAATGGCAATAATCCCTTCATATGCAAAATCAAGAATCGCCTGGGTACGCTTTACCCTTTCCAATTCTCTGTAACGCAGTATGGCAATTTCGCGGGCCTTTATGATTGCTTCCAAAACGGTTTCTTTACTTGTGTAAAGTGGAACTCCGATAAAGCCTCTTTCCCTGGCTATTCGTACCGCCACCAGACTGCCGACTATTACCGTAAATCCTTCTTTTACAGCCCGATCGATTTCACTGCCGACGCCGAAAGAATCCTCATACGAACAGAACTGGCGCACTTCGATATCCATGATTTTGGCGATCGTATCTATGCCATGAATAGGAGTGAAAACAACGAAAGCAGCTCTGTTACCGTGTTTTTTTACTTGGTGTAGCGCAATAAGGACGTCGAATGCTGTGGCCTCGTACAATACTACCGGAACATCGGTAATTTTCCTGAAGATCGGAAGAGCACACGTGTAGGGAAAGAGT
>CAYTGW010000350.1:0-2314 GCA_964437395.1 uncultured Desulfocicer sp.
CATCGACTGCCCGCCAAGCCTGGGATTGCTGACATTCAATTCTCTCCTTGCTTCCACTGAAATCATTGTTCCGATCGAGATGAGCCTCTTTTCCTTGCACGGGATCGGCAGATTAATGGAAATACTGGGTCTGGTTCAGGAAAAGACAGGGCATAAACTGAAAATCAATGCAGTTGCGACCATGTATGACAGCCGGACCAGGATATCAAAGGAAGTCCTGCACGATATCAGAGACAACTTCAAGGGGTCGATGTATAAGACCGTCATCAACCTGAACGTCAAGTTAAAGGAAGCCGCAAGTTTCGGAAAGTCAATCCTGGACTATCAGAAAAAAGCGCGTGGGTTTATAGACTATGCGGCCCTTGCAACGGAAGTGGTCAAAGAGGAAAAACGTCTGGGAATGGAGCTGGTAAAGCAGAAAAAATCTTTTTCAAAAATTGAAAAGCAGTTTGTTTTCCATGCACCGGATGCGATTTCCGTAAAAATTGTCGGTAGTTTTAACAACTGGACTCCTTCCGAAGAATCCACAATGGAGCGTGATCAAGAGGGGAAATGGTCAAAGAGACTTTTACTAGATCCTGGAAAATATGAATACAAATTCCTGGTGAATGATATATGGATCGAGGACAAGAGGAATCCCAATCTTTCCGACAATGCATTTGGAGGTAAAAACTCGGTTATCGAGATTGCCTGATCGAACTTTCTCTCGAACGGGAGTATAAAAAATGGAGAATAAAAGCCTTGGCAGGGGATTCAGGGAAATCTCAAATATTTTTATTTCAGAAGACAGGAAGGAAAAAAAATCTCCAGGGAAATTGAAAGAGCATACCAGTAGATCCAGCAGCACCCTTTCTGATGAATCCGCAGAGGACTTCCAAAATCCATTGACGTTTGTGAATCATGCGCCCGGCTTTTTTGGAAAAGACAAGACAGACCAGGACAGTGAAGATGGTGACGGGCATCCTGAAACCGCGCCGGCAGATATCATGAAACAGTATGGCGGAGAAGGTTCGGATCTGGCTGAAAACATGCGCGAGATCGAGGAGAATGTGACGGTTGAAAAAAACATCTCCTATCAGAATACGCCGGATGCCCAGCAGAATATGATCAAAGCCCTCTGCATGCATCTTGAAGGGGGCTTCAGCATCAAGACAATAGAGCTGTTGAAAACCAATACAAAGTGCCGGCCAGGGAGAAAACAGAACAAGACGGAGAAAATCACCATTTTTCTGGAAGATGAACCGGATCTGGCCAAGATGTAATCGATGACGAACCCATTTACCATAAATGTAAAAAATCAGATTCTGCTGATTCCCACCGGGAAAGTTGCAACATATGGACAGATCGCAGCGCAGGCCGGCAATCCCCGTGCAGCCAGGCAGGTTGCACGGATATTACACTCCTGTTCCCGGAAAGACAGCCTTCCCTGGCATCGGGTGGTGAACCAGCATGGCAGGATATCCCTGAGACAGAGTCAGGGGTATGAAGTTCAGCAGGCGCTTCTGGAGCGGGAAGGAGTTGTTTTTACAGAAAACAGCAGGATCGACCTAACGCGGTTTCTCTGGAGACCCTGATCATTCGGGAGATTTTTCTTTTGCTTCAAGGTATCGTTTTTGCTATGATGCACTGTACAACAATTCATATCCAATGTAACTGAAACCACAAGATCGTTCCTCATCCAGTATTGATGAAAAGGATAAGGCCGGCACCCGGCCGGGCAGAAAAAATATGGTAAAAGAAATCTATAATTATTCGGTAAGATGCCGCACATGCCGTTGCAAGTTTGAAGTTCAGTTGTTTGATACCCATGAGAAGAATCTGTTTCTGGTGGATAAAAAACACTGGTTTTGTGAAAAGTGTAAAAAAGATTATTTTGAAAAACAGACAAGGCAATTAACGGATGAGCATAAAAATGTCGGGTTTCAGGAGCTTGCCGGAACAGAAAAAACGGTTTCATGGGCAGTGAAAATCCGTTCCGAGATGTTAAACAAGGTCAAGTACCTGCGGGACAGTCTTACTTTTGATGACGATGAGGCAAGAGAAAAATCTGAGAAGGCCTTTACACTGTTTCTTGAGGAATGGCAGGCGGAAACCGAAGCCAAATGGTGGATTGATCACCGGAAAATGAATGTCCGGGATATATCCAAAAGAATCGAAGAATTGACGCAGACCATTCAGGAGGGGGAATCCTGAAAGCAGATGATTTTTTAGAGTTTACTACTGCGCCAGAAAAGCATGAAGCCGGCTACGGAAATCAGGGCCAAGCCCATGATGATCCAGAAAGCGAACGGATGGCTGGATAAAGGTATTTTGA
>CAYTGW010000351.1:0-2310 GCA_964437395.1 uncultured Desulfocicer sp.
ATAATGGATGCAGAGAACCGCGATTATTTTATTGAAAAAAAGACAATTGACCTGTCAACCATCCCCCACGTTGTAGTCGATGACCTGACCACAAGATTCTATATTTCCGGCAGCACAAAAATGGCCCGTTCCGTAAGAGACAACATCTTAAATGCATGCAACAAAGGATTTGATTTCTATTCCGAGGAAAATCGAATCTACAGCCGTCTTTTCGAGCAGCTTGAAATTACCAGCCTGGGGCGCCTCGCACTGATCAATTTCTCATGGGATGAAATGTTCTCAGATAGAATCCGGAAGGAACCTTCGCAGTATGGTCTTACGGTATTTAAAAAAATTTTTTTATCCTTGGAGGCGGACTCTATCTGTCGGATTTTACATAATGGCGGAATGGTAAAAGTCTGGATGAACAGCGACTTTTTCTGCCTGTATCTCTCTCAATTGGGTCGTGCATCGAACATTACTATAAATATGCCCCGGAAAACCTTCCACATGAATGATTATTTGAAAAGGATGCCAATCCTTGCTTCACTCGCGAAACAGGACGGACATCGGATTGATCTTTCCGGAGTTAAGATTTTTTTGATTCATCATATTACATCTGAAATTATCGGATTTATCGAAGCCTTGAAAAAATTGGGGGCCGATTCCGTGGATGTCATGTTCGTGAAATACAGCGGGGTCATTCCACCAGCCTATCTTGACACTCTATTGGAAAATGATCCGGAATATCTGTTTATGGCCGGGCTGGAAAAGAATATCGATGGGAAAGCCACTGATTTTTTTCAATTGCCGATTATTTCAGCGATACGTCAGGGTTATATCAACTTAACCGGTTTCTTCAGGAAGAAAAGCTTTCCTACTTTGATGCAATGAAGCTGGTTTCCATGCATTTATTTCTGAAATGCGTCATCGCCGCAAAAAAAGAAAATAAAAAGGTCATTATCATTGAAGATGGGGGATATCTTGCACCCTTCTTAAATGAAAAAGAATTCCTGGAAGAATCCACAGAGAAAATTCTGCTTCGATTCGGGATTCTATCCGAAACATCGGCGCTGCCTTTTTGTCAGTGGCTCCAAGATGTACTCATTGGCTCCATAGAGCACACCAAAAACGGATATGACAGGCTCTACCATTTAGTGGAAAAAAAGAGGGATCTCGCGTTCCCGGTCTATACCATCGCAATATCAAAACTAAAAACGATTGAAGAATCACAGGAAGTGGCTCACACGATACTCAGTGCCATCGAATCGATTTTACATGAGATAGGACTTGTTTTGTCACGACGGAATATCATGGTTCTGGGGGCAGAAGGAAATATCGGAAAGGTCCTTTGCCGGTTACTGAAAGAGGGGAGATTGCATGTGCAGAACCAGACGCTTACCCGTGTTGATATAAGCTATACTGAAGTTCAGAGTGGAAGATACAGTTCCCTCGAAGAGTTACCGGATAAAGAATTGCTTCAGAAGGACCTGTTTATTGGCGTCATCGGCAAATCCATTCTTAAAAAGCGACAAATCGAAAAACTGATTCTGCAAGGTAAACAGCCCAATCTTTTCTTTGCCTCTGGTTCAACCAAAACAATCGAATTTGAAGACCTTTCATCATGGCTAAGCGTTCTTTCTCAATTGAATACGCCCATCATCGCAGATGTACCTGTCGAAATTGAATGCCACCGGATTTATGATCCCCAATCCGGTTTTGATCAAGGAAGAAAAGTAACGATTCGTTTTCAGCGTAATGATGAAATTGTCACAAAGCAGTTATTCTTACTCGCGGATTTAAGCCCTATCAACTTTCTGTACTACGGTGTACCCACGGAAATTATGGATGCGGTTCTGGCGCAGCTTCTGAAAGTTTCCTTAGGCATGAAACGGCAATATGAAAACAGGGGGCTTCCTCTTCCTGGTCTGTACGCTGTCGATCATCAGATTAATGAATGGGGAGACCCAATATGAAGTTTTAGGCATAGCCCTTGATCCCCGAATTATTATAGTGTACATGTAGTTTCCGAAAACAGAAAAAAATCAATAATACAGACTATTTTTCATTAGAGGAGTTGTATGACAATCGACGTAAAACAGATCAGTGAAAAAGTGCAGATGGAAAGTCCGGTGATTCGCCGGATACGGGATGAGATCCACAAGGTTATTGTCGGTCAGGAAAAGCTGATTGATGGTTTGTTGATCGCGCTTTTCTGCAATAATCATGGCCTGATCGAAGGGGTTCCGGGGCTTGCAAAAACGCTTTCGGTTACGACCCTTGCCGGAATGATTCAGGCGACCTTTCGGCGGATTCAGTTCACGCCGGATC
>CAYTGW010000352.1:0-2288 GCA_964437395.1 uncultured Desulfocicer sp.
ATGAGAACGTGGATCGATTGCTCTTTCTGGCGTTTGATATCTATATGGAGTGTCGGGAGAAGATTTACAGCCTGAAGGCAAATGAAGAAAAAAATATAGTATTTAAAGCGTTTAAGCGTGCTGGATTGATTGCTGAGATTTCGGAGGAGCAGCCGGATCTCAATAAGTCAACTGTTTAATAATGATAAAGGTTTGAACAGATTTTTGGATCGTCGAATCTGTTTAAAACCGGATAATGAGGTACAGGTATATGAATGTAAATTATATGTATTCCCTCATAGCAGTCTTGTTTCTTTGTCTGCTTTCCTATGTAGGAGCTGAGGTGATGGGCCTGCAGGGGCTTTTTGGGATTTGGATCCCCTACCTGGCTGTTATCATTTTTGTTGTTGGTTTCGTGGTTCGTATTCTGGGCTGGGCCAAGTCACCGGTACCGTTTGCTATACCCACAACATGCGGCCAGCAAAAAACCATGTCATGGATCGAACCCAACTGGATCGACAACCCGTCATCAAAATTTGGGGTGTTGATCCGGATGATTCTGGAAATTTTTCTATTCAGATCCCTGTTTCGTAATACCAGCATGTCTTTCAATAAGACAGATTCCGGGATCAGGATTTCATATCGCTGGGAAATCTGGCTCTGGGTCGCGGCGCTGGCTTTTCATTATTCTTTTCTTACCGTGTTGCTTCGGCATTTGAGATTTTTTTTGGAACCGGTGCCTTTTTGTATCCAAATGGTGGAACAACTGGATTCTTTTTTTCGAATCGAGTATTACAGCAAAGTCATTGAAGTGGGGCTTCCCGGCATTTTTCTGTCCGGCCTGCTTCTCCTTGCAGCGGTAACTTTTCTGTTTCTCAGAAGAGTATTCGGGCCAAAAGTAAAATATATTTCACTGGCGGCTGACTATTTTCCGTTGTTCCTGATCATGGGTATTGCATTTACCGGTATTTTGATGCGGTATTTTGCCAAAATCGATATCGTGAGCGTTAAAGCGCTGGCCATAAGCCTTGTTACTCTTCATCCTGCGATCCCGCCGGAAGGCATCGGAGGATTGTTTTTTATCCATATTTTTCTTGTCAGCGTTCTTTTCGTATATTTTCCGTTCAGCAAGCTCATGCATATGGGTGGCGTTTTTTTAAGTCCAACCCGAAACCTGACAACGGATACCCGTGCGAGAAGACATGTTAATCCTTGGAATTATCCTGTGAAAACTCATACCTATGAAGAGTATGAAGACCATTTCAGGGAAAAAATGATAGAAGCTGGACTCCCAGTGGAAAAGGAGCAAGTGTAATGTCAGATCTTCCAAAATCAGATGAATTTATAAAGATCAATCATAACCCGCCCAAAACGGGTTGGATGGATACTCCTACGGTGATCCGTAAGGGGATTTATTGCTATGCATCGAATTATAGAAGTGTTGAAACCCTGTCCCTTCCCAATGCAAGGGAGTGGAATCCGCTGGATGCGGATTGGAAACTGCCGGAAAACTGGAAAGAGATTATCCATGAAGGTTTCAAGGAACGTTTGGATAAATATCGGTCTTTCAAGATTTTCATGGATGTTTGCGTGCGGTGCGGAGCATGCGCAGATAAATGCCATTTTTTTATTGGTACGGGTGATCCGAAAAACATGCCGGTTCTTCGCGCAGAACTTCTCCGGTCCGTTTATCGAAATGATTTTACAACCGCCGGAAAGATTCTTGGCCGGATTGGCGGTGCAAGGCCCATGACACTCGATGTATTGAAAGAGTGGTGGTATTATCTGTTTCAATGCTCCCAGTGCCGGAGATGTTCCGTCTTCTGCCCTTATGGAATCGATACCGCAGAGATTACGCTTCTCGGAAGGGAACTGTTGAACCTTCTGGGGTTGAATATTGACTGGATTGCCACACCGGTTTCCAACTGTTTTAAAACCGGAAACCATCTTGGAATTCAACCGCATGCCTTCAAAGATATGCTGGATTTTTTTGTGGATGATCTTGAAGAGATTACCGGTGTCCGGGTAGAGCCCAATTATAATAAAAAAGGTGCGGATATCTTATTCGTTACGCCTTCCGGAGATGTGTTTGCTGATCCCGGAACCTATACCTGCATGGGGTATTTGCTTCTTTTTGATTACCTGAAAAAAGAATACGGATTGGATGTCACTTGGTCTACTTATGCTTCCGAGGGCGGTAATTTTGGTTTTTTTACCTCCCACGAGGTGATGAAAAGACTGAATGCAAAAATGTATGCAGAAGCAAAACGGCTGGGTGTCAAGTGGATTCTGGGTGGAGAATGCGGCCA
>CAYTGW010000353.1:0-2285 GCA_964437395.1 uncultured Desulfocicer sp.
CATAATCATTTCAACACAAAGCAGAATAAAAGCAACGCCCAAAAACACCTGAAATTTTTCCTCATACCGTTTAATGGTCTCTGATTCCAGATCCTTTTTGGCTGCAGATGCCACAAGGTCCAGATACACCTTTCCCAAATCGATGGTTCCGGTTGCAACATTCAGATATTTACCTCCGGGAGTTTCCCGAACCATCTGTCGCAGAGTGGCGGCATCCAGCTTTGTCCAGATCTCCTGTCCTTTGTAGGTCAGAAATTTTTTAGTTCCCTGTTCCGTTGTTACGGGAATCCGCTTGCCCTCTGTTTCATCCCCTAAACCGATTGCGATGATCCGTACACCCTTTTCACCAGCCTGTTTTGCTGCCTCGACCGGAAAGCTTTCATGATCCTCACCGTCCGTGATCAGGATGATATCCTTGAACTCCTTCTCCTGATTGTCCAGAACCTCGGCAAGTATCATTCTCACCGCATCACCGATCATTGTCCCCCCTCTTTCAATGCTGTCGGTCGATATCCTGTCCAGCATCATCCGGAAAAAACCATAATCCAGAGTAAGAGGGCATTTTACAGCAGATGTTCCGGCAAAGGCTACTAGGGCAACCCGATCCCCCTGAAGCCTGTCTATACAATCCCCGATGGCCAGTTTTGCCCGCTCCAGGCGATTGGGTACGAGATCCTCGGCCAGCATGCTTTTTGAGACATCCAGAAGGAAAACAACATCACGGCCTTTTCGTTCAATCCGCTCGGATTTAAAATTCCAGGCCGGCCGTGTCAGGGAAATCACAAGCATGATAACGGCGATCAACAGCAGGATCATTTTGCGATGGCGAAACCCGCTAGTTGCCGAGATATGCACTTTATGAAGAAGTCCTGCCTCAATAAAATTTCCAAGAGCTTTTTTCCGCCGATACCAGCCATAGATATAGACAGCGATCATGGGCAATACAATCCATAGAAAATGAAGCTGTTCGATATTGTTCAGATGCAGTCCGGTCATGGAATCTTCCTGAATATGGTTTCCCGCAACAAAACCTCAAGTCCGATCAGAAAAAGCGTCATATAAACAAACGGAAGAAAAACCTCCTTGTAATCGATATATTTAATGGATTCAATTTCTGTTTTTTCCATTTTATCAATCTCTTCATATATTGATCGAAGGGATTTTCCATCCTCTGCCTGATAAAAAGAACCTCCGGTCTGTTTTGCGATGGCTTTGAGAGATTCTGTATCAACGCCTTGCCCGCCGGGAATCGTATAGACACCAAATGGTGTCTGGATGGAGGTTCCCGAATCCTCCCCTCCGATTGCAATCGTATAGACCTTTATCCCCCATTTTGCTGCCAGCGCGGCCGCTTCCAGAGGAGTCCGTTTCCCTCTGTTGTTTTCACCGTCAGATAATAGAATGATGATCCTGCTTTTGATTGTGTAGCTTTCATTGCTATGCTGTCTTTGGAGATCGATGGTTTCATCCACTTTTTCAAGTCGCGCGGCCGCCAATGCAAGCGCATCCCCAATGGCGGTTCCATCCTCCTCCCGTGCCTGAACCAGTTTGATACTGTCGATAAAGGGAGAGAGCGCACCATGAGCCAGGGTCAACGGGCAGGTTGTATCCGGGTACCTTGCAAAAGAGATGATTCCAATGAGATCGCTCGGTCTTCCCTTCAGATCATCCTCATTTCCCAGCAGAAATTCCTTGAATACTTGTTTTACTACCTCCAACCGGTTTGTTTTTTTCCCCCGGTATTCCATCTCCTGCCCCATGCTGCCGGACCGATCAACAACCATCTCAATGGCAATTCCCTGGGTGATATCCCGAACCTGCTCTGTACCGGTCTGGGGCCTTGCCAGGGCAATTGTCAAAAAAACAAGTGTGAGAACCCGAAGAAACGAAAGAATCCATACCATCTGTTGACGAATCGATTTTCCTGATTTTACGGCATTCCGGATCGAGGGGAAACGGATCGTTCCCGGCTTTGCCCTTCGATACCGGATATATGAAAGAAAAGGTATGAGGAGCAGAAGAAGAAATGATAATGGCGATTCAAAATGCATAGTCAGTTACAAATTCTGTTCTATTTTGGTCTGATTGATAAAATGTCTGCACTTGTTAAAGGATTCTTCAATATCCTCTTTCTCAGGGCGGTGTTCCGCAAACTTAACCAGGTCACACTGTGCCAGAAAATTCCGCAAAAGCGGTTTATGGGACGACTCGATGATGTTCCGGAAATCCATCCCGGTCAGGAACTCCTCTGTTGTCTGGTCCGGTGCATTTACCCCGAACCGGTT
>CAYTGW010000354.1:0-2281 GCA_964437395.1 uncultured Desulfocicer sp.
ATTACCCGGATCATGACAAAACGTAAGTTATCTTTTTAAGAGGGCGTATGAAAAATAGAAAACATCCGGAATTCGGAATTCTTGTATTGGCTTTTCTGCTGTTTACGTCATATTCCTTCTTTTTTCCGGCAGCCGCAGATGCCGGTACCTGGAAAGCCCATACCTATATTCAGAATGCAATCTGCATCCAGCCGGGTGGGGATTATATCTGGATCGGCAGCACATCCGGAGTCTGGCGTGTTAAACGCAGTGATGGAACCTTTGTTCAGTATACAACCAAACATGGCCTGATCAATTCGGTGGTGATGGACATTGCCATTGACGGAAACAACAACAAATGGTTCGCTACCCTGGGTGGGGTAAGCCGGTTTGATGGCATGGGCTGGGTCAGTTTTACGACAGCAGACGGCCTGGTCAGCAATCAGGTCCGTTCTGTGGCAATAGACAGTTCCGGGATGAAATGGTTCGGCACCTCTCAGGGGGCATGCAGTTATGATGGAAATGAATGGTTTGTTTATACGGATAAGACCGGTCTCGCCGGAAATCTTGTGAATGTGATCACAACCGATGCATCGGGAAATATTTGGTTCGGGACCGATCAGGGGGTGAGCCGGTTGAACGGAACAAAATGGACAACCTATACCACTGCAACCGGTCTTGCTCACAATAAGGTAAATGCAATTGAAGTGGATGATACAGGAAACAGATGGTTTGGAACCGATAACGGGGTCAGTTTGTATAACGGCAGTACCTGGACAACCTATCGTACCCAGGACGGTCTCGCGGCCGATCTGGTTAATGATATTGCCGTTGATCAGGCAGGGCATAAATGGTTTGGCTGCTATGGCGGCGGAGTCAGCGATTTTTTTGAAGATAGCTGGACAGGATACACAAAAGCAGATGGCCTGATCAGCAATCAGGTGACAGCTGTCGCAACAGACATGGACGGTCATATATGGATTGGTACATCTGCCGGTGTCAGTGAGTTTGACACGGATAGCAGCCTGCCGCCGGATACGTCTGAAGACATATCGGATGAAGATATGAATGACGATGGGGTTTCAGACGACAGTCAGGACAATGTCGAGTCCCTTCTATTATCCGATGGCGAATACCTGACGGTTGTCTCGTCACAAGGTACAAGAATAACGGAGCTGACGATTGATGATATTCCATCTTCTTCTGCTACTCCATCGGATCTGGATTTTATCTATGGTCTGATCGGTTTTACCATTGAAAATGTCGGAGCAGGGAAGAGTGCAGTCGTCACTCTCTATTTTCCAGAAGATGCTGCTCCGGCAACCTATTACAAATATGGGCCGACACCGGATCAGCCTCAGGACCACTGGTATGAATTCATGTTTAACGGAGAGACCGGGGCTAAAATCGATGGCAATGTGGTCACCCTCCATTTTATCGATGGAAAGCGCGGGGATGATGTGTATACCCTGGATGGTAAGATCCTGGATGTCGGAGGGCCCGGCTTCCGGGATGCACAGACAGAGAGTGTACCGGCTTCAACAGCCGGCAGTTCCGGCAGTGGCGCAAAGGGAGGTTGTTTTCTCGAATGCCTGAATGAGAAGCAAAGATGAATCAGGATGATTTTTTTTCAGACAATATCTGAATCAATTCACGGGCTCTTTCTTTTGTGATATTCCCTCCGGATTCCGCAATATTCACCGTATATCTTCCTAAGGTCTGATACAGATTGAGCAGTTCCGGGGCCATGCGGGAAATCTCATCCATATGGGTACTTACGGTTTCCGTATCCCCCCGAACAATCGGGCCGGTCAGGGCTTTTCCCGTGCCTTTTTTTTCAATGTTGGAGAGGGTGCCATGAATCAAAGGCCCCAGAACTTGAAACGCATTTTCCGGTGGAATGCCGGCAATCTGTAAAAGCTTGAATGCCATATCCTGAAGGGTGACCAGATAATTGGAGGCCACCACTGCGGCAGCATGGTATGCTGTTTTTGCATGGGTTTTGATAAAAAAACAAGTTGCCCCCAGATCCTGTGCAATCTGCCTGGCCATTGCAACCGCTTCTTTCTCTCCTTCTATAGCTGCAATGATGTTTTTAAATGGATTTCCCTCTACACGGCTTGAGGCAAAGCTTTGCAGGGGATGAAGGGAGCCGATGGAGACCTCATATTTTTTTAAAACCGACAGAATGGTAGATGGCTGGGAACCGCTGCAATGCAATACAACCGCATTTTTTTTCAATCCTTTGTTTTCAGCCAGAAGGGAGGCGGTGGCCTGGATCTGACCGTCCGGTGTGGTGATA
>CAYTGW010000355.1:0-2236 GCA_964437395.1 uncultured Desulfocicer sp.
ATACTGGATTCTAGTTTTCGCCGGAACTACAACAACAGACTTTTGGAATTGGCTCCCACGTTTAACACCTATATTTTTAATTTTCAATCTGTTAGTTTGGTCTGCCTACAACTCCGCACAACTCCCCCCGAATCGCGACCTCACACTCAATCATTATGCCGCACTTATATTCAGGGCTTGCACCTCCTTGTCAAGACGGTCTGAAAGCAAGTCTTCCGTTACTTCAAGATCATAGCGTGTTTGAAGGTTTAACCAGAATTGAGCTGACATGCCAAAATATTTTCCCAGGCGAAGAGCCGTATCGGCAGTAATTGATCTTTTACCTTTTACGATTTCTTTGATGCGTCTTGGCGGTACACTTATATCTTTGGCCAGTCGATATTGACTGATACCCATCGATTTCAGAAATTCCTCCTCAAGGATTTCACCGGGATGTATAGGGGAAAGTTTTTTCTTAATCATAATAACCTTCTAATGATAATCTGTAATTTCAACATCAAACGCGTCTCCGGATTTCCATTTAAAGCAGATTCGCCATTGCTCATTGATTCGGATGCTATGTTGTCCTTTTCGGTCACCCTTGAGAGCTTCAAGTCTGTTACCGGGTTGGAATACACAGGGCGATAATCTCAGAGGCTGCATCTACCATAAGCAGTTTTCTGCAAGAGTTAAAATTAAACCGGTTGCCTTTCGGGAATTGATGAATTCCGGATTTTGGATTTTATTATTGAACTTTCTTAAAACCACTTTTTTACTGTCAAAAAGGTGGTTTTAAGACTGTAAACTGCCTCACTTTTAATAGTTATTTTATTGATTTTCAATTAGTTAGCTTGGTCCGACCCGCGACCTCTGGGCCTCTGAGGATGCGTCATATTCATTCAAGAAAGTACAATTTCAAACTTTTTTCTTCCTTTAATTCTGTAAACTGTAAAATCACGATCAATCGTTGCAACGGTATTTATATTAAGCTGTTCAGCTATATATACAAGACACGAATCCGCAAAATCCATTGGTAAGTCATGATATTTTTCGGTTAGCTCTTTCAGCCGGTGAAAATCTTTATTTTGGATATCATAAACCTCAACTCCTCCTTTGCCGATCCAATCCAAAAAATCTATCTGAGCATTCCGGTTGAAATCTAATAGATGAAGTGTCTCTGTTATGGAGGCTATCGTTGTGATGAGCGGATATTTATTTCGTTTGATAAAATCAACCGATTTTTGATGGTATTTATCGGATGAATCGAACAACGCAATTAAAGGGCCAGAGTCTATCAGAATTTTTTTCACTTTCTTTTAGCCCGAATTCGTTCTTTTAAAATCGTTTTACGATCGACTGACAAATTTTTCAGGCCGCTTGAATATCTGCCGAAAAAATCTTTCCCCAGTTCCCAGGCATTTGGACTTTCCAGCTTTCCGATATATTCGATTAAGCTTTTACGAATCAAACCGGATTTTGTCAGGCCCAAATTTTTGGCAATGGTAGTAATCTCTTTTTCTAAATTCGGATCAAGTCTTAATGCAATCATATTGCCACCTCCGTATTACAAATTGTAATACAAAGATATGGCTGTGTCAAATGGAACTTGTATCTCATTTTGCAAATCTGTCTCGAACTCCGAACTCTTGTCGGACCACGCTAACTTATTGAACCTGAATAAGAAATATTCCAAAAGAAGCTTTTTTCCTATCTTTGGGTATACTTTTCAGTGGTAAAAAGCGGGTAGTAAGGAGTTTTGGATTCTCGAAGCACATAATCCTCATTATCCTCTATCACTTCCCTGCCAATAGCCCCTTGCACCCAGCTTTATTTTAGTATCCAGAACAAATTCCTTGTCGCCTACTGCAATGCTTTCCGTCCATTTTGTATCACACAAGTTTGTTCCGTTTTTCAAAATCTCCTCAACCCACAACTGATGGAATTCCATCAGTTGAACATCATCTCTGACCCTAAGCAATTCCGGACGGTTTATCAGAGAATATCTCTGCTTTGGATTCTGTATTTCATTCTTAAAACCGCTTTTTTGCTGTCAAAAAGATGGGTTTAAGACATTAAACAGCCCCACGTTTAACACCTATATTTTTTATTTTCAATCTGTTAACTTGGTCCGACCCAATGCCGAATGCCAGATTGGCAACATTAATGATCCAAATGAGTCAAGAGCAGATCTGACCCCTTCATCGGATCGAATTTCTGGAAGAAAGAATCCGCTTATTGCAGAATGAGCTGTTTGGCC
>CAYTGW010000356.1:0-2215 GCA_964437395.1 uncultured Desulfocicer sp.
TCATCTTCATCCTGCAACGAGAGGAGGCCCGTATTTAAACCAAAAAAACCATAGATGTCATATTCCAACCGCAGATTGGCAAAGATCGCAGGCTGCCATTCCCCATGTACCGATCCCTTGACATACGCAGGGGAAACACCCAGACCAACACCAGCCTGAACATATCGTGTCTGCATGCCATCCTCTGCCGTCTCCTGCACCCATCTCCTGTAACCACCGATCATCAGCATCAATCCGTCCGGATTCATCTGCGCGGCCAGATCGGCTGTCAGTGTGGTCTGGATTTGGGTTGGGGGTACAGGATGTTTTTCATCTGTTTCAGATGCACAGGCAGGCCATAGGCAGACTGTCTCCATATATACAAACACGAACATGCACACGATAGAAAACATTTTCAATTTCTTTTTGGTTACTTCCTGATTATTCAATGTGGTTCTCCTTATTGGTTCCCTGAGCCTTAAATCCTTCACAGGCAAGCGTTGTTGGAATCAGCCTGTTGCCTTTGATGTGCTGATTGTTTTAAATTGAGATTCGAAGATTTCAAAAATCCAGTTTGTCTTTCAGATCCTTCCATTGAACGATCTCCACCTGGTTTCTTGCGTAAGTTTGATCCCCCCCATAGATGACATAGGATTTGAGCGACTTATCATGCAGTTTTGAGAAATAGAGAAGTCCCTTGAAAAAATCCTCTGCTACCGTCTGACCGGACTTGATTTCGATGGCTCTTACCTCCTCTCCGTAATCGCAGATCAGGTCCACTTCATTTCCGACATTGTCCCTGAAAAAATAGAGATGATCGGTCTTGCCGGAATTGAACCGTTTTTTCAATATCTCGGTCAATACAAAGGTTTCAAATAGCGCCCCTTTCAACGGATGACTGGCAAGCTGATCTTTATTGACGATATTCAGGAGAAAACAGGCCAGTCCGGTATCCAGAAAATATAACTTGGGTGATTTGATCAACCGTTTATTGTAATTTCGATAATACGGCTGTAACAATTTTATCAGATAGCTTGCCTCCAGCACGGAAATCCAGCTTTTTACGGTATTGTGATTGATCCCGCAATCATTGCCCAGACTTGAATAGTTGAGAATCTGCCCGGATCTGCCAGCACACAATTTTAAAAAAATCTCAAATTTTGACAGATCTTTTATATTAATCAGTTTTCTCAAATCACGTTCAATGTAAGTATTCACATAAAACTGCATGGCCTCTGTGGGATCCAGTTTTTTATCAAAAATTCTTGGAAAAAATCCCCTGTAGAGAACCTCGTCCACAGATGGCATGTCAGGAAAGGCCGGATAGGCTTCATTCAGGGTAAACGGTAACAATCGGACAAGCGCTGTACGACCTGCAAGGGATTGGGATATCTGTTCCATCAGCTCGAACTGCTGACTTCCGGTCAGGATAAACATCCCGTCTTTTTTCCGATTATCAACGATGGTCTGAATGTATGAGATGATATCCGGCACGCGCTGCACCTCATCAATGATCGCCCCGTCCGGGAAACGATTCAGAAAACCCCTTGGGTCATTCTGAGCAAAAAGCCTTTCATCAATATCTTCAAGCGACACATATTGCTTATCGGCAAAAAGTTCACGGCTTAGTGTTGTTTTTCCGGACTGTCTCGGCCCGGTGATGGTAATGATGGGAAATTGGTCTGCATATTTCATTACTTTTTCAGACACATCTCTTTTGATCATCATTATCTATCTTCCTCAAGGCGCGTATAAGAATACCATCAAATTGGACATAGCTTCATATATTATTTACAGATTGTCAATTGAATTCTCAATTAGACAGAAAAAGGGTTGATCCATTTTTATGCCGGTGCCAGTGAACCAAAAAGTGGTTTTCGAATCATACAAATCGTTACTCCGTAGGGGCAATCCCTTGTGGTTGCCCGTATTCCCTTGTGGTTGCCCGTATTTCTTGTGGTTGCCCGTATTGCTTGTGGTTGCCCGTATTGCTTTTAAAGGTGAATCGTAATTTCATTGAGGTCAACTTTATGACCGGTATGTAATTCCGCTCCATGAATAATTTTAAGACTGCGTCGTTCAAACTCATGGACAAGGGCTCGTAAGGAAAAAACAGAATGGCAGGAATGAAATGAATGCTTACGTTTTATCCAGACCGCTTCCGGCAAAAACAGAAGGGGATGTAAACTGTTTTTTCCAAACGATCCCTAATCCATTCAGACAGTGAACGACTCCG
>CAYTGW010000357.1:0-2205 GCA_964437395.1 uncultured Desulfocicer sp.
CCCGCGCCGACGAACGAATCGGGAAGAGTCTCAGCATAGAACCGCGCTGCGTTCTCAGCGTCATCGTCGTACCAGAGACAAATCGTGTTTTTCGCAGGCTTTACCATGTCATTACTCCATTGTGATGAGCCATTGGAATTCAGGGGTGACGTTACGTTCCACTGGCACGATAACGCTCCAAATCACCGAGTGAAAAAGGCTTCCACAAAACTATGCAAAAGCCTCTCCGGTGGGAAGCCACCGGCTGTGAAAGAAGCCCCGGCCTTTTGCATCCGGTGCATTTGGTTGTTCCTTTTTGATACTACAAGTATTTTTCTATAAAATCGCGTGGCTTCACACTCTTGATGCCTTTATACTCCACCAATTTTAATACATGTGTATCACCTGATACAATGATGTCGCATTTTCCGGCGATAGCACATTCGATGAATTTATCATCATCAGGGTCTTCGCATATGGATATGTCAACGCCTTTTGTATCTACGAATTGACCAAAAATAGTGAGCAATTCAATAATCGGTGTTATGTCAACCAACGGATATTTCGAGGAAAGCTCATCTGCTACTCGCTGGTATTCATCAAGAATTTGCTGGCAAAATACAATTTCAAGTCTTTGCTTCTCCCACGCTTTGAGGATTTGCGACGGCGGTCCGCTGAAAAAAATCCCTGATATGAAAACATTCGTATCAAGGATGATTCTCATTTCTTTCTTTCCCGGACTTTTAAAATGGCATCGCTGATATCACGTTTTTTAATTCCAGCTTGTTTCCCCTTTTTTCTGGCTTCCGCTATAAGATCACCAAATTCGTCAAGTGATGGTGGCGATATGTTTTTCAGAATGACGACATCTTTTTCACCAACAACGACAAATTGAGCTCCGACCTTTAAGTTCAGTTGTTTTCTAATGTTTTCAGGAATTACGACCTGCCCTTTCGAGGACATTTTTGTTGTTGATACATTAGCCATTTTGACCTCCATGAACCTTTAAATCTTACTGGTAGGAATGTATGGCGGTTAACAAAAAAAATCAAGATTTAAAATGCCCTGGATTGAAAAGCGAACGTCCACGGTGTGAGGCCGCAAGGGAAACGGCCCATCACATCAGACACATTTTCTTAAAAATTTGGTAAGAGCCAAAACCGACCGCCCCTTGCGGCCCTTACCAACGTGTTGTTCGACTTGTTTTAGTCTGAAATATCGTAAAATTTTTTATCTCTGATCCAAAAAGTCAAACCCAAAGCCAACATTTGAGGCAATCCATATAAAAGTTTGAATTTATACTCATTCCATTCAAACTGATAGCGATATATGCATAGAAATAAAAGCCAGCTTATCGGAACAGCAAGATAGAAATAAATATTTAAGCGATTGGCTCTTCTATTAAAAAGAATAAAAATGATGATTGGTATAGCTGCATAAAAAATAATAAAAAGTGGCAATAGTGAAATACCAAAAGCTAATAGTTGGCCTAAATCCATCATGTCAAAAATAAAACTATGCTTTGCTATGCCGTCAAGAATTACGGAAATGCATAATATGGTTGAAGCAAAGGATAAAGCCAATAGAGATGTTTTAAAATTTCTCATATTATTTTTTTAAGTCGAACGTAGCGATCACCGGACCGCGGAGCGCGGGTCCGGTGGATTGTATTGTTGGAATTTCAATTGGGTCATATCAGTGTACATGGGTTACATTTATTCCTGTCCATTCCACTTCTCCTGAGTGCAATTAATCATTCTTAACAAATAAAAGAGGAGGCAGGAATAGACAGAGAAAGCTGACATTGAGAACCACGTTCCCCGGAAGTTCTGCAAGGAAAGACCCCGTACTGTCGATGACAAACCATGACATAATACCAACAAGGATCAACTTTCTTACAAGTACAAAATTATTATTGAGAAAATTGCGCACTATGAGAAGCATCATGGTTCCCCACCCAACCATGACACCACCAAGAACAGCATTGAGTGCCCGAGCTGTAAGATCGAATTGGGGTGGGTTTCCGTCAATAGGCCATTTAATTATGTCAAAAAGAAGCAACCAAAGTCCGCCAGTCATAGGAAAACTGGCTGCAGCACATACCAAGCCGAAAACAATAGTAATTGCACATGCAATCTGTAACCAAATTGCAGAATTCTTTTTATTCATAAAGTATTCCTTCCTCTTTAAATCAAACGAATCATATTTTTAAAGGTTATTCCAACG
>CAYTGW010000358.1:0-2204 GCA_964437395.1 uncultured Desulfocicer sp.
GGGCAGTCAGAATTGATGTTGGGAAAGATACTTTCCGGCTCCTTGGTTTCTTTTACGTCCATGACTTGATAATATTGACCAACTCGTTCCAAAAGAAAGGCCAGAAAACTCCTACTATGGAGATTCAATTGGCGGAAAGGCGAAAGAAAGAATATCTCAGCAGGAGGCAAACCGATGGATGATCTGGATAAATATATCGAAACAAGAAAAAAGCAACGCCCTAATTTTGGGAAAAATTTTGATAAAGGGTATGAGCAATTTAAAATTGGTGTCCTTCTGAAACAGGCCCGTATCGAAGCTGGGCTGACACAGGATGAGGTCGCTAAAATTTTAAATACAAAAAAATCTGCGATTTCGCGAATCGAGAATCATGCTGAAGATATCCGCCTCTCCACCTTGGCGAATTATGCACAAGCGATAGGGAAAAACCTTCATCTCAAAGTTGCTTAATTGCAGCGAACACTTCACAGGACGCCAAACTGCCGGCGCCTGTGAGTTCTCAGTTATCAAGGCATGAGTTAATGAAGAAGAATATAAAAAAACAGAAAATAGAAATACAGGGTACCAATGGTTTCGAGCCTGATTGGCTTTATGACAAGCCTTCTGATAACAATAAGCCGTATACTGATGAAGAAATTGAACTATTTGTTGAGGGTTTTATTGAAGCTCACGGTGATACTCAGGCTTGGAAAGAAACAGTACGCAAATTAGGCATGGAAGAAGCAATAAAGCAATTAAGAGATGGTTTTAAAAACACAGATACAAGAAAAAATCGTAAACTACCATCGTTACATTAAATATGATAACAACCGTTTCCACCAGAGCGGGCTACAGCGGCGCGTTTTTGAGCAGCGTCATTTATAAACCTTTTTCGCTTCTCGGCGGCCTTCGTGATGCGCCGCCCGCCTTATGAAGCGGTGCGTTGGATTAAAAAAATTAGAGATAGTCGAAGATTTGTGAAAGACTTTTTTTGATCATTTTTTGATCATTATCTGACAACTGACCGATTTTTCGAATTATAAATCTATTATCGAGGGTGAACAACTTCATTCTCACAACTGATGGTGCGGTTAATCCCGATTTTTTTTATTTGTAATTTCGCAGTCCAATGGCCAAGGTGCGTTTTTCTTACTGGTGATCATTGCTAAAAACAGAGTGCCCAATTTTATTTCCAAAATTGGAAGATTGTGACAGTACAAGGGCAGGCCTTCTTTTTGTTTGAGAAGAATCAGTAAATGGAAAGGGAACAACCACAACATCAAAAGGTTCATAGATCATTGTATGCTTCCTCATCATTTTGTGAATTCCATTCATTTAGAGTGGGAACAAGTGCATTCATAAATTCAATGTCTATTGGGCTTGCTTTTCTGAGTTTAATTATGTCTTTATCGATTTCGAAAGCAATGATATCACCAGCATTAAGGTCTAACATTTTTCTCACGGCTTCGGGTACAGTAGCTTGGTATTTTTTTGTAAGCTTGCTTATTGCGGTTTTCATGATATTCTCCTGTTTACGTAATGCGGTATTACGGTAATACTAATACAGCAGGTAATATCTGTCAACATTTATAATCCAACCAACAGTGCTCTACGAGCGGGTTCGCATGAAAACCGAAGCAGGAAACAGATTGCGATGATTTCGTTAAGGTGTCCTTCCATGGGCAAAAGATCATGGGAAGGCAGGACACGGGGTAATCAGGGCTTTTTTGACATGTTGTATTTCTCTATTTTTTTAAGAATCAACTCCTGGAATTTCTTTTCCTCATGAATGGAGACGGATACGCCGATCACCGAAAGGGGAAGGGGGCATTGGAAACGTCCGGCGATTCTGGAGAAATCTTTTTCCGTAGTGATGACCATTTCAGCGTTGTTTTCCCGCGCAGCCCGCATGATCCCTGAAAAATCTTTTTCACTGTATTCATGATGATCGGAGAACTCAAGATATCCGGAAATCCTGCATCCGAGAGTTGCGGCAGATTCACGGAAGTCACTGTTTTTTGCAATTCCGGAAAATGCAAAAACAGATTTTCCGTTCAGAATGGATGGATCCTCCGGAGAAGAAGCTGGATTTCCTCCTGCTTTATCATCGCCTGACAAGATGATGCTGTGAATATATGGCCTGTGAGAGGATAAGAACACCGGGGTATGGGAAGCAAACGCTTCCAGGCTGTTTTTTGAAAGCTGTTCCAGAAAAGATTTTTCCG
>CAYTGW010000359.1:0-2200 GCA_964437395.1 uncultured Desulfocicer sp.
TGCTTGGCGCGAGTCCCGCATTGTTGCAGGGAAAAATCCTGCGCGGCGGCATGGGCACGGGCATGCCCATGTGGGGCTCGATTTTTACCGAAGAGCAAATCTGGGATTTAATTGCGCACATCTATTCATTTCAATTTGAATATCAAGGAGTAAATCAATGAGCAAAGACCTTCAAATCAATGATGTGAGTAAAAATACGGAAAAGCTGGCCACTGTAAAAAACGAAGATCTCATGCCTCTTCCGGCTGATTTTGAAGAAAAGGCCTGGGCAGATATCCCGGAAGAGACAAAAGGAAAATATGTCTGCATACTGGATGACGTAAATATTCTGCCAATTCCAATACCAAAGACCGTAAAAGAAGAAGAAGAACTGGTCAATAAATTTATTGACGGAATGCGTAAACTGTTCACCAAAGAAAACAACTGGACCTTCCTTTCCATGCTCGAAACCACCATGGAGCATTGTGCAAAATGCAACACCTGTTCCGAATCCTGCCATCTGTATGAAGCTACCGGCGGAAATGAGATGTATCGTCCCAACTACCGGACTGAAATTTTCAGGCGGATCTATAAAAAGTATGTCAAGAAGGAACCTTTCTCAAGATGGAGAAACGGTGACATTGACCTGAACTGGAGGACGGTTGCCCGTCTCGGAGAACTGGCCTATCGATGCAATATCTGCAGACGATGTGCCCAGACCTGCCCGATTGGTGCGGATAACGCCCTGGTCGCCAGAGAGATCCGGAAAATTTTCAGTCAGGAACTGGGAATCACCGTACCTGAGCTTCATGATAAAGGCTCCATGATGCAATTGAAAACAGGTTCCTCCACTCAAATGAACAAGATTGTTGTCCGGGATAATGTTGAGTTCATCGACGAAGACTTCTCGGAAGAATTCGAATATGAATTTAAAACCCCATGGGATGTGGAAGGGGCTGATATTTTATTGATCCACAATGCCGGGGAAATCATGGCCTGGCCTGAAAACATCGCCGCATTTTCCATTATTTTTCAGGCAGCTGGTATTTCATGGACTCTTTCAAGCGATCTTGCAGCATATGACAGCATCAATTACGGTGTTTTTTATGATGATGTTCAGTTTGCCAGAACAGCAATCCTGCAAGCCCAGGCAGCCAAAAAACTCGGTGTGAAAAAAATCGTCCTTGGAGAATGCGGCCATGCCCATAAAGCGCTTACGGTAATTGCCGACAGAGTACTTCCGGAAGGATTAAAAACTCCACGTGAAAGCTGTTTCCCGCTGCTGCGGGATATTGTCATGTCCGGAAAGATAAAATTTGACCCGGAAAGAAACAACTTCCCTGTCACACTTCATGATCCGTGCAATGTCACACGCCTGATGGGAATCATCAAACCCCAGAGAGAGATCATGCACAAACTGTGTCCCCAATTCAGGGAGATGCATCCCCATGGGCCTCACAACTACTGCTGCGGCGGCGGGAGCGGATATGCAATCATGAGCCGTAACAATATTCCGGAATGGCGCTTCAAGGTAACGGGCCGGAAAAAACTGGAACAGATACTGAATGCATTCTCCGATTCCAGGGGACCGGAAATACCCAAATATGTCTGTGCACCTTGTTCCAATTGCAAAGGCCAGCTCAGAGATCTTTTTGAACGTTATCAACTCTTAGAGAAGGAAAAACTTACTTACAGTGGTGTTGTAGAACTGATCGTGAATGCAATGGTGGATGTAAAACCCGGATTTATCAAGTGGGGTGAGGAATAGCGCCTTCCGGCTAAACAATCTGCTGCAAAACCGTTACGCTGTGTTTTGCAGCAGATAAAACTCCCGGAAAAATATTGGAGAAAATGTCTTGCCGTAAAAAGTAAGGAGAAAAATATGACACTCGCTTCTGAAAAACGAATACTGGTTGTTGATGATGAGCCGGATGTCCGTAATTTTCTTGTAACCTGTATTGAGGATGCAGGATTTACAGTCGAATCGGCAATCGATGGGGTGGATGCCCTGGAAAAAATAGAGGCAAGTATTCCGGATCTGATGACCCTTGATATGGTAATGCCGAGAAAATCCGGCATCAATCTCATGCGCAAGCTCCGGAAAAATGAACAATGGGCAAAAATCCCGATCATTGTCATTACGGCTCATGCACATGATGAATTCGGTAGTGAGGATATCAAGGAATTCAATGCATTTGCTACCCGCTATCGGCCCAAAATT
>CAYTGW010000360.1:0-2189 GCA_964437395.1 uncultured Desulfocicer sp.
AAAAATGAAAGAGGCCGTAATTGTCAGCGCTGTTCGTACCCCTTTAGGCAGCTTTAACGGAACCCTTGGGCAGATTGGTGCAACTGAACTGGGTGGTCTGGTCATCCGTGAAGCTCTCAGCAAAGCCAATGTATCCAAGGATCAGGTAAATGAAGTGATCATGGGGCAGGTTCTTCCATGCGGATATGGTCAGAATCCGGCAAGACAGGCTGCTGTAAAAGCCGGTATGCCGTGGGAAGCAGAATGCATTACAATCAACAAAGTTTGCGGTTCGGCGTTAAAAGCGGTCATGCTGGGTGCCCAGGCTATTCAAGTCGGCGACGCAGACGTGGTTGTTGCAGGCGGTATGGAAAACATGAGCATGGCCCCCTACTACCTTGAAAAAGGACGGTTCGGGTACAGAATGGGACCGGGAACCATACAGGACCATATGGTTCATGACGGTTTATGGGACATTGTCAATGATTTTCACATGGGTATGTCCAATGAACTCTGCTCGGAAAAATACAATGTGAGCCGTGAAGATCAGGACCGATATGCCGCAGAGTCCTACAAGAGGGCAATGAATGCGATCCGTTCCGGAAGATTCAAGGATGAAATCATTCCAGTGGAAATAAAAGGGAAAAAAGGAAAAACCGTTATTTTTTCACAAGACGAATGCCCAAGTGAGACGAACTACGAAACCCTTGCAGCATTAAAAAGTGCCTTTAAAAAAGACGGTGTCGGCACAGCAGGCAATGCATCCATTATCAGTGACGGGGCTGCGGCTGTCGTTCTGATGTCCAGAGAAAAAGCCGAAAGTCTCGGATGTAAAATCCTGGCAACCGTCGGCGCCCAGGCATCCTATGGAATTGATATGAAATATGTTCTGGTGGCACCGATTTGGGCTGTTCCAAAATGTCTGAAAAAAGAAGGGATCGGGAAAGAAGATGTTGATCTGTATGAAATCAATGAGGCGTTCAGCGGTTCAACGGTTTCCGTGCTGAAGGAACTGAAGCTGGATGCGAATAAGGTCAATATAAACGGCGGAAGTGTGGCACTGGGCCATCCCATTGGCGCGAGCGGATGCCGGGTTCTGGTGACATTGATACATGAAATGATAAAACAGGATAAAAAAACCGGTCTGGCCTCTTTATGTCTAGGTGGCGGAGAAGCGGTTGCCTTGATTGTCAAACGATAAAGGATTCCCCATATAAATTCAGGAGGTAAATGATGACGATAAAAATATTTGGCGTAATCGGGGCCGGACAGATGGGAAATGGTATTGCCCAGGTCGCAGCATCCAGCGGTCTTCAGGTGATCATGAATGATATCAAGATTGAATTTGTCGAAAAAGGGTTCTCAACCATTGAAAAAAATCTTCAGCGAAGTGTAGACAAGGGCAAGCTCGCTCCGGAGAAAAAAGATGAAATCCTGGGCCGGATCACGAAAAGCGTGGATTTGCAGGATATGGCATCCGCCGACTTCCTAGTAGAGGCTGCAACGGAAAAAGAAGACTTAAAATTTGAAATCTTCCGGAAACTGGATCAGATCTGCAAGCCCGAAGCCATCCTGTCCACCAACACCTCATCCATTCCCATTGGAAGAATCGCTTCCCAGACCAGGCGTCCGGAAAAAGTGATCGGAATGCACTTTATGAATCCCGTACCCATCATGAAGCTGGTTGAAGTAATTCGCGGAATTGCAACTTCTGACCAAACATTCAAGACCACATGGGATTTATGTGAAGCTTTTGGTAAAACTCCGGCTGAGGCTGCCGATTTTCCCGGATTTATTGCAAACCGCATCCTGATGCCCATGATCAACGAAGCGGTCTTTTGTCTTTACCATAGTGTCGGACGAAAAGAAGATATCGATACGGTGATGAAACTGGGCATGAATCATCCCATGGGACCTCTGGCCCTGGCGGATCTGATCGGCCTGGACACCTGCCTTGCCGTCATGGAAACCCTGTATGATGGGTTCAAGGACTCCAAGTACCGCCCCTGCCCGCTTCTCCGTAAATATGTGGAAGCCGGATGGTTGGGCAGGAAGACAGGAAAAGGTTTTTATGACTACCGTTAATCATACGACTGTAACCTTCCGGGCGATTCCGCCGGATTGAAAAAAGAAGAAAAAAATTCAGTTAAATTGAATCTGACGTTGAGAAAGAAAAACCCATGACAAAAATGTTGCACAATAAAGGATGG
>CAYTGW010000361.1:0-2175 GCA_964437395.1 uncultured Desulfocicer sp.
TAAAAACAAATTAAATATTCATCTCCAAAAAATTTTGCCAATATACTCCTTCATATCAACCCATAATTTCCGTGCTTCCAATACGCCCAGTTTTATTTTTACGCTTTTTAGCCCCTGCCTTTTACCCCTTGGATCTTGAAGGATCAGCACTCCGGGGATATGTGCGTTCTTCCTGGATCCTATTTCTATAAATCTTATGAATTTTCAAAGACCCGCCGTGTTCTCGCATGAATTCCGCGCTTCCAGCTATGGCCTCATGTTTTGTTTCAAAAGTTAGCGCTGATCTCTCAGCACCTTGCTTCCGAAGTTTCCATTCATTTTCTTTCTTTACTAAATGGTAATTTTCCATACTTAATTCCTCCTTATATTCTATCATCCTCAAAAAAGCGTGAAATTGACATAAAATCAGCTTAACGAAAATGCAAAAATCGACGAAAAATAAGTACAATAAACCTGAAATAAATACCGTGGCAGAAAACTCCCTAAAGGGTCACTTTGTGCCATATGCCAAAAGGATCGCAAAAATTTCATTTTACCTTCGACGAAACTCATCTCACACACTTCGGCGGAATGTGGCTGATCCAGCGTTTTTGCAACAAGCTCCGGCTTCGTTGGTTGCTGCAGAAGCATATTCACATACCTTTCCGCAAAGGCGATTATCATCCTTCCGAATTGATTCTGGCCTTGAGTTACGCAATCATTATGGGCCTCCGCAGGATCAACAAAACAGAGATTTTGCAATACAACGGAGCATTCCTGGAAATGCTGGGACTCTCTCGATTCCCGGATCAATCCACTTTGCGCAGATTCCTGAAACGCTTGAAGCTGGAAGAAATTCGCAGACTGGTTCGCTTGCACGACGGCCTGCGAGCCTACCTGTTTTCCAGTCCGTACAAGCGAACCAGTTTGACTTTCGATTTGGATTCCGTTGTGATTACTATCTACGGCGCCCAGGAAGGCGCGAAGATTGGATACAATCCCAAAAAACATGGAAGACGATCTTATCATCCTATCCTTTGTTTCGAATCTCATTTCCAGGAATTTTGGCATGGCAGTTTAAGACCCGGCAACGCCGCAAGTTCCACAGGCGTTATTCCTTTCATCAAAATCTGTTTGAAAAAAGTTCCGAAAGACATCTCTATGACGCGCATCAGATTCAGGATGGACTCCGGATTTTACGGGAGTCCGGCGATTCGTTATCTCGACGGAAAAGGATGCGGTTATGTCATAGCAGCCAGACAGTATTCCAATATCAGAAAGAAAGCCCAAGCCTGCAATTTCCAACCGATCGGTCAGGGCTGGGAAGCAGGCGAATTTCAAGCCAAAGTACGCTGGAATTGGGAAGCGGAACATCGTTTTGTAGTAATCCGCAAACCCATCCCAAAGGATCCGGAAGAAGTCAAGGACTTCCTTTTTGTGATCAAGGATTACGTATATCATGTCTTTATCACCAATCTCCAAATGAGCCCATGGAGAATATATCTTTTCTACAGGCCAAGAGCAATAATCGAGAAAAATATTCGGGAGCTGCTTTACGATTATCCCCTGGCCAAAATTCCAACGGACAGCTGGACTTCAAACGTGGCCTTTTTCCAGCTCATCCTTTTTTCTGCGAACATAGTCCATTGGTTCAAGAGACTTTGTCTGCCGCAAGAATACCTAACCACGACCTTGGACACAATCCGCACCGATTTCATCGTTATCCCGGCAAAGCTGGTCAAAAAACAGAGACAGAATATTGTAAAATTACCGCATGACTATCACTATCAAAATGAATTTCTTCAGGCTTTCCGCAAGATACACAGATTACGATTGTCACAAAAATTTCGTTTTTGCAAGTTGTCATAAAGTTGTTTCCGTCGAATTGCCGTTAAAAATATGTGTTTTCACGCTTTTTTGAGGATCATAGAACCAACAATTTAGGCTATTCATCCATCAAAATTCATTTTGAAGTCCTTGCGCAATCCCAATTAGGATAATTATCCCCTTTATGACGATTATTTTCCCATTGCAAAGGGTGAAGGTTTTCAATATTATCCTGTCCGCCTTTAGATTCAGGTTTAATATGATCTACTTCCCAACCGGTTCCATTTTCTTTTGTTACACCATGGTTTTCTTTCTCAATCCAAGCCCCGCATCGCTCTTTTCTCTTTTTACTTGGGTCAGCACCTGCAA
>CAYTGW010000362.1:0-2171 GCA_964437395.1 uncultured Desulfocicer sp.
GTTCATATTATTCATGAGAGGTGATGAGGAGTTTGATCTGGTCTGCATGATTGATAGTGCCAGCAGGAGTTGTTGTAGTCATATTGTCTCCCAAGTTGTTCCATGCGAGCGCAGTACATGTATTTAAATAACTGTCAATAACAGAGTCTACACCGGAAAGGGTGCCGTAGGTAGCATTAAAATCTTTGACGGCCAGGCTGATTGTGGTGGTTCCACCATTTACGGCGATCTTGATCAACTCATTAGCCTCACTGGCAGTACCTGCAGCATCAGATGCATAGTATGTTTTTGTATTTTTGATATTATTGATTACGATTGCGTTCGGCAGGGTGATCTGAACACCAGAATCACCAAGATCATTAACATCATAGAACGTAGTTACAACGCTAGCCCCTGCAGCAGCATTAATAACAGCAACTGCATCATTTATATCTATGATGTCAATGTTGATTGGATCATAACCCAAGAAGAAGATCTGTTGTACTGTTCTGTCGGCAACAATTGTGAAGTTACCTGCCGTCGAAGTACTGCCACTGTTGTCACCTGCTCCATTGGAATCGGTGTAGGTGGTTGTTACCCCTGTTTTCACGATCTGGATTGAGTTGGTGAAGATGCTCACACCAGCCTGACCGGTTACGCTGTCAAGGTCGTTGTCTGAAATGGTGTCCAAAGCAAATGCTGAGAACGGGATCAACATGATTGCCAGAAAAATTGCCAGTTTTTTCATTTTCATTTTCCTTTAAGTAAGATGTTAATAACCTTACCAAAGGCAACCCGGCTATCCCACCCATTGGGACCCGTGGCTTTCCGTCCCCCGGTCACCCGGGGTTTGGTCTTTTCTATGGTGCCTGAAACTTGGCAAAAAGAACGGTTATTTCTTTTTGCACCCAAAGCCGGTTGAGATTTTATGTGTAAACCTCTTTGGGAAAGATGAACTGTGTTTAGCATACTGCGGATTTAAAATCAAGAGAAAAATTACAATGAATCTTTTTCTAAACTTGATTGATCCGAATAAACACTGTTCATGCGAACCCGAAAAAAACACAAAGATCACAACCAGCGTGTCCACCTTTTTGTTTTAAAGAGCTGGAACCATATTTATCACTCATTTTGTTGTGTGTCAAGCAAAAAATAAACTTGATTGATTGTGATAAACATTGTTCAGGATATGGTATATCCAAACCTCTTCAAAACATGTAAAAGAACTGATTCACTAATTACAGCTTTCAAAATGAAAAGTCAAGAAAAAAATAACCTAATTGATAGGTGTGAACATTGTTTATGGCAGGAACGGTAATTTTATCGGGGTATGGAGGAAATAATTTCCTGATATTCTTTGGTATTTCTGATATTTGACAGATCCTTGTCCTGCTCCATCACTTCCCGTTTGGTGAATCCGTTTTTTACGGCTTCCCGCAGCCAGTGCAGTGCCTGTGGTTTGTTGTTCTGCAGAGAATAGGCGCACGCTATATTATAATAGATGCGATTGTCATCCGGCCGTATCCGGAGCATTTTTTTGTATGTTTCAACGGCGCCGTCATAATCTTTTGTGATCAGTTGTACGGCGGCCTTTCCCTGCAAGGCCGGAAAATGCCTGTCGTCCAGGGACAATGCCTGGTGATAGTACTCCATGGCTTCCCTGAATTTCCCTTTCAGAAAATACAGACGCCCCAACCGGGATAGATACGCAATGTTCTGCGGCTCGGTTTTCAGCCTGTCGAGGGTAATACTGATCTGCCGGTTAAATTTTTCAAGGCCCTCGACAGCTCGCCGGAGGTTGGCCGGAGCTTCCGGATGATTTGGTTGGAAACGAAGCGCTTCCCGGTAATGGAAAATCCCTTCTTCCAACTGCTTTTTATCGATCAATGCAACACCAAGATCATTATGTGCATCTGCCAATTCCGGATCGCTTTGCAGGGCTCTCCTGTAATAGTCGATCGCCTCATCCAGTTTGCCTTTATGATAAAAGGCCAGGCCCATGTTGCGGAGGGCGAATTGATGATACGGGTTCAACTGTAGCGCTTTTTGATATGCGGCGATGGCCTCGTCCCATCGGCCTTTGGCTGCCAGGGCCTTGCCAAGGTTTGCATGGGTTCGATCTTTATGCGGTGATTTTTTTACACAGTCCTGCCAGAAAACAATCGGGTTGGACCAGATATTGTTTCTTTCAA
>CAYTGW010000363.1:0-2155 GCA_964437395.1 uncultured Desulfocicer sp.
CACAGCCGTAACCTATATTGTACAGAGAATGGCATCCATGTCTGCCATGTTTTATATCCTGTCCATGCTATGCTACATCTTTTTCCGGGTGAATGCAGGAACACGACAAAAAGGAATCTGGTTTCTTTTATTTATGCTCGCAGGCATTTTTTCCCTTGCCAGCAAGGAAAATGCCTTGATGCTTTTGGTTTCAATCTTTTTATATGACGTCATCATCATTCAGGGGTTACCTCAAGAAAAAAACAAAAAAAATATCCTCCTTTTTCTGGTGATCCTGCTTGGCATGCTGATCTTGGGATCATTTCTTTCATCTCCGGCATCTATTTTAAACGGGTACAAGATCCGGTACTTCACGATGCAGGAACGGCTTCTGACCGAACCCAGGGTAATCCTTTTTTATATCTCCCTTCTACTTTATCCTGTCAGCTCCGGGTTTACACTCCTTCATGATATTGAAATTTCCCGGAGTCTGTTTTCCCCATGGTCAACCCTGCCGTCCATTGCTCTTCTGTGTTCCTTCCTGTTCATCGGCGTGTATTCTTCCCGTAAACATCCGGTTATCGGTTTCGGGATTCTTTTTTTTATTTTCAATCACCTGATCGAGGGCTCCTTCCTTCCCCTTGAACTGATTTATGAACACCGGAACTATTTACCCTCCATGTTCTTTTTCCTGATTTTCGCCATCATGCTGTCCCATCTGATTTCCCGTTTGATTGGAACCGGATCCATGCGCGTCCTTTTTCTGCTGGCAGGAATCATCCTTCTTGTAGCCCCATCCCATACGACTTACCTACGGGACAATCTTTTTTTATCGGGCGTTCGTCTATGGCAGGATAACAGCAGAAAAGCCCCGAACCTGAGTACGCCTCTCCTCAATCTGGGAAGAAGTTTGTGGGAGATCGGCCGTACGGAAGAATCGATCCGGATGCTGGAAAAGGCGGAAAAATTAAACCGGTACAACAATAAAATTCAGCACCGGACCTTGATATTCAATAAGGCACTGCATGATGCATATGTGACAAGGCAGTACAGCAAAGCCGGATCCGCCTTTGAGGAGGCGCTGCATATCAACAATGGGTCTCCCTATATCTGGGCGGAACTTTCCCGCATCCATATGATACTGGGTGATCGTCCAAAAGCCATTGGCCTTGTTGAACATGCGCTTTCTTTCTGGCCGGATAATCCAGACCTTCTGTTTGCAAAAAGCGTCATTTTATTCAAAGAGAACAAACTGGACAGCGCACTGGAAGCCATACGGAAAGTTACGATTATCGATCCGGATCGCACGGAATATCGGATCGCAATGGCTGAAATTTATCGGAAAAGAAAAGAATGGGAAAAATCCATTGCCACCTGGAATCAGGTAAGTGAATTGGAACCGGACTTTCCGCAGGCACATCTTGCCCTGATTGAATTGCATGCAGAACTCGGACAAACGGGGAAATGCCTTCACCATATGGACATTCTAATGAAAAACACACAGGGCTTGTCCATATCGGAGCTGATCAGGTTATCCATGAAAAACCCGGAAACAAAGATCTATCTACCAGACCCGGCTGTTCTAGAACCTGTCATCCAATCCTATCAGAAGGATCAATTGCTCCTGAACGAGGAAAAAAGATAATAGAAAAAATAAAAAGGGCTCTGTTTCAATGCTTTCATCGAAACATCTCCCTTTTCTAAAACCATAAAACCAGATGGTCTAAAAATCTAAAGTGACCCAGGTTTGGGTATTGTCTTGGATGGTATGGTGGCGCCATCAGCTGCAGTGCCTGGTTTGGCCGTAACCGTCAGCGTGATTGAATTACCGGAAGCATTGGTCACATTGAGTAAAAAATCTCCCAGATCTGTTCCCAGGGTTGCATTGCTATAAGTAATCGAATTCCATGTGGAACCGGAAAGGAGTTGCTTACCAAACCGGCCGTTAACCCTTGAAATCGCTTCTGACATTGCTGCATCAAGCGCTTTTTCTTTTGCCTCTCCCTGCAGGTCAAAATACTTTGGTATGGCTACGGCTGCTAAAATTCCAAGGATAACCAGAACAGCGATAATCTCAACCAGTGTAAAACCCTCTTCATTTTTTACCAGATTTCTTTTCTTCATCAAAAAATCCCTCCCAAGATTTTAGATTCTCACAGTATATTCAATTTCAAAA
>CAYTGW010000364.1:0-2144 GCA_964437395.1 uncultured Desulfocicer sp.
GCATAAAAAGTTGTGTCTGGGGAGAATCGATATAAGTCGTTTTGGATTCTGCACTGGATCTGGATTTTGTTTTCCGACATCCGGGATATGTGTCGCCAGCTCAGCATTTTTTCTTTTCCAACCAGGTCCGGCGTGATGAAAACAACTGCGGGGAACTGATATTTCATGAGTATGGGAAAAGCATGATCATATATGCTCCGGTCTGTGCTGTCGATGATCAGCAGAACCGATTTTTCATAAAGGTTTTCTTTGAACTGGAAAAAAGAATATAACTGGTCCAGAGATATGACATGAAAGTTATTATTTTTCAGATACTCCATCTGCTTTTCAAAGGGTAATCCTGATGTTTCATCGGAAAATTGTTTGTAGGCAAGGACAGGTATTGTCTGATATCCTTCGGGCGTAATTCCTCCCAGTTGATAAGGTTTAAGGGGAATGACAATATCCTGGCCGGAAACCAGGGAATCCATCTGGTTAAAATCCAGTATCCGCCATTTTTCAGATGGATGTTTCAGATATTGCATGGCCAGTTGATCCGGAGAATCCGCCTCAGTGGTATGGACGATAACGAAATCATTCAGTTTGTGTTCCCTTGGGATGGATGAACATGTGGAAAAAAAAAGCAGGGGAATCAGCAGGGTGAAAACAAAGAGAATGGGAGGATATTGAGATTTAAATCGTAACATTCTGCTTTTCATGAATACCCAGAACCTTAAACACCTCGATCGGTTGTGTTTTGCCTTTAATGCTCTGAACCGGCAAAGCCTCAATTTCAATGATTTCCTCTATTATGGAAACGACATTCCTGCTGATGATAATTTCACCGGACCTGGCAAGCCCGTTCAGCCGGGATGCCACGTTGACACTATCGCCAATCACTGTATATTCCATCTTGGCTTGCGATCCGATGTTGCCTGAAACAACAATCCCGGTATCAATGCCTATACCTACTGCAGCATACAATTTGTTATCAGTTTTGCTCGCTTCCTGCAACTTCTGCTGTAACCGGAATGCCGCCTTTACCGCTCTTTCCACATGATTTTTGCGATAAACCGGGACACCGAAAACGCCTAATACCGCGTCCCCGACAAATTTATCTACATATCCACCATATTCAAGAATGGCATTGGTCGCAATCTCAAAGTATTTATTCAACATGGCGACAACCTGTTCCGGTTCCTTTGAATCGGAATAAGAGGTGAACCCTCTGATATCCGCAAAAAGAATAGTCGCTTCATTGCGATGCCCTTTCAGCCAGGTGTTCTGGGGATTGGCCATGATCATTTCAAGGATTTCATTCCCGACATATTTCCCAAAGGATTCCTGCATCAGGGAGTTTTTCCAGAGTTTTTCATTCATCTCATTGAAAGCTGTCGCAAGATTTCCAAGTTCATCATTCCGTTTCAGGATAACCTTGTGGCGATAGTTGCCATTACTGGTTTCTCTGGTGGCAATCATCAGTTTTGAAATCGGTAAGGAGTATCGAAATCCCATAATGACCGACAGGATGATACCCAGAAGGACAATCAGCAGGGTAATGAAAATAATGGAGGTTTTTTCTTTCTGGATCATTTCCTCGATAAAATCGATGGATACCCCAACGTGAACAAATCCAAGCGGCTTGTCTTGAAAGTGAATTGTCCGGGTAAGGTTGAGGATCTGACTACCGTCATTCAGGGTATGGACAAAAAAATGGTCATTTCCTTTGCTGGTTTTATTCCGGATATTCTGAAACGAATCCATTGGCCGGCCGATTTTTTGGGTATCGGTGTGCGCTTTGATTTTATTCTGATTATCCGTGATAAACGCATACCGGATTCCATCTACCTGGCCGGCATTTTTTACCAGCGTATTCAGTTGCAGGACATCATCTTCAATCAGCGGAATCCTGGCGTTATTGTCAAAATAATTCAGGCTTACCAGACCGATTTTTACGATCTGCTGGTAAAGATTTTCTTTCTGCCGCTTCAAAAAAACAAAATTGAAAACCAGTGCAGTTAATGAAACAACAAGTATCGTAGTAATGGATAACTGAAACCAGATCGGTATTTTCGGAGCCGGGAGTCTTTCTGTAAATGTGCCCCTGACTTTACCGACAAGTTCCCGGATGTTATCGGAAAGTGACGATACGGAAAGATTGTAAT
>CAYTGW010000365.1:0-2133 GCA_964437395.1 uncultured Desulfocicer sp.
ATTCGTATTCACTAACGACCTCGGCCCATGCTCCTTCCTGATGGAAGATCCGACAAACCGCATCCAGATAATTTGTCTTATACGACCAGGCGAACTGAACCTTTGGATATCGAGTGGTAAAGGCACGCACGGCATTTCGGTAGGTTTTGCGAATCGTCCGTTCGCTGAATACGAATACCGGAGAACCATATTGTTTCAGGATCCCTTTGACATTCACGCCATCTATATCCGCTTTGACCTTGAGCGATCGCGCCCGACCGAATTTATTGGCCAGCCCCGTCACATGTCGGACAATGGTCGGTCGCTCATATTTCAATTTTTCCATTTGGTTGCCTCCGGAATGAAGATGGCGCACTTTCTTGTGTTCATTTGCCTAATCATTTTTCCGTGTGCGGATCAATTCCCCTTTTGTTGATACGCTTTGATACTCGGAAAGGGGATAAACACAATCCACGGAATTCCTCAGAAACAGAACCCCTACTTCGTATGAGGTAAATTCATGTACAGTCTCGCTTAGAGCGAGTTTTACAGCAGCCCACGGAAGATTCTGGCCTGCCGCTACCGATAAATAACACCAGGCGGGAAATCGCGGATTAACTTCAATCAAATAATATTTCCCTGTTCCTTTTTCCTTCATGATTTCAAGCTCGCAGGGTCCCTGCCATTTCAATTTTCGAATAATATCGCGGATAACTCCGTTCAATTCCGGATCATCGATGGTAATGCCGCCCCAGGCCTTGCCCTTGTCGGTCAATTGCATTTTTTTCATCGGTACCGCGCCGATCACGCCGCCCTTACCGTCTCCAAGACCTACAATGTCGTATTCCACACCGTTGATGAACTCCTGGATAATTACCGGCAAGCCCCACTTGTAGCTCACCCGGTTGAAATGATGGACCGCATCCATGACCGAATAAGCCATATAAGCCTCATAAAACTGGCCTTTCACTAAAACGGGAAAGTTGAAAAAAGATTCCAACTTGTAAACAGTGGCAAGATCGACAACGGCTTTGCCCTTGGGGACATTGATGCCGATATCAATCAATTCATGCAGATGGGACTTGGCTCGAAGTTTTAATGCCTCTTCCGTAGGCAGAAGCATATGGATACCCATCTCATTAAGATCCCGGATGATTTTTAAATATGCTCCAAACTCGGAATCCAGTGTTGAGATTATGACATCGATAGGGGTTCGGTCGTGTATCTGCCTAATTCTGTCCAAAAGGTTTTCCGCTCCTTCAGAAGGATACGGCAATAAAAAGACATTATCGCAAATCTCCCGCATATAGATTCCCGGGTCAAGCGGATCATAAGCGAATCCGGTTATGATTCCCTTGAATTCCTTACTTTCCCGGATAGAACGAATGACCGGAACGCCGGGGCCAGGGTTGTCGGAGGCATTTAATCCGCTTACCGCTATGTTCAATCCGTAGGCATTCATGAGTCACATGCCTCGGGAAGGGTTTTAATGATATTCAATTCCAGGAGATATTGAAAAAATTGATTTAAATCCCTGGCAATGGCATCTTCCGATGTATCATAGACCTTGATCATGGCCGCGACAATCTGATCGCGGCCGGATCCGTCGATGAGTTTCTTCAAGATAAATGCGCCGGTCGAATTCAAGGAATAGGTGTTGCCCGATGAGGAATCGAACAAAAATCCGTCATCACTCAATGCAAGATGGGCAAGAAGTCTGTGCGCCATTGCTTGTCCCTCATTATTAAAAAGGAAACTGAAAAAAGAGCTGAAAGGCCGTCGTAAGGTATATAAGGAAGTTGATGCTATGCTTGACTTGGTCGATATTGATACTCAAACCAAAACGGTTTCGAGGTTTTGTTGAAAAATAGCATATTCCCCTTAAACCTGTCAATCTTTCTTTACCATGTCGGAGTTGATTCATTCCCATTTGCAATCGGGTAAATGCTTGACATCAGCTAATGAATCACTTTATGGTAGCGTGGACTGTCATCCAGAGTTTGTTACATAGCAATGCGATATATTCCAACTGTCTACGAGAAGACCTTGTAATCGCGGCTTTCGGAGCCGATATACTGGTCGGATATACGCAAGGAGTAAAAAAATGGTTGATCAAATGCAATGGGATTACTCTTCCTTGGATCGTCCGGAGAT
>CAYTGW010000366.1:0-2125 GCA_964437395.1 uncultured Desulfocicer sp.
AACACTAAAAATACTCGATTTTAACCCTTTTTTATTCAATTTTGTCGAACTTGGGATAAGCGGTTGAACCATATTTCCCATCTTTTGTGGAAAACACCACATTGGGTTTGACAAAAATTTTTCCATGTGGCCTGAAATTAAGTTCTGCCATGCCGTTTTGAAAAATTTCCATGATTCTGGCCTGGTCATATGTTTCACATCTTTTGATGATTACAGTGGGTTTTTCCTGTGTTGTTTCCATTCCTGAAATATCTCCTAAGAGAGAATATCATTTTTTATTTATCTGCACCTACCCAGGGTTTGGGAGGACCGATAAGCGCGAACGGGGCCGGGTTCATTGAACCGCCGCCAAGACCCATATATCCGGCACCGATATAGAGGTTGTTGTTTATTTTCCGGACTTCATCCCGCATGGAATGGATCATTCCGTTGTTTAACCGGCTGTAGTTGATCTGAAAGGAACGCTTTCCATCCTTTCCGATTTTTGTCGGCACCATGGAGGTATCGATTACCCGGATCCTGAGGGTTTTACCATTCTGTTGTGTAAAAATATTATAACCGATTCCGGAATTCGTGCCGGTACTCTGAAAGCCTTTTCCAACCCACTTGGTGTTCAGCGTCAATTTTCCGTACGGAAATACATGGTGCGTAAAAAATGCCGAGGACCCTCCAAGGACACCGCCGCTTAACAGTTTTGCCTGGTATTCACCATTGAATTCATTAAGTTCAGGTGTTGAGGCAGCATAGAAAAGCTGCATTTTTTCGCTTCGTGACAGTCTTTCCATATCATCATAAGTGGCTTTCTCCGGTTTCACTCCCAGGATCTGTTCCATTGTCCGGCCATCCGGTTTTTTACTGCCGGCTTGCAGCACATTGATAATATTCAGGGCGATCATGATGACCACTCCAATGCCGAGGATGTATAACAGGTTAGCTATCAGGCCCATTTTGAAATTCTCCTTTCTTGTAAGCTGAAAATGGTTACTGGATATATTGTTTTATCCTTGATCAATAATGTTTTTTATTGTCTGACATTTCATCTGCCATGGTTCCCGCCCTTCTTTGGATTCAGACAGATTCACCGGTATAAGATTTCATCACAGGAATCCTAAGTATCTGATGAAAGTGAACAGCAGTCGTGATGATTGCCTGAATGGTTTCATCGCTTAACCCTTCCAGATTCTTTGAAATGGTTTCAAAGGAATGATCCTCTGATGCCTTGACCACAATTTCTCCTTCCGGCTCCAGAGAGACCAGTATGCTTCGTTTGTCGACCGGGTCCTTTTTACGGGAAACAAAATTCCGTTTCTCCAGTCGACCGACCGTACGGCTTGCGGTGCTGATATGGATATTCATCTCTTCGGCAATCTCTCTCATTTTCGCTGAGGATCGACGTCTGAGAAAATGAAGAAGATAGAAAGCTTCATAATTGATTCCAAAAAGCCGAACTTTCCGGCGTTCAAATTGATATATGGCTGCCATGGTGTTGAAGAGAATCTGATCTGCCTCATTTCTGGGAATATTCAAAACCATGTGATCCTGTCCTTTTTGCAGTTATATTATGGATGAGAACAACTGCTATCATATTAATTGCATGCATGCAAACAGATATTGTAGAACCTATTTATGTTATTAATTTTAAAACATAATTTCATGAGCATAGTGCAAATATGTCAGGCTTTTTTCCAAAAATTCTTTGGATATCATCGGTCAGGGATGCCTGCTGATTATCCAAACCCTGTATCATGATTGGCAAAAGAGACACATTGTCTCACGTTTCAGCAGTCATGGCTTTTTTATGATTTCTTATAACCATATGTATTTTATTTAAATTTTAAACATCTCTTATCTGGCATAAAAGTTGATTTATATAAGTAATATTAAAACATCATATTCCTGTTTTTGGAATATATTCATATTGCAAAATGGAAAAGGAGGATAGTCATGGATTTTAAAAATGTAATTACCAACAGGCGGGCGGTCAATTTCTTTGATCCGGAAAAATCAGTTTCGGATAAACAGATCCGGGAGATCATCGAGATGGCGGCAACAGCACCTTCAAGCATATTAAGTTGGAAAAGCAGAAGGTGGATGCTTTTTTCCTGGAAGCCAAAAAGGAATTGAC
>CAYTGW010000367.1:0-2115 GCA_964437395.1 uncultured Desulfocicer sp.
CCCAAGTTCGACAAAATTGAATAAAAAAGGGTTAAAATCGAGTATTTTTAGTGTTTTGTAAAATATAACTATTTGAAATTATTATATCTGATATTGAAAATTATCAATGTAGTGACTGAAAATTAAATTTAGTTCTTGACAGGCCCGCTTTAACCCTGTACTATCCACCTCATGTTTATCCGAGAAACAGTCAAATCCAAAAAAGGAAAAAAATACACCCAGCACCAACTGGTAGAATCGGTTCGTACGCCTAATGGCCCCAGGCAGCGGCTTGTTTTAAATCTTGGTTTTCTTGACCTGCCGCAAGGCCAGTGGAAAGAACTGGCAAACACGATAGAATCCGAACTTCACGGAGAAAAGCGTTTATTTTTAACCCATCCGGAAATTGAAAAGCTGGCCAGGCACTATGCCAGGGTGATCGTTAAAGAGCGATTGAGTCAAGAATCCGAACAGATTGGTCCACAACCGGATGAAGAAGTTGTATATGAAACGGTTGATATCAATTCTGTATCCACATCCGACAGCAGGACGATTGGTGTTGAACACATCGTTACCAACAGTATGCAGGAATATAATGTAGACAAGATTCTGCGAGAGCTTGCATTCAATGAAAATCAGATTGCTTACGCCAAGATGCTGATTACCGGGAGGCTTGTTCATCCCGGAAGCGAACGAGAAACCGCAAGATGGATAAATGAGAATAGCGCGATATGTGAACTGTTAAAAACAGATGCGACCGTATATGACAATGCATTGCACAGGATCTCCTGTCTGTTGCTGGAAAATCATGAAGAGATAGAGCAATATCTATCCGGAGCCGCCCGGGATCTTTTTGATTTAAAGGAAACGGTTATTTTGTATGATCTGACCAATACCTATTTTGAGGGCAGCAAGCGAAACAGCAGGATAGCAAAACCTGGAAGATCAAAAGAGCGCCGCAATGACAGGCCTTTGGTTACGCTGGCATTAACAGTTGATGCGGATGGATTTCCAAAACAGAGCAGGATTCTTGAGGGGAACATATCAGAACCGGGGACATTGGAAGTCATATTAAAAGAGCTGTCGGAAGTGAAGGATGGTTATGGTTCTGAAAAAACGATTGTCATTGATGCGGGTATTGCCTCGGAAGAAAACATTGAGATCATCAAGCAGAAGCAGTTGAAATATGTAGCCGTATCGAGAAGAAGGTCTTTCCCTGAGGATTTCTGGTCTGACAGTACGGAAAAGAGCCTGAGCCTTTATGATCAAAAGAACAATCTGCAAGTGAAGCTGGTAAAGAAGGATGGAGAAGCCTGGCTTCATTGCCACAGTGAGATAAAAGAAGCCAAGGAAAAGGCGATTCTTGCCAAAAAGCTTGAGAAGTTTGAGCAGGAATTACAAGAAATCCAGGATGGGCTTACGAAAAAAGGTGCCCGGAAAAACTATCAATATATTGTTGAAAGGATCGGAAGAATCAAGGAGCGATATGGAGTCGGCAGTTTGTATGATATTGAGATCCGGGAAGCTGACGGTGAAGTAACCGGGGTTGAATATCATCAAAATCCCAAGGGAAAGGCAAAACAGCAACAGACTGGAGATTATATTCTGAGGACCAATCGTCTTGATCTTACGGAAGAAGAGATATCCAAGATTCATCGCTCCCTGGCAACGGTTGAGGACAGCTTCAGGAGTATGAAATCACACCTGGGTTTGAGACCGATTCATCACAAAAGAGATGATACGACAACCGCTCATATTTTCATTACTGTTATTGCCTACCATCTTCTTGCCGGAATACTAAAAAAATTACGACGAAAGAATATCCATTACAACTGGAATACAATCCGAAACATACTGTCAACCCATGTCAGGGTGACAACCACATTTAAAACCGAGGATGGATCAACCATTCATATCCGTAACAGTACGACTCCGACCATCAACCAGCAGTTTATTTATAATGCTTTGGGCATAAAAAAGCAGCCGTTGAAAAAGGTAAGAATCAAAAATCCGCTGGCCAAAAAATAAAAGCTGACCCCCAAAAAACATAAAATGTAGTGAGGAAAAATTTCGTGTTTTTCCTGTATCATTATGAATTAATTGTATTTTTAAAAAATGGTTGTCGAACTTGGGTTA
>CAYTGW010000368.1:0-2091 GCA_964437395.1 uncultured Desulfocicer sp.
AATCGCAGCTTCTACGGGAAACCGTAGTTGAAACTGCAGGAGAATTGCTGGAAGTCCCTCTGGGATAATCAGCAGCCGAGCCTGTCGCGATTTGCGGCGAGGAAGGTTCAGAGACTATGCACCTGCTGCCTAAAATGTAAGCTATTTGGCAAAGATATAGTCCGCTTCCGAAAGTAATTTCGGGTTAAGTGTAACCACTATGTCCAAGGTTCGAGTCCTTGGGGGGGAGCCAAATACGGACGCCGGAATTTCACCTTGTTTACGCTGTTTTTGTGACTAGCATTCATAAATAATATTACTTTTCTCGATTTCCGATCCGGACTTGATAAATTTAGGAAACAGGCACGAATGACAGCAGTATTGCACCTGCAGGGGAGCGGTTGATTGTGGTTTTATCCGTGTTATCGGGGGCATATCAAATAAATATCGCTGTCCATTTGAATTGTGGTTAAAAGCAAAGGATAACTGGTCGTTGAGATCGTTTTCTTTTACAACAACGATTGCCATTATATTTCGGTTAGTTAGGGCGTAGCGGATGCTTGCCGCTTCAAACGAGCCATTATACCGGCTGGCAAGACGGCTTACGGAGTTAAATGCAAGGGGTATGCTCAAAGAATCTTCAACAAAATGCCTTATCGGATACATTATCTCTGCTCCTGCATGAAACGCTTCTCGTTCAATGTTTTTGTGGACTGCGATATCGATGTCTTTCCCTCGCAAAGAGAAACTGTTTGCTTGATGCCACGGAATAAGATCATGCCCGGACTCGTGAAACAGAGTCATACGTTCACGCTGAGGAGAGAGGTTATTCGCCAGAAGGATTATACTCTCGTGAGGTATTAACACAGCGCAGACGTCATCAAAGATTTCGCCGATATAGTCGCCATGCTTAGCGCATTCATCCGGGTTAATTTCTTTAATTTCATAGCCCAAGAAATCCGTCACGTCATGTTCATTGATGTAATGTCCCTTAACCCCCATGCGTTTAATTAAATCCCTGCCATAAAGGAAAGGTTTAGAGCCGAGATAATTTTTAAGTGCGATCTTCATTTCTTTTCTTTTTCTTCCCTTTGAAGATGTTGCAGGAATTTTTTAAGGGCCTGCTTGTTTCCTTCGTTTAGGTTTTCATAGCCCCTGCAAATAAAATCACCCCCAGGTGTTGGCGGTTCATCCGATTTTGTTTTTTGATTTTTTAATTCTGCCTCTGCCGCATTCGTTAGGGTTTCTACTTTGCATCCGTAACACTCGGCCAGTTTAGACAGGATTCTAATCGTCGGAATATTGCGCTGACCACTTTCGACCTGCGAGAGGTAGGCGTTGGAGATGTGTATCTTTTCTTCAACGTCACGCAAGGTCATTTTTCTATCCTCACGCAGTTCTCTTAAAAACTTTCCAAATTGTCCCATAGGTCACTCTCCTTTCTTGAAAATAATATTATCATAACTGCTAAACAATTGCAAGCATTATTTTATACTTTAAGATACTTTTTTATTGACACGGAATAATGTTTGCAATATACTAATATCGTGCTTAACTTCTGCAAGAAAGGAGATACTAAAATGGTAGTGGCATTAAGAGGCGGAAAAATCAGGCAGATATTAGCCCGCAAGAACATGTCGCAGAATAATTTTGCTAACCGCATTGGCGCAAGCAGTGGCTACATGTCGCAGTTAATGTCTGGTATACGGAATCCCTCTCCGCTATTGAGGGAAAGAATTTTAACAGCGTTAAAACTGGATGAGAGCAATTTCGATAAAATCTTTAAGATCAAGAACGCAGGCAAATGAAGAATTATAAAGTCGAAATAATTCCCAATGGCGATGAGGACGATATTCGTGACGGTCTTCGCATCATCGCACGGATCATCGCCCGCAAACATCTGGCCCGGCATGGCATGGCTTTGGCTGATGAGGTCTTAGCGATAGAGGAAGGTGGATGTGTCGGACAACACGTATAAAACAAGCGACCTGTATTTGTCGGCTTATTTGAAAGCCAAAGGATTGCGGTTGCTGGATAAACGCTGGGATGGTAATAAACGGTTCTTTCGTGTTTAAGGTAATAAACGTGGATTCAATAATCCACAATGCTGGT
>CAYTGW010000369.1:0-2062 GCA_964437395.1 uncultured Desulfocicer sp.
TATTTGCACGTGTCATTATCAATTTGTGACTACAATTTCATTCAATGGCCGATCAGAAATAGCGATTTCCTTTAAAATACCTTTTTTGCCGCTGAAAAACCAGTTCTAACTTACATTTCGCACCCAAAAAATAGATTCCAATGATTTAGGAACAGAGCCCCAAAATGGCAAGTAACATGCCGATATAACAAGGTAATAAAAAAATCTAGACTTTTGCATTAAAAAGCCTTACAACCCTCCTTAGAAACGAAATAGGAGGGTTCTATGGAGCAATTTGAAGCGCGGTTCAACCATGTCGGCGTGTTGCCCATGGTCAAGCATTTCATGGATGAGCTTGACCTGTTCAATCTCTTTACCAAATATGTTCCAGCATCTGCCGGTAGTCTTGCGGATCATGCTGAAAGCCTATGTATATTAACGGCCAATATCATATGCGAGAACAAGCCGCTGTACAAAGTTCAAGAATGGCTGTCCAATTATTCCGATGGCCTTGTTGCAGGTCCAGTAACAGCGAGTCTTTTTAATGATGATCGACTCGCAAAGGCTCTTTCGGCCCTTTTCCGCGCAGATCGCCATTCGTTAATGACCGAAGTATCCGGTAACGCCATCGCTGTTCACAAATTGCTTACCGACGAAATTCATAATGACAGCACAACGGTGACGTTCATTGGAAAATACGATACCCCCGATTCGGAAGCGGTCAAGCTCAAGCGCGGTCACAACAAGGATTTCCGGCCTGACTGCAAGCAGATTGTATTTGGTTTGAATATCACGGCAGATGGTCATGTCCCGCTGAGTTACAAGCTCTTTGACGGCAACACCACTGATGACGTCACGCATATACCGAATTGGAATGCGTTGCGCACTTTATTGGAGAAAGAAGATTTTATTTACGTGGCCGATTGCAAGTTGTGCAGCCATGAAAATTTAATCCATATTTCAAGAAATGGCGGTTATTTTATCACAATCGTCCCGAAGGATCGCAAGGAAGTCAAACGGTTTTTAAAGCATCTGAAAGGAAATGATGTAACATGGAATGACGCCTTTCAGATTGAAAGCTCACGTAAAAAGGGCGAGATGAATATCTACAAAACATATGAGGCCGAACGGACGAAAGATGGCTTTCGAATCATTTTTGTTCATAGCAGCGCAAAACAGGAAGACGATGAAAGCAGAAGACAGGGAAAAATAGAGAAAGCGATTACGAAATTAGAAGAACTCTCACCGAAACTAAATGCGTATCATTTAAAGACCAAAAAAGAGATCAAGGCTGCAGTCGATAGCATTTGCAAGGAGGTTAAAGGGTTTGTCGACGTTAAGATATTAACCGAACGTAAGCAAATTAAAGTGAAGATATCGCCCGGCAGGCCATCGGAATCAAAAAGCGCCTACAAAAACAAATGGGCGTTTACATACGGCATTCAGTGGGAATTAAACGAACAAGCCCTTGCCGAAGCGTCAAAAACCGATGGGATCTTCCCGTTGGTCACCAATACAGTACTTAATGCCAGTGAGGTTCTGAGAAAATATAAAAGCCAGCCGTTCCTCGAAAAGCGTATGTACACCCAAAAAACTGTTCTTGAAGTAGCCCCTATTTTCTTAAAGAAGGAGAAGCGAATTGAAGCCATGCTCTTCCTATATTTTCTGGCATTGATGATTGTGTCGCTTATCGAACGAAAAATACGGATGAATATGGCAAAGGAAAACATAGAAAAGTTGCCTATTTTACCGCAGGGGATGAATTCAAAGAAACCGACATGGAACAACATCCGATACTTTTATCGCAATGTATACTACTCGCAGATATTCCGGAATGAGGTATGTATACATGCAGTAGTAAAAGGACTCAGGGATTTGCATGAACAAATCAACCGGCTATTGGAAATTCCTGACACGGTTTACAAAAAACTTCAGGATAACTGGTGGCGGTTTAAAGAAACATGATTGATTTTTCGATAGAATTGCAGGAATATTCAAAAATTATTTCCTGAGGATGCGAAATGTAAGTTATAGGGTTTCTTCTGTCGGTGTAAACGTTTATTCGCTCGAAAGATGCCCTACC
>CAYTGW010000370.1:0-830 GCA_964437395.1 uncultured Desulfocicer sp.
ACCATATGTACACCTCAAGAATTGATGGAGGGATAATATTATGTGGCAAGACTCAATTGTAAAAGAAACCAGAGAGTTAAGAAAACAATACGCATCAAAGTTCAAGAATGATGTGGATGCGATCTTTGAGGATATCCTGAAACGTCAAGATGATTCGAAACGAAAGAGGGTTAAATTTCCCCCTCGTAAGCCAAAAGTTGAAAGAAATGTTGCCTGATTCAAAACAGAAAGGCCCTGCCAGGAAATCCGGCAGGGCCTTTTGGTTAATGCAGATATTTTTTTCGTTTTACAGCAGCAGATTGACCAGATCCATCCAGAAGTCCGTTACGTCCGCATCGGACGGATTTTCCGGTTCCCGGTAGCTCTGGACCGGATTTCCGTTCAGGACATCATTGATAAAATCTCCCACATCAACCCCGGTATTCAGATATTCAGTTCCGGTGAATTCCACGATAGCCGTACAATGGCTTTCATTCATATCGCGGAAATACGGGATATAGTAGCTCAGATTGTTGTACTGATCATAGGTTGCCACCAGATTGTCAATATCCTCAGACCAGAGATCCAGGATCTGTTCCACCTGGGCAGGATCACTTTCGTCAAGATCATAGAACCTTGCATAGGAATATCCGGAAAAATTGGTATCCCGTGTGAACATGGTAATGGCAAGGGGATCGTTGGGGTAGGCATTGGCCAGAAGCGTATGGATCTGACCGAAGTCGCCGGTAATATCCACACCCGGGAAATCCGCTTGCAATTTTCCAATCAGGTAATCGGTATTCCATTCCTGGCTGATTTTCTGATGAAGGCGGTACTGGTTGTCTTCGTCG
>CAYTGW010000370.1:840-2061 GCA_964437395.1 uncultured Desulfocicer sp.
CACGCCGCCCGCACTGGACCCGGTTATCATGTGTTTGTCGATTTTGGGGAACGCCTGTTTCAGGTATACAATGACCGCTTCGATGTTGGTGGCTCCCACATGATGATAGGTAATGGTTTCTCCGGTTGCATCATCCGTGTAGGTCGCAACCCGGTTGCCGGAGTGAACATCGCCGGTGCAATACGGGATAAACACCTTGTTCCAACTGGAAGTCTGCACATTATCTCCTGTCGGGTGATTTTTGAGAATCAAAGGAGAGATGGCAGCATTTACGCTTCCGCCTTCAATATTCGGATCTAAAAAATCACCCAGGTTCATGAAATTGTCCGGAATCCCGTCCGGGTTTGCCGCACCCCGGATACCAGCCTGGCCTGTACAACTGGGATAATCCCAGCATGCTCCACCTGGTTCAAGATAAACAATCACATCATCAGTGTATCCAAACAGCCAGTTCCAGAAACCCGTCGATTTCATGATAAAAATTTTGTATGGCGTGTTGTTGCCGCATACCGCGCCTGGGATATCCACTTTTGTCCAGTATCCCCAGACAGCCGATGTCAGGGTGTCTAAAAGCGGATGATCCTGGGCATCGCGCTCTTCGGATTCCGCTTCATCGGTTTCCGCCAGGGGGCCATAGATCGCCTCATAATCCTCCTGTTTCATTCCGCCGGTCTGAAGCCGCAACTGATCCAGATCCTGCTCCGACATATCGGTTGGAGACATGGAAAGCAGTTCCTGAACTGATCTGAGTTGATTTTCCGTTGTTGCCTCATCAGAGCTATCCATCTTCGAATCGGATCCGGAACAGGAAATAAATAAAAGAAAAAAGAGCAGCAAGGGGATGGACAATAAGATGTTTCGATGAACTGGAAATCGCATGGGCACCTCCTTAAAAAAGTTTAGGGTTACAGAAAAAAACAGTGAAACGACCAGCAACAGCGAAAAACTGAAAACCACCTGAAAAAAAGACGATGGATTGCAGTCACAGAAATTACAATCTAGTTGTTATATCCGTCTCGATGACTTTGAGCCGTGTTAACTTATTCTGATTAAAGGAGATATAAAAAATACTGATTGGTTTGTTTTCGATATATCTGAAAAATTTTTGATTTTCAAGAACATTATTCAGTTTTGATACACCGATTTGTACTGCGGCATGACGGTGGCAGCGCTGTCTGTCATTCCGGCAAAAGCTGGACACGCAGTGAAGCTATGCGCTAT
>CAYTGW010000371.1:0-2029 GCA_964437395.1 uncultured Desulfocicer sp.
CCGTTCGGTGAGCGCCCGTTCCGAGATATTGATGTGTAAGAGTTCTTTCTTGTTCTTGAACAATTCTTCAAATGTTAGATCCATGGGGGGTGAGCAGGCGGAATTGTCCTTTGAATGGGTTTGGATGAACCGGGTAAAGGCATTTTCATCGCATGTCTGGATGATGCCCTCCTGAAAAGCAAAATTGACAAAAGAATGAAATACTTTCTGGTTGTCACTTTTTTTTATGAAATTATGTAATGTTTCAAGATTTGGGAAAACAGCCAAAAGGGCAGAATTCACTTGTTTGTCTTTAATCATTAGCAATTCCTGTTCTATGCGATTTATCTGTTTTACGGTAAAACACTTTTTTTAATAAAACACTCTTAAATATTGTTATCTGTTTTATGATGTACTATCGATATGGCTAATAATAAATCGTTCGTCAAGCCATTTTAATTGATGCCTGTGCAGGATAGGTCTGCCGGTTTCCTGCATTCCGGCAAAACAAGGAGGACAAATGCTGCCAGATTTTTATCAATTTCATCATCCCACCAAAATGATTTACGGTGCAGGCCTTGCATCCGATTTTTCACATGAACTGGAGGCCTTGAATGTAAGTAATTTTTTTATGGTGTCTGACCATATCATCAACGATCTTGGGTTGCTTGACAGCATTAAAGAAGGAATAGAACAGGGCGGGTATACGATTACCGGAACCTATCTGGATGTTCCTCAGGATGCTTCCATAGCTGCTGTAAAGGAGATCAGCAGACTGGCTCTCGAGTCCGGGGCTGAAGGGTTGATTGCAGTGGGCGGAGGAAGTGTAATTGATGCCGCGAAGGCAGCCAATTTCACCTTTTCTCATGGCGGTGATCTTATTGAGGATTACTCCGGTGCCGGAACACTCACAGAGCCCCTGAAACCATTTGTTGTCATACCCACAACCGCCGGGACAGGAAGCGAATGTACTCTTGTTGCGGTAATTTATGATGTGGAAAATAAGGTCAAGCTGGCTTTTTCAGACGGGTATCTCCTACCGAAACTCGCTGTTCTGGACCCGGTCATGACGCAATCCCTGCCGCCGAAGCTAACCGCTTCAACCGGAATGGATGCGCTGACCCATGCCGTAGAATCCTATGTGGGTGTGGATTCTTCCCCTCATTCCGAGGCTCTTGCTGTCGCTGCCATAGAGCTGATTTTTAATAATCTTGTCAAAGCCATTGAGGATGGGGATGATCTGGAAGCCAGGGGCGCAATGCTGATTGCTTCCAACATCGCAGGCACGTCCTTCTCTCATTCCATGGTTGGCTGTGTTCACAGCATGGCTCATGCCACTGGTGGAATCGCGAGAGTGCCTCATGGTGTTGCCAATGGGATCCTTCTGGCTCATGGCATGGAGTACAATTTCGAGGAATGCAAGGAAAAGTATGCCAGGCTGGCCTATTTTATGGGACAGGATGTGACCGGCCTGTCTGTAGACGATGCAGCCCGGAAGGCAATTCATGCGGTTCGTGACCTGCATAAGAAAATGCATTCCCTTGGAGCCATGCCTTTAAATCTGAGAGAAGCAGGTGTGAAGAAAGAAAGCTTGGAGAAAATTTCGCAGGCAGCGCAGGAAGATGGTACCACGGTCTATAATGTGCGTGAGGTTCTTGCAGAGGATATTCTGGTTCATTTGAAGAATGCATATTAATCTATATTAAAAAAGGAGAGATCAAATGCCGGTTTTTGAAAGTTCTGAAAGATTTAATGAGGTGCTGGGTGGATTTTTTCGACTGCTTGCAAATACACCTGTGATTGCAGACAAGCTTCTGGAATCCAAACTGATCATCCGTTTCAACTATACAGATCCGGATCTTGTACTGGTGATTGACTGCTCCGGGGAAAAAATAGATGTCCGATCCGGAGATCTGGATACCAAAGTGATTGTGGATATGAAGATGAGTTCGGATATTGCCCATAAATTCTGGTTCGGGAAGGTCAATCTGACCATGGCATTGACCAGGAGACAGATGATTGCAAAGGGACCGGTTCCCAAAATTCTGAA
>CAYTGW010000372.1:0-2029 GCA_964437395.1 uncultured Desulfocicer sp.
TGTCGCGGCAAGATGCCGCTCCCACAATAAAACGAATCGAAACCCAACACTTTTAATTGCATCCCGGTTGGCGGTTAACAGTTGACGGTTGCGGATTGATTGATAAGAAGGGGCAAGTGGAAGGATCGTGAGTTCTTCTTTTGAGGATTTGGAGGTGTGGAAAAAATTTTACAGGATTGCGGTATGCCTTTATACTATATTGAAGTACTGTCGCGATTATAGAACCAGGAGATCATGAAATGATGAATTTCCAAACTGTACATATCATTTCGAAAATATTAAAAAAATTAAAACTTATCTTAGTTGCTGATTATATACTTGGAATTCACAGCCTGATTAAAAACAGAAAAATTAATAGAGATTTTCTTTTAAATCATAAGGACTTTCCAGTTCCACCTGCACGACTTGCGTTTGATGCCTATGGTAATATTCATTGGCCTTCATATTTTGCTCAGGGCGTAAACAATTCAACCGTAATATCAGACATTATAAACAAAGAAAAAATCACCAGCAATTTCAAAGTTCTTGAGTGGGGGTGTGGTCCGGGGCGCATAATCCGGCATCTTAGAAATCAGTTAGAAAATGATGTTGAATTGTATGGATCAGACTATAATAAAAAATCGATAAAGTGGAACCAGAAAAATATTAAAGGAATTCAGTTTGTAGTAAACCAATTAGAGCCTCCGCTGTCTTTTCAACCGGCTTTTTTCAACTGTGTATATGCTATATCGGTTTTTACACATTTATCCGAAAAAATGCACACCCAATGGATACAAGAGATAGAGCGCATTTTAAAACCTGGCGGTTTAATTATTTTTACTACGCATGGGGACCTTACAATGGACAGACTCTTATCACATGAAAAACATTTATATAATTCCGGCAAGTTAGTTGTGCGAGGTGACGTAAAAGAGGGGAAAAAATGGTATCAAGCTTATCATTCGCCAAAGTTTGTTTCCAACATCCTATTGAAGTCATTTGATATATTGCATAATGGCAGGTTTGATTCCAGTATACAAGATATATGGGTTGCTCGTAAAAAAGAAATTGGCAACTAAATTTGAGCTAACTGTTTGACTGTTTACTGTGAACTGAAAACCGTTAACTGAAAACCGATTTTATGAAAATTGCCCAAATCATCGGAACCTTCCCCCCGCTCCATGGTGGCATGGGATACATCTGCTTTCACAACTCCCTGCAGTTGGCAAAGAGAGGTCATGATGTCACCATATTCACCCTGCATTATGACCAGGCCGTCTATGATACAGACCCGGGAGAATTCCGGATTATCCGGTTGAAAACCCCGGTGAAGTACGGGGATGCGGGCATGGTGCCTCAGCTTTACCGGATGCTGGATTCGTTTGACATCATCCATCTTCACTACCCTTTTTTCGGGGCTGCCGAATATGTCTACCTTGCATCCATATTGAAGAATAAAAAATATTTTTTAACTTATCACATGGATGTGCATGGCAACACGGGGTTGAAACAACTTGTGATCGGTGTTTATGAACCTCTATTGCTGAAACGGGTCTTGACGGGTGCAAGCGGAATCTGCTCACCAGGAAACCGGTATTTGAAATCCACAAAAGCCGGCGCTATCGTACCCTGGGACAAGGTCACTTCGGTCGGATATGGGGGCGTGGATGTCGTCCGGTACAGGCCCGGCCCTAAAGACAGCGCGCTTGTAAAGAAATATGGAATCGAAAACAAAACGGTTGCCCTTTTTGTCGGCAACCTGATTCCGTTTAAGGGACTTCATATCCTGATCAATGCCATTGCCGGAATACCGGACGGTAATCTGGTTCTGCTGGTAGTGGGAGGCGGATACCATGAAAAAGAATACCTGAGACAGGTGAAAGATCTTGGTATGGAAAAACGAGTGATCTTTGCCGGTCCGAAGTCTCCGGATCAGGATTTACCGGCGCATTACAATCTGGGAGATTTCCTGGTTCTACCGTCCACCCATTCCGAGTCATTCGGGCTTGTCATTCTGGAGGCAATGGCATCCGGCAAGCCGGTAATCACT
>CAYTGW010000373.1:0-487 GCA_964437395.1 uncultured Desulfocicer sp.
AGGTTATACAGTATAGCGTTCATGTTTGCCGCCGTCGGAGCGTCAATCTCATCCAACACCACAATAAGCGGCTTTGTCCCGATGTATTTCCTGAAGCGCTCCAGATTGAGATTCCCGTCTCCAGGAGAAGCTCCAAGAATTCCGATTCCTCCCAAATCCGCAGTTCGGCGCAGCTGGTCAGTAATTTCTTCAATCACAGATGGAAAAGTCAAATGATTAAAGCAGTTCAAATAAATGCCCTTTATGGATGTTTCTTTTTCCAGGCCGTTGAGAATGAATTTTGCCGTGGAAGTTTTCCCAGACCCCTGCGGACCGTGCAGCCAGAGGTGCCGGGGCTTGCGGTTTCGTACGGCGGGAGCCAGATGCACAATAACGTCCCCAAGATTGTCTTCCCTGCCGGGAATCTTCTCTGGCAGATAATCCTCCTCAAGCACCCCCGGATTGACAATCAATCCGCCGAGTTTTATGAAGGGATTATCGAGCATCA
>CAYTGW010000373.1:539-2027 GCA_964437395.1 uncultured Desulfocicer sp.
CCGAAAGCTTTAAATATTCAATGCCAACCGTTATGCCGGACGTGCGTTTAATACCTGAAAATGACATCCATGTTTAAACATGTTTAAACATGGGCTTTATATACGCGCGTTTTTCAAATTAAATAAAGGACAAATCACATGAAACCCAGCATCGCCAACATCCTGCTGCACGAGAACGGCTCCAGCGGAGGCAGCGAAAACGAGGACTCTGGCCGCGCCTCGCGGGACCTTCAAATCACGCGAATGTCATGCTTGAGGTACGCAGTAGCAATCGTCGCAGACGAGAAGGAACACACGGAGAAAAAAGCTGAACTCGCCACAAAAATCGCCAAGAAATTTGAAAGATATATTTTGAAGTAGGGCAGGAAACGCGATATATATAATAATGAAAGGCGAATCCCAGAATAATTGATAAAATGCGCAACTCAAAGCAGTTATATCAGAATTATTTGATTTTTCTTTTGACAATTGCTGAATACAGGTATAAACTCTTTCGCACAAATGCGAGTTGATGGACAACTTGATTCTCTGCTGCCCGTTAAGGCACTCGTCGGATAGGAAAAAAGAGGATTAACAGGTTAGGGGTCGCTCATGAAAAGCGCAATGGTTCTTGCAGTCAGGTCCTTGGTCATGGTTCTCTCCCTCTCCGCTCCCGCTCTTGCCATGAGCCAGCCCACGGCTCCGCATTGCGAGGGTAGCAACCTTACAGAGTGCTCAAGCATCATTTTGATGGTGTTTGACAACACCCCGGAATTTTCCGCCATCGTTAATTACAATTACTATAGCTCTCCCTCAATGGAAAATGCGTGGGTGCAGGTGGATACGGATAATGCATTCACAAATAATATCGTATGGGATTCCGGAAATAAAGGCATTGCCTTTGCCTCTTACGGGACCCGTTGCCAGGACATTCCTTTCGGAACAATAGGGAACGGCGGCATTCTTAATGGCTCTCTTCAAATAGATACGACTTACTATTGGCGCATTGGATTTTCTGGAAATACATCCCCTTCCTGGTCGGGCTGGAAGTTCGGCAGATTCAAAACCGGCCATGAATTAAACAATCATTATATTTATTACAAGCCATCCAATGTTTACGATTCTCCGGTTGGTTCGTTCCCTTATTCGAGCAAAGAGAATTGGTGCAAGGGTCTCGATAGTTTAACAGAAACAATCCGGGCGATTGTCGGCGATAATAACTCGAACCCCGGAGGAACCGGGCCATCTTCATGGAATCTTGCTGCCAATCATGTAAACATTACCGTTGTCCTCGACTGCGGAACAGGTTATTACATGTGGTATTACAAAATAAATGAATACAACCAGCAACTAAAAATTGACGGCAGGTTTTTAACAAATGCCGAATATTTTATCACGGTTGACAACAGCAGCAACTCTCAGCCAGTCGTCCAAGCGGGCTATAACACCGACTCCGTAATCGTCCAAGCGTCCTATACAAGAGTAAAAAATATCAAGGCGCAGGGCTCC
>CAYTGW010000374.1:0-2026 GCA_964437395.1 uncultured Desulfocicer sp.
GCGAATAAGCATATTTTCATTCTTTTGGGCAGGTTGCGAATGGGCAGGTTGCGAACCTGCCCCTATGGTTTCGATTTTTTCCAGTTCATAATACGGCATCCCCCGTTGAATGCGTTCATACACTTTATCATTATCCCGATAGCGTAAAACTCTTCTCGTATGGGTGATATTACCAAGTATCGCTTGACCTTGAACAGTATTTGGATAATATGGGATATATTTTATAGGCATAATCATTTCTCCTTAAAAAACGAGTCTATCTTAGATTTGAACGAAAGCAAGTTATCGTTCATCGTGTGTCTGTCCTCCAGATACAAATAATCAAATCGGTTGTAGCCAAATTTTTCATTGTTCATCTTCAAAAATTCAGATTCCATAAAATTCCTGCGGGCTTTGAACTCCGGTTGATCGGCAAAACCGCTGCCTTTAGTCTCTACAATGAGAATTTTATGGATACTACTATCTTTGCGATTGATTATCATAAAATCCGGCGTATACTTCCCCACCCTACACCAACGGTTATTTTTCTTTTCGTAGCATACAATGCAAAATTCAGTAATATGCCTTTCGCCATTGTAGTAAATTTCAAGTCCGTTATCCATAAACGCTGCAAGGTTGATCACTTCCTGTATGAATTTCAATTCAAAACGACTTTGCATAAAATTGTATGGTAAATAATGGAATGTTTTGTCTTTGCTGGCAACTGCTTTGGAGAATATTTTTGGCATCTGGTTGTTAATCCCTGCCATTGCAAAGAGGTCAGGGTTGGGTTGTGATTTAATAAACTCGTCCAATTTCCTCCGAGCCTCCTCAACCTCTTTCTGTAAAACAGTAATATCCATACCGGTTTTGTCTGCCTGAATGATTTCCCGCATATCACTTACAGAAGGATACAGTTTATCATGATCTTCGATAGATCCAAGTTTTTCTATCACAAGCAGGCTGGCATTTTCAGGAATAATCTCCGACTTTACATTGAGTTCACGATGCCTGTGAAAGGCAAGGCGGATGCGGGAACATATTTCATCCTGTCGAAAAAGACTGTTGAAATAACGGGATGTGCCTTTTTCAAAAGTAATCGCATCAAATATGCTTTTCATTTCCCGTTGGTGCTGATAAAGGTCGCTTCTGGCGATGCTTCCCATACTTCCACGGGCAATGGCATGTATCCATAAATCGAAGTCCGCTCGTTCCCCTTCAATCCGGGACAGAATGTCCTTGGTCTTTAATTCATCCGGCGACAATCCGCGTTTGATGACCGTGGCCGTGTCGAAATGATCCTTGACAACCAATTTTGACAAATGTTGTCCGGGATTAGCCGATTCTTTGCTGACGATGGTTTCATACTCAACGGTGAGTTGATAAAAATCAACTTTCGGCAGCTTGAGATAATCCATTCGGGAAATGCGGTCAATTATCCAAGGCTTGCCGTCTTTCCCCATAGTTGTAAGTTCCTGAATACTGGTATGCTGTTCCTCTTTCAGTTGTTTATCCAATGATTTAGCATTCTCTTCATTTAACCAGATAACTGCTGTTTCGTTTGAGTCTTTGTCAACCTGCCTGAGACAACGGCAAGAAGTTTGTAAAACCATATTCGTTGGGCAATCACCTTTTTGCGAAAGAATAACTCCGGTAAGACTTCGGCAATCCCAGCCCTCTTTCCCGATTTGAACCAGAAGGATTATTTTCTTTTTAGAAAGCGGCGTATCCAGTGAATTAAATTCCGTTTCCGCCTCTTGTGTAGTTTTGTAAGTCTTATTTCCTTTGTGATATTTCAGTATTTCATCCGGATTGATCTTCATTGTCCCGGTGAGGTACGGATATACTTCTTCTTCCAGCCGGGCAATGCTGCCGCAATAAACGGCGAGTTTGGCGACTGTTCCGTTTTCATAAACGCTATTACTGTAGGTCTCAAGAAAGTCTTTCACCCCTTTTTCAATAATCTGAAGGGATGCGAGGTCGGATGTCTGCTCGACAGGCTGTTACGAAATGGGAAATCGACAGGCTGTTACGGAACAGGAAGTTG
>CAYTGW010000375.1:0-1556 GCA_964437395.1 uncultured Desulfocicer sp.
AATTGGTCAAACCATCGCTCTGAATCGATGTTTTCCGGGGCCAGGGTGTCACGCCCGGCGTGGTCCTGGTGTGCAAACCCTGGCACCTTAAAAGGGATCGAAAAGGGCAGTATGCGGTGAGATGGCGGCAATGGTTTCATGTGTGCAGCGTCAAACGTCGCAGGGCCTTGTCGATAATACCGTTTTTAAGCAGTGCCGGTGCCTGTGTTGGATGGCCTTCGCAGAAAATCCGTGTTAATAAATGCGGTTCCGGCATATGCCTGTTCGTCAGTGTTCCGAAGAATATATCAATAAGTCCGTCACCGATGATCGTGTCGTAGAACGCCTCGTCAATACCTGTTTCGTCAAATGGAAAAGCGAACGCTTTTGCGTCAATTCCCGTTCGTTCTTTTATTCCTATTATGCTTTTTCTCGTCTGTGAAAGTTGTTCGTCAAGGATCAGTTCAGCATACTGTGGGTGGTCTATGGAATGAGCGCCGATCGTGAAACCGTTCTTTTCAAGTGAGCATATCTGATCTGGATCCATGTAGGGTTTTTGGGTCTTCAGGTAATCGGCGAAGTCGACCCCGAGTATATATGAGATGCGGTCAAGCAGGTCGTTGTGGCGGTATCTGAGGCTGAGGAGCGTTTCCGGAAAACCGCCATTCCACGGCATCCGCTCGGCTTCAACAAGCCCGCGGATTTTGTCCGACTCGGAATCTGAAACCCCGGAGGTCTTAAATCGATGTAGCAGGATGCTTGTCTTAAATCGGAAAAAAAGGCCGGTGTTACCTATAAATCCTGAGTTTATGAAAAATGCCGCGGGAATCCCTTTTCTCTTTAGAAGAGGGGCAATGATCGATGCGCATTCCTGTAAACCATCATCAAACGCAAGGAAGAAAGACCTGGGGTGGAGTTTTTTGCCGTTAAGAATATAATCACGCAGATCCTGCAACGTGACAGGAGTCAGTTCAGACAAAAAGTAGTCCAGGTCCGCTTCGAATTCACGGATATTTTTTTGCCGGTATATATTCGAGATGTGCGGCAGCGGGGTATCGCTGACTGTGTGATAGGCGAATATCAGGGGACCATATCCACAAGTGCGCAAAAGCATATCCAATGGCATATGCTTCGCTAGAGTATGCGAACAAGCCATGGTCCAGCTGTAAATCTGACGCAGTATTTTAGGTGCCATTTGCAGCAGATGATATTAATATCGGGACTCTACGCTGAACGTTAAAAACAATTTGCATGTCATGCTTTCTATGTTATTTACAATTATATATTATAGGCACAATATCGCACAATCATACAGACGGACCAGATGGACGATGGACAGATGGACAGGGGCAGATGTAAGGCGGTGAATAAAGTTTCATGAATTATTATGCTGTCATTGAAATAAAATCATCGGCAGGAATATAAGGAGGCGTTCCTGTATTTTGTTCAAAGAATTCCGATGGTGTGGTGATTTGATATTGGGGCCGTAATTACGGCGAGGATTTTTGGGATAAATGCTTTGCACGGTATGAAGTTAGCCTGCGTAAAATCCAGGCGATTATTCTGGAACAGAATAT
>CAYTGW010000375.1:1566-2023 GCA_964437395.1 uncultured Desulfocicer sp.
CCTAATCCGCGTGACATAATGAAGTCATGCCACCATGTCTCGCGTAGCATATATGAAAAATCGATGGTTAGCCCTTCGCTATTTGCATATTTCTTAGCTGCTTTTGTCCATCGGCCTTTAGTAATAGCTGTGCAAACGTAATCAATCCCCATATGATACGGCTCAGCTGCGTCGTATAAACATTTTACAGACGTAAATCTTGCGCCAAAGGCTTTACTCCTCACACTCCCGTCAATCTCAAATTCCCAAGCGGTTGTGCCGGGCTTAATCAAGGCCAGCAGAGTCGACATGCGCCAGATAGAAGCCTGCAGTGATGTTCGATATGGTTCATCAGGCGCTAATGCGCCCAGTGCAGCGTCTAATGGACACGGAAGTTTGGGCTGAGGAGAAGGGAAAAGACGCAAATAATCCAATTTGCCGGACTCGAAATATCCTAGATATTTAATGATAGTGGGCG
>CAYTGW010000376.1:0-2014 GCA_964437395.1 uncultured Desulfocicer sp.
CAATGTGCAAAAATTCCGATCATTGTCATAACAGCGCATGCACATGATGAATTCGGCAGTGAGGATATCAAGGAATTCAATGCATTTGCTACCCGCTATCGGCCCAAAATTACCATGGAAAAACCGGTTACCCCGGAACGTCTGATTAAAGCAATATGCGAAATGCTGGATGTCAAGCCTGTCATGGATGAATGTCGAGTCAACATCTCATCTGATGAAAAAAATGATATTATAAAGATGATCTGCAATTCAGATGAGGAGACATTGAAAAAAATCCGTAAGGCATTAAAAAAGTAAAAAAAAAAAAAAACTGAAAAGCCGAGCAGAAATTTTATGATAAATATTCCAGATACACGTTTCAAAGAGATTATTGATCTTCTGCCTGTTTATCTTTCTATTCAAGACCGGAATCTTACCATACTATATGCAAATCAAACTTTTAAGAATGATTTTGGTGATGGTGTGGGTAAGCGCTGCTATGAAGTGTATAAAAGCGCCGACAAACAATGTCCGAATTGCCCGGTATATAAGACATTTCAGGACAAAAAAATTCACCTGAGTGAAGAAACCATCTGTACCCTGGATGGGAAAGAATCACAGATGATCGTCTATTCCGCTCCGATCACAAATAAAGAAAACAAGATCGAGTCTGTAATGGAGCTGGCTGTCAACATCACAAAAGTAAAAGCGATCCAGAAAGAACTTTCATCCATTGGACAATCCATGGCATTTATGTCTCATGGCATCAAAAACATTCTCGAGGCGTTGCAGGGTGGTTCCTATATTATTGATGAAGGGCTCCATGATAACGACCTTCAACTGGTTCGTCAGGGCTGGGATGTTGTCCGGAACAACCTTCTTGATATTTCCGTAATTACCCAGAATGTTCTGTATTCTTCCAAAAAACGTACGCTGCGATTTGAAAAGGTAACTCCAGGTGAGATTCTGGAAGTGGCGGTAAAGTTTTTTCACCACAAAGCAGCATCGCTCAATATCAGGCTGACCCATGAATTCAATCCAAAACTGCCACCGGTCATGGTGGATATTTTTTCAATCCGCAGAATGTTTAACAACCTGGTCTCCAATGCAATCGAAGCCTGTCAGAAAGATACGGCCAAGGATTCACACGCCATTACGCTCAGGGCTGATTATTTCAACGAATTTCAGTTCAAATTCGAAGTGGAAGATAATGGAACCGGGATGGACGAACACACGAAAAAAAATATGTTTAAAGAGTTCTTTTCAACCAAGGGAACTGCCGGAACAGGCCTTGGACTTGCTGTTGTCAATCAGATCGTAAAAGAACACCATGGAAAACTGGAAGTGGATTCCTCTCCTGGAACCGGCAGCCTGTTTAGAATTATTTTCAAGCTGTGATGAATGATTCATCGGCAGCTTTAACAAAAGGAGGCACAAATGGCAAAAAAAAAGCTGAAGATTGTCATCATTGACGATAATGCAGATTATCTTTTTACGATGGGAACCTTCCTGAAAAAAAATAAATTTACTGTCTTTACAGCCGGTGACGGCAAAACCGGTTTATCTCTTGTGAAAGAGAAAAAACCGGATATCGTCCTTCTAGATGTGATGATGGAAACCCTTTTTTCCGGATTTGAGGTAAGCCGGCAGATTCGTCAGGATCCGTTGCTGAAGTCCATTCCCATCATCGGTATTTCCGGGATGGCAGATGAACTCAGTGTAAGCTTTAATGAAAATAAAGATTACGAATATTTCGACGCAAATATTTTTATGGAAAAACCGGTTGACAAGGATTTACTGCTTAAAAATATCCATTCACTGGTAACGTAAAATAAAACAGTTTGATATTATTGTTGGTTGTATCCCAAAAAGATTTAATTTTTTGACATTCAGGGCTCAATGCTTATTATAATTTACGGTCATTGTTTGTCATGAAAAAACAATGATACTTAAAATTCATTGCCATTAAAACTTTTAACAAAAGAGCTAATTTCAAAAGTCTGTTGTTGTAGTTCCGGCGAAAAATAGAATCCAG
>CAYTGW010000377.1:0-759 GCA_964437395.1 uncultured Desulfocicer sp.
CCCCCACGGCATTTTCCACCAGACGCCCCCACCAACTTGCATCGCTGATGGATTCATCAAACGAGAGGCTTGACTGGGCGTTAATCAGCGCATTGTTCCAAAGGAGCAATTTTGGACTGCTTCCGCGTTTTTGGACCGACCCCCGCGAAAAAAGTTCCAACCCGCTGACAAGAAAAGCGGTTTCCAGCAGCCTTAAATAATGGGCGATGGTCGTGGTATTACCCACATCCTGCAATTGTCCGAGCATTTTATTGTAAGACAGGATCTGGGCCGGAAATGTTGCCGCCAGTGCGAATAAATGCCTCAACAGTGTTGGTTTGGTGACTTTTTGGAGTTGGAGGACATCTCGCGCCAGGACCGTTTCGATCAAAGAATCGGTCACGTATCCCTTCCACTTCCGCTCATCATTGCTGAAGACCGCCGCTCCGGGATAACCGCCGAAATAGAGCCAGCGCGTCAGATCCCAGCCGAAGGCATCAACACATTCCTGAAACGTCCAGTGGCTGCATCGATGCAGAAAAAATCGCCCTGTCAGACTTTCCGACAAGCCGGACTGGATCAGAAGTGCCGATGATCCCAGCACCAGTAAACGAATATCACGAGATGTACGGATGGCGGCATCCCACTTGCTTTTCAGGGACTCGCTCCAACCGCGCACTTTTTGCACCTCATCAAGCACCAGAAGCACAGGGCCGCCTGTACGGTCAGCTTCAACCTCAGCTCTTCGCCACTGCGTTTCAATCCATTCCGGCCCCGGAG
>CAYTGW010000377.1:788-1975 GCA_964437395.1 uncultured Desulfocicer sp.
CAGCAACGGCACTAATGATCGTTCAAAATTTTTCATAAATACAATGTAACTGAATACTTATCCATATACAACCATAATTTACTCAACCATTGAGCAATTTCACTCAATGGTTGAGTAAAATCATTCCTGTGGGAATTAGAACGGAATTTGGGGACATTTTGACCATGCATACAATCTTATATACATGAAACTAAAAATCGTTGGGCTGGGCTATGGTTTGGATTGGCTGTAATCGGTTGTAATATCCTTGAGAAAAAGCGGTGTTAAAGAAAAAGGGGATGACCGGATACTTGGCAGCGGAGAATTTGTTTCAGAAGTGATAAGGAATGTGGAGGGAAAAAGGGTTTTAGGTTTGTATGCCTTATCAATGTCCCAAAACTCCCCAAAATCCCACCGGGGTGAACCGGTGGTCGTTTCAAAGGACGCCTGACCAAATATTCTCCCTTGTGTTTTCCCTCAATGATATTGTTGAAGATCGACGCTTAACGCGTCGCCTTCTTTCCATTCAAAAGGGCGTCTAATAACTCCCTTCGGTAAATTTAAAACTATATATTTTAAGGGCGTTATGGGCGCGGTGATGGAAAAGCTGAGAGGTTCAGGGCGTGCCCGTGGCCTTATGCAGCCTTTCGGCAAGCCAGATTTTGATGATCGATTGCCGGGGAACGCCAAGCCGTTTGGCCTCTTTATCCAGAGACTGAACCATCCAGAGTGGAAAATCGACATTGACCCTTCTTTGCTCCTGGTTCGGACGCCTGGCTTTTGAAAGATCCGTATACTTGATAATGCTTTCCCCATCATCAAATTTTTTGTCCAATTCTTTAGCTTTCATATAGCTTAATTTCCTCGGCCCTGGCATGCCGTACTGAAATAATTCTTACATTCTCGCCACGGTAGGTTATAATCCCTGACCAATATGTCTCACCGATTTTACCAACAACAATAAATCTGCGTTCATCGGACGTTTTCGCAGGGATCTCCAGCAAATCAGGGTCATTCCAAAGTGCCTGTGCATCAATGAAATCAATCTCATGCTTATTTTTATTGGTCTCAGATTTTGCGGGGTCAAATTCAAAGTCCATTGTATATATTTAATATACCAATAAGGTATAATGTGTCAATTCTTAAGGAGTGGCCTTATTAACCCGGCAACTAAACAGTGAACTTAGGCCGCATAGTTTATCTTTGGG
>CAYTGW010000378.1:0-1956 GCA_964437395.1 uncultured Desulfocicer sp.
ATACGTGTAAAGATCCTTCTGTATCCAAAAAACTGATAAAATTTTATCGTGATGGTGACAGCGCGGTTGAGGATAGCATTTCTCCATTGGACTTAGGGATTCAAGGAGGAGAAAAAAAGGAAAATCTTCTGGAACGTGACCGGATCATCAATTTTCTTCATGGGTATACATTTGAAGCATTGGATAGCGGTGGAAAAACATATGACGAAGTCCAGGATGGGGCTCCGTTAAAAATACGGGATTGGATACTGGGGGATATTATTCATTCCAAGCCTTGCGTCATTGATTATCTGGATGAAGACGGTAAGCTGGAATATCGTTTTATTGCAGTCGGTGCAAACGACGGAATGCTTCATGTTTTTGCAGATGCGACGGATTCATCGAAACCCGATGAGCGGATAATCATTCACGGTCGGGAATATGAACCTGGCGATGAGATATGGGCTTTTATTCCCGGTGAATTTCTTCCACGCCTGAAAGAGCTGAAGGATAATCGTTCGCACCCATATTTTGTTGATGGTTTTTGTTCATTGTACAGATCAAACACAGGTGATCCTCCCGGAGGTGTTTTAGCATCAAAGGCAACCGGAAAACAGGATAATAAGGTTCTTGTCTTTGGTGAGAGAAGAGGGGGCAGATGTTATTGGGCATTGGATGTCTCCATACCAGATCCGAATCAGTGGTTTGTACGATGGCGGCTTAAAGGCGGAAATGGTGCAGAAAATTCCCTGCCGGAGCTGGGGTATTCCTGGTCAAAGCCGACATTTGCAACCTTTCAAGAACCTTCTTCTAAAACAAGGGAGGTGGTTATTTTTGGCGGAGGGTATGATTCGGAAGAGGACCATTTCCCGGAAGCCTGGCTTGATGGCAATTATGATGGTGTGTATTCCTCTGGAGATAAAAGGGATATTTTCGATATCAACAACCCGCAGCATGACTCATTGAATAATGACAAATATGATATTTTTAATCCGGAACAGAATGAAATCGGTAGAGGTATTTTCATTATGGATCTCTGGGATGGGAGTCCGGTATTTCAGGTTTCATATGGAAAAAACAACACAACCGGAATTCATCAGAAAAATGAAGATATGAAATGGTGTTTTCCTGCCGATCCCACAGTGATCAGTTATCCAGGTATTTTTTTATTATATGCCGCCGATATATACGGACAGATCTGGAAGGTTTCGTATAATCCATTATCCGGAGAAAAGAATTGGAACGTCAAACGGATTTTTTATACAAATCCCGGATCAGATCAACCGGATGCAATGTCTGCTTTATCGGTCAAACCATCTTTGAATTCATCTGATTCCGGCAGAAAACTCTTTCACTCGCCGGATGTGTCATACATGGGTACAGAATGGACGGACAATCCTGTTTTATATTTTGCAACCGGAGATCGTGAGCACCCGGGATATATTGCGGGATATCATAACCGTTTTTATGTGGTTTCAGATATGGATATTCCTGCTGATGAAACAGACCTGATCAACCTGACATGTGATGAACTGGATGGCAGTTCAGATGTGAATCAGGATGGCAGTTCAGCGTATGGCGATGAGTCGGACAATCATGATGAAGTTCTTCAGGATCAGCTCCTGGATATTTTATACGGGATTACCGATTATCCAGTGAATCATAAAACCTGCCGTGGATGGTATCGAACCCTCGGAAAACAGGGAGATTGCCTTCCGGTATCACTGGTGGACCATAAGGGAGAAATGGGTTTGGACAGACCCGTATTATTTTTTAACACAGTTTATTTTTCAACATTCCAGCCTAAAATCGGCGATTTTTGCCGGCATGGCGGAAACAGCTTTTTTTATACAATTGACTATTCTGATGGCGGTGCTGTTTTCAAAAAGGACAAGACCAGTTCGACCAATATCCTTACGGATAAAGGAACCATAGAGGATACCTATCAGATGATTGAAAACACCGGTATCCCTTCGG
>CAYTGW010000379.1:0-1926 GCA_964437395.1 uncultured Desulfocicer sp.
GAGTCCCGTCGTAAACAGTATCCACCAGAAGCTCCCGCATTTTGAGCCGCTGTGCAAGAGTGTTTACGAATTCCACTTCATCATCAACCAATAATACCTTTATGTCTTTCTTTTTCATTACAATACTCCTCCTTCCCAGATGAGATTATACTCTCTGAAAATATATTATATCAACCTACATTTTACCGGCAGAATGCATGGAAAGCGGCAATGTGATAATTACTTCCTGATTTTCTGCGCTCCAGACCATATTCCCTCTTAACTGATTTAGCAGATATTTAAAGGTCTCGTCTTTGCACACCTCTACGTCATCCGTATCAATCAAATCCCCCTTCATTATTATACTGATGGATAACAGCTCTTTTGAATGTGATGTCTTCAGGATAATCCCACCATTTTTATCCAGCTTTTTAAAGCCTTTTTCAATAAGGCAGAAAATCAGGAACTGCAGTCCTGCAGGATCGCTCTGAATAGCGGGGATGTTTCCTCCGAAATCTTTTTCAAAAGTTATCATTTTCTGACCGGCTGCCCTGCTTAGCAGGACTAAAAGTTCATCCAGAGCTTCATTTATATTAAAGCTTGATACAGGCTGGTCCATTCTGTGGCCGAAATGGTTAAGATTTCTGGCAAGATATGAAGCTTTTCCAATTTGTTCTGCAATCAGCTGAAGGGCTTTTGAGCATCCTTCCAGTTCTTGTCTGGCAGATGATTTATTCACCGTCAGAATATCATCTATCAAACCCGCAGATTCTTTTATAATAGCAAGATGGTTATTAAGTTCGTGCGTGAATACTGATAAAATTTTTCCGATAAAACTCAAATGTGCGGTTCTCAGTTCATGTTCTTCTTTAAATTCCATATTCCCCTCACTCTGTCATTCCGGCTTGTCCGGAATCTCTCTCAACGATTCGGAAGGATTCCCGACCCCGAAGCTTCGGGAGGAATGACAAATAAAACAACATTTCAACTTTCAACGGACTTAACTGCTTTTCTCCATTGTCTTGTTAATTTTTTCAATCAGCTCCACTATATCTATCGGTTTCATAATGTAGTCAAAATTATCAATACGCAGCCCTTTGATTTTATCTTCAAGATTTAAATGGCCCGTGAGAAGGATAACCTTAATATCCCGATTGAATTCCTTTATGGTCATGAGAATTTCAATGCCGCTCATTCCAGGCATCTTAAGGTCCAGCAGTACAATGTCAGGCGGCTCGCTTTTTGCAATGGCAAAAGTATCTTCAGCGCAGTAAACAGCCTGGGCATCGTAGCCGCGCAGCTGAAGGCGTTCAGCCAGTGTTTTTGCAAATTCTATTTCGTCATCAACTATCAGCACTTTGACAGGTTTCATGGTATATTTATGCCGTTAATAATCTGCGCTTTTAATGGAACATCCACAAAAAAGGTCGTGCCTTGATGGCCCCTGCTTTCAACAAATATATCGCCGCCGAGCCGTTTTATAATCCCGTATGTTATGGATAGACCCAGGCCTGTTCCCTTTCCTTTTGCCTTTGTTGTAAAAAACGGGTCAAAAATACTGCCTATGATATCTATAGGTATGCCGTGTCCGTTATCCTTGACTGATACCTGAATTGTATCGTTATTTTTCAGGCTTGTGGAGACTTCAATAATACCACTGTCGTCTACGGCATCAATAGCATTTTTTATTATATTCAGAAATACCTGCTGAAGCTGTATCCTGTCGCTTTTAAATTCCGGCAGATTTTCCGCCTGGTTGAATGTAAGCTTTATGCTTTTATAGAAAAATTCTTTTTCAAGAAATCCCAGCACCTCTTTTAAAACATTGTTGATATTGATGCTTTCCAAGGCAGCATCTGCTCTTCTTGCAAAGCCGAGAGCGCGGTGTGTTATAGTGCGGCAGCGGTTTATGCTTTCAGCTACGCCGTCAAGAGTTTCCATGAGTTT
>CAYTGW010000380.1:0-1111 GCA_964437395.1 uncultured Desulfocicer sp.
CTGACTGCTGGATTGGACAAGAGCCACGCAATAGCAAGGTGACTCATGGGTTTTCCGTGCCTAGCTGCAATTTTTTTCAGTTTCTCAACAACGTCTATGTTACGTTTAAACGTCCCGTCTTTAAAAAGCGGATCATTGGGGCGGTGGTCACCAGGTTCAAATTTTGATTCCGGCATGAATTTACCGGTAAGAAGGCCTTTAGCAAGCGAACTATACGTTATAACGCTCATGCCCTGTTTCCGACAAAACGGCAGGAGTTCTTTTTCTGCTTCCCGTTCCAGCATGTTGTAACGCGTCTGAAGGGAATGAATGCGTCTGAATTTTAGGCATTCTTTTATATGCTCAACTGAAAAATTGGAAATACCCACATGACGAACATTACCCGACCGCTCAAGTTCATTCAGGGCTTCCATCGTCTCTGCAAAAGGTGTTTTAGTATCCGGGCAGTGAATTTGATAGAGGTCTATATAATCGGTTTTGAGACGGCGTAAACTTGCTTCACATGCCTTTAGAATATATGATTTGCTGCCATTTGGCCGTGTGTTAAATTTTTCATCCCACTCATACCCCGCCTTAGTAGCTATGACTATTTCCTCACGGCGGCCACCTAATGCCTTAGCAAGCACCTCCTCTGAATGGCCTACGCCATAAACATCTGCAGTATCAAAAAACGTAATTCCCAAATCAATGGACTTCCTGAGCGCAGCAATTGATTCATTATCGTCGGTTTTGCCCCATCCTGCAGACTGCCCCTTGCTTTCCCCGCCTATTGCCCAGCACCCAAAGCCGATTGACGAAACCTTTAGACCGCTTGAACCTAATTCCCTGTATTTCACTTATATTCCTCCTTTTTCCATACTCTCTCTTTTATTTTAACACGGATTTTATTGGAAGGCCATATAATTTTTATAAAGTTCTGGGATATATCTGCGATGGGCTTTAATCAGAGATTTTGCCATATCAAAAACATTTGTTGAGACTCCGCAGGCCGGGTCAAGCAAAAATGCCTGCATGGCAGATTCCGGGTGATGTTCTACTGCGGCTTTGGCAACGAGTTCCTGGACGTATGAATGCACAGCCAGATGGCTTGAGATCGGAAGAGCGTCTGAAA
>CAYTGW010000380.1:1121-1924 GCA_964437395.1 uncultured Desulfocicer sp.
TTAACAGTCCCCTTTTTGCCAACCCTGGCAGGAACTTCCACTATAGCCTCCTCAGGCAAGGAACTAATATAACCCTTATTGGGGACATTGACCGTAAATTCCTCCATTTTATCTCCAGCCATTGACTCAGCGACAGGGACAGCCACATCCTCAGAAGGGTTATTAATCTCATCAGATATTTTCTTTTCGTTATTCAAAAGCTCTTTGACGTGCTTCACAGCTTTTCCCTCACGAACTACAATCTCCCTATATCTGCGCCTGAATCCGATAAGATTATATTTCTTCAGCATCTTCCTGCTTCCTAAAACGTAGGAGAAAAAATTTGCCACATGGAGATTAGTAGATACAGTAGGCAAGCCGTATAGTTTATAGTTGTCAACCGAAAGTTCTATGCCCTTTAGATTGGCCATGTGGTGAACAAGTTCAGGCAGGAAATCTTTCCCTTTGTATTCGGCTTCAACAATCCAAGTAAAATGATTCACGCCGGCAGTGATAATTTTTACTTTATCAATAAAATCCAGTTCGCCAAGTCTGAGGGCTTTCTTCAGGTGAAACAACTCATGACATAAACCGATTATTTTAATGTTTGTATAACGGCTGACTGCAAAACATATATACGACATCGGATTTGAATAATTAATCATTACCGCTTTCGGGCATTTCTTCTCCATTTCACGGGCAAACCGGACAATAGGCGGGATGGTCCTTAAGCCGTGACTTATCCCTCCGGGCCCTACAGTTTCCACTTCATCCTGGATAACGCCGTATTTTTCACATAAGGACCCGTCAATCATTTCTGCTGG
>CAYTGW010000381.1:0-1899 GCA_964437395.1 uncultured Desulfocicer sp.
ACGCCTTTGCCTCCGATCACATACGCCGAGCAGCCGCCTGGTCTTTGAACTTTAAGGAAGCTCGCAGTAGCCATGGCCGAGGTGTAGAAGCAGTCCTCCGTGACATCGATTCCCAAGTTCAGAAGACGATCCCTCAGTTCCGACGGGGTGTGGTAGGAGTTGTTGGTCAAGAATAAAAATTTATAACTGCTCTTCATGAGCCGGTTCACAAACTCTTTTGCTCCGGAAATCAATCTGGAACCGGTATACACGACCCCGTCCATATCCAGGATAAATGATTTCTGATAGGTTCGGTTATCCACAATAACGAAATCTCCTCTTTTCTGAATATCCCTTCTATACCACCTTATCCGGCACAAGATTGTAAAAATACCGCATTACATCGGTCCGGGTGATGATTCCGATAATCTCGCCGTTCTCGATCACGGGAATTCTTCCGATATCATGTTTCACGATCAGATTGGCGGCTTCTGCCGGGCTTTTGCCGGAAGAGATGGTGATGATCTGATCCCGGCTCATATATGCTTTCACAGGAGAATCGATCTGATTTTCCCTTTTCAGCTTCCGGAAATCCCGCCTTGAAATGACGCCGACCAGCTTTTTATCATCCACAACCGGTAATCCGGAAAACCCCTTGTCTCGCAAGATCATCGCAACCTTCTTCATGGATGTGTCGGAGGACACGCTGATAATCGGATGAGACATCAGTTCATGCAGAGAGGACGGCTGGTGTTCTTTCCGGATCTGATCGATCAGCATTTCCTTCACAATATCCGGCTCCAGGGACTTGATCAGCGCAGAACCTGCTCCAGGATGACCACCTCCGCCCAGACCCTTTAATATCGACCCCATATTCAGCTCATCGGCATTGCTTCTGCCGATGACAATGGACACTTTCCGGTTTTTTTCATAAAATATCCCGAAAGCCGCATTCACGTTGATGATTTCCCGATACATATTGACCACAATGGACAGGTTACCGACATGCCCCTCAACCTCCAGAATATTGCAACTGATGGTGTGTTGATTTACCTTGATCCGCTCTGCGGATTTCAGCATTTCAAACAGGATATTTTTCTGCTCTGCATTATAGGCCGGCTTCAGGAATGAATTGAGTACGGTCAGATCCGCATTCTGTTCCAGAAGATAACCGGCAGCATAGGCATCAGAAGCTGTGGTTGACGGAAAAAAAAGCCCCCCGGTGTCTTCATAGATTCCTGCCAGAAAAAGGGTTGCATGTATCTGTGTCAGCTTTTTTCCTTCCTTCCGGATCTGCTCGACCATCAATGTGATGGTAGCGCCTGTTTCCCGGACGCATTTCCCGTTTGAAACAATATCTTCCTTTCCGGGATGATGGTCCCACACAAATATATCGAGATCCGTCCGATTCCGGAGGGGTTCGATATGATCCAGCCGGCTCCAGGTGTTTGTATCCACAATAATCAGATGCGTAACCTGTTGAAAATCGATTTCCTGGGGGGATTTTACCTGAAACAGCTCCTTGTGTAGGGCCAGAAAATTTTTCACATTGGGATTGATGGTTTTGGGAAGAACCGGAACAGCATCCGGATATAAAACCGTTCCTGCAATCAGCGAGGCAAATCCGTCAAAATCCGTACCCTTGTGGGTTGTTATGATTTTCAAGTGTGTCCTTTCAGTAATCAGTGCTTTGATTTCGGTTGCTGGTTGCCGGTTAAAATCGTATTTAATCTGACAGCACGACTAATATCGGTTGTAAATAACAATGGCTCATTCTACCAATTTCTTTTTGAATGGTAAAGCATCTTGAAAAACTTTTAAATTCCCTATTGATAGATAAACAGCTTGATGAGAAATTGAATTACAAAATATTAACCCGGCAATTAAATAGTATAATCATGCTGCATAAGCAATTTTCGA
>CAYTGW010000382.1:0-1898 GCA_964437395.1 uncultured Desulfocicer sp.
AACTATTTACAATATATTTGCAGCGCTCGGCACCTTAAAGAATAAAGGATAAATGTTTCTCACAATTTTTAAAACTTTCTCCGCCAATTTTCTGTATTTCAGGTAATTTTTCATAAAGGAGTTTTGTATAAGTCGTTACGCTGGTAAGCGGGTTATTAAGTTCGTGTGCAATACCACCGGCAAGTTGTCCGAGCGCTTCCATTTTTTGCGACTGAATAAGATGTTCCTTGGTGGTCTGTAATTTATTAACAGGCTGCTGAAAAACTCTTTAAAAATTGGATAAAGTATGATAGAGTATGCTCACTTCACAGAATGGAGGCAGCCAATGCGCGGTGAGCAAAACAATCAATCATATGTTTTCAGTTATGTTTCCCCAGAGCAACGTGTTCCAGCAAATCATCCCTTGCGTAACATCAAAGAATATGCGGATGCAGCGTTGAAAGCAATGAGTCAACGCTTTGATGAGATGTACAGTCATACCGGTCGGCCATCGATTCCCCCGGAAACGTTGATGAAGTCACAACTGCTGATTGCCTTATACAGTGTTCGATCAGACCGCTTGTTTTGTGAGATGCTGGATTATAATCTGATGTTCCGATGGTTTCTGGACATGGATATGGAGCAGGATTCGTTTGACGCCAGTGTCTTCTCAAAAAACCGTGAACGGTTGATGGATCATGAAATTGCCCATCAATTTTTACAGGCAGTCGTGAACCTGGCTCGCGCAGCCAACCTGTTATCGGATGAACATTTTACTGCTGATGGAACCTTGATCGAGGCCTGGGCTTCGTTGAAAAGTTTTGTCAAAAAAGACGGGGCCGGGGCAAAACGGTCGGATGACGATCCGGGTAATCCGAACGTTGATTTTCATGGCGAAAAGCGGAGCAATGCCACCCACCAAAGTACCACGGATCCTGATGCCCGCTTATTTCGCAAAAGCAACGGAACCGCAGCCAAGTTGGCCTATTGCGGAACCGTACTCATGGAAAATCGCAATGGATTATGTATAGATATTGCGGTGGCGCCAGCGCGAAAAACAGCTGAATCGGCTGCGACTGTGCAGATGATTGATACGGAATATAAACGCGGGAAACACAAAATCAAAACTCTGGGAACGGATAAAGGCTTTTGTAATCGTAGTTTTGTGCAGGCGTTACGGCAAAAGGATATCATTCCGCATGTTGCAAAAATCGAGAAATGGCATATTCCAGGACTTGACCGGCGAACGATTCGACATGCAACCTATGAGATCAGTCAACGTATCCGCAAGCGCGTTGAGGAAATCTTCGGCTGGTGCAAAAGTATCGGTGGTTTACGGAAAACGCGGTTAAAAGGAACTGATCGCAATCAAGAACAAGCGTGCGTCATAGTGGCGGCGTACGATCTATTGCGAATGAGCAAATTGCTCATGGCAACATGAGAAAATCTCGTATGAAATTAGCTCAATGGACGCAAATTACTAAGAAAAGTCGAGACGCAGAGCCAAACCAAGAGAGCGATTGATATAAATACGCCTATGGAAAAGGATTTTTCAGGAAATAACAGGGTTTTTCAGCAGCCTGCTAAATCAATATTATCATCAATGATTAAATTATCATCGTTATTGTCATTCATAATTTTAAATACTTTTGACCAATTTTTGCGTGGTTTCCTTTTGATGGGCATAATGACAATTTTATCTTTCTCTACTTCTAAAATAACTTCTCTACCAATATTACATTGATCCAAAACAGGCTTTGGTATTCTTATACCTTTGGAATTACCAATCGGTACTATGTTTATAATCATTTTTAATCACCTCATATGTAATTATAATGTAATTACTCTAATATGTCAAGCCGTTTTTCTTTTTAATTTCGGTTAACGGAGGGCACCGCCCGCGAGTTATCTGTAGTAGC
>CAYTGW010000383.1:0-1875 GCA_964437395.1 uncultured Desulfocicer sp.
ATTCGGCAGGATAGTTTCATCAGTGAAAAAAAATATTATTATACCGTTGATCGACGGGGGAAAGGCTTTGACATATTTGACGGATGTTGAAGTAGTGGGTGAAATTGTTCGAGATACGGTCATGAACAATAATAAGATCGAAAGAGGAAAGATATGGTATCTTCAGCAGGAGTCACCGGTTTGTTTTGTTGATATCCTCAAGGAAATACGAAGTCAGAATAATCTCTTTTGCATATTTATCCCTGTCCCCTACTTTATGGTATTTATTGTATTAAACCTGATTGAAAAGCTGAAAATTTTAAAACTCGGAATTAATACGAACAATTTAAAAGGAATGAGGCAGACAGGTTCCAGGAAATTTAAATCAGATTTAAATTTCCTGGGTTATCCTGAGATTCCCCTTGAACTCCTCATAAAAAAACTTCATTTAACCCAAATTACGCGATAGACAGTGGAATAAAGCAGGCAGAAACGTCCTCAAAACCTCTATAAAGCAACAGGATTTAATTAAAATTAATATCAAGTTTCCTGTAAGAAATCATATCGCTAAAACAATAGTAATAAGTAACCATAAAGTGTTGCGTATAGAGCTTTTTCAGCCGCCTCTGCCTGGTTTATTATTTTCCAATGCGTAATTTGGGTTTAATGAAAAAATAGGTCTTTCGTTTTTCTGAAAAAAAAAACCTTATTTACCCTGTTTTTCTATCCAGTAATTATTAAGCACAAGGATATCAAGACCATTGACGAAAAAGCAGGCTATTGCATCCCTTGGATGTGCGATCATCGGCTGGCCTCTTAAATTAAATGAAGTATTTAATGCAACAGGATGACCTGTCAGAGATTTAAGTTCATTTAATATTTCCCAGTATCCCGGGTTCTCTTTTTTCTCAACTGTCTGAGGTCTGACGCTGTTATCGACGTGCACAACCGCAGGGATTACGTTGCCGACCCCTTTTTTCGCTGTATAAGCGACGATCATAAACTCGGCGTCATCAGCATTTTCAAGATAATCATGCATGGATTCCGAAATCATTGACGGACAAAATGGACGCCACGGTTCGCGGAATTTAACACGCAGATTAACCTTGTCTTTCATTCCGGGATCACAGGGATTGGCCAGAATGGACCTGTGGCCCAGCGCCCGCGCGCCGAATTCCATCGCGCCGTCAAAATGGGCTATTATCTTGCCTTCACTTAGCGCTTTTGCGATCCGACGCGGCAGGTTATCCGGCGTGGAGTATCTTACTCCGGCGGTGTCAAGCTCTTTTTTAACTTCTTCATCAGCGGCTGAAGGACCATAATAAACATTCTTTAATCTGAACGGCTTCCATTCCCCAAGTTTATGAGATAGTAAAACAGCTGCGCCCAGAGCAGCTCCCGCGTCGCTTGATGCGGGCTGAACAAAGATTTTATCAACATATGGAGACTGCCTGATCACGCCGTTCATTTTACAATTCAATCCAACCCCGCCTGCTACACATACATTCCTGATCCTGCCGTTGTCTGTCGCAGTTTTTACGATATTCAATACGGCATTTTCAAGTGAATCCTGCACAACGAAAGCTATATCTTTAATCCGGTCATTTATGGGCTCTCCATAATATCTGGGAGGGCCCAAAAGTTTCACCAGCTTATCGGAAAAATGCTTCCCGGCTTCATGAGTGCCAAGTAAAAAATACGAAGGATCCAATTTATAACCGTCAGAGGTAGTCTTAAGCACTTTAGCTATTTTCTCTTCAAGTTCCATGACCTTTTTCCCGTAGGGGGCAAGACCCATTACTTTCCCCTCATCGCGATAAGGAATGAACCCGAGATAATCAGTCATGCCTGCGTAGAACCATCCGAGAGAATGAGGAATATCCAGCGTCTTCCTTA
>CAYTGW010000384.1:0-1856 GCA_964437395.1 uncultured Desulfocicer sp.
TCCTGTGCCGATAGGGCTATCTGATTAGAACTCTTTGCTACCTTGTCGGCCGATACAACTACATGAGATGAAGACTTCATAACATTGCCGATTATTCCTTTGAGATTAAGTGCCATTTTATTAATAGCATCACCGAGTGATGCTATCTCATCTGCCCCTTTTGTCTCTATCTCTGTTGTTAGGTCTCCTGATGCTATCTTTTTTGATACATCTTCTAATCGCCTGATCGGCCGGATTATTATTCGAGCCGTAAGTATTTTCATGCCGAGTGCCAACAGAAAGATTGTAGCAAAAACACCTATAAGCAAGATAATAAAATTCTTGCGCAGGTTATCAGAAATTGCTGACCTGTTAAATCCAATCTTAAGAATGCCGAGTGGCAGACCGCTTTCACCTGTAATTTTTCGCTCTACGACAATAAACGAAGAACCAATCTTTTTTGTTTCCTTTGTCAGAGGCTTATTCTGAGAATCGTAGAAGATGGCAAAATCCACCTCCGGATCTCTCGCTGCTTCCTGCACAATGTTGTCGAGGGCAACATAATCAAAATTCGCATAAGACGGGATGCTTACTTTAGACATGAAATCTGCTGTTGAATTGGCCTTAGATTTCAGCATCTGCTTCATGGCAGATATGTTATTTATCGCCATAAACATCCCGAGCGAGGAAAGAAGCAGCACGGTTAATATAAGCATCGGCACAGCGAATTTTTTTTGTACAGTGTTAAAGGCAAATAGCCTCATTTCTTACCTCCTATTAAAAGCCGCCCCGCATAATTATTCAAACTTAAAATCAAATGTTTTTGTCACACCTGCTTTTTTAAGCAATGAAAGGGTATGCTTAAAGTCATCCTTTGTTGTCTTTATATAACCTTGTATCCCAAGTTTCTCCTTAACAGCATGAGCCTCCGGCGAGGTATCCCCCTTCAAGGAAAGCAAGGCATCAGAGATCTTAGAGGCAATTTTTGAATCAGCCTTTTTTGAAACCATCAAAGTAGAATCCGGATTTTCGTTTTTATCCTCTCCTGCTTTTTCAAGACCAGGGAAATCCCCTGCTTTCTTATCCCATATACGGTTCTTCACAATTGCTAGATCCGCCCTTCCTCTTGAAAGGACATCGAGTGCAGCCCCGTGAGAAGCAGCGATCATGGTGTTTGCCTTTACATTTTTGATATTCGGGATGGATCGGTAAAAAAATTCCCCTGATGATGCAAGGGCAGTAAATATCACCCTTTTGTTGCTGAAATAATCTGCCGAGCCGGTGAACTTAGGGGATCCCTTTGGCGTTATTATGACACCCCAGTATGTGCTATGCCCATCATTTGAGACAGGCCTGACCGCTGGTGTAGCGAGGCCTTTGATGATCAAGGTTCCTGCAACTCCCGAACCACTGAACATTGCATCGGCTTCTCCTGCTGCAAACATCTTTGCTGCTGCAGTATAGTTGGGAGCACCGACAAGAGATGCATCAACACCATTTTTCTTTAAGTATGCGAGCAGCGGTTGATATTTCTCTGCAGCACCTTTATCGTCCTGCATAATAACAATCTTAAATTCAGCTGCCTTTGCACTGCCAAACATTAAGACAACTATTAATACCATGAGAATCATACACAACAAACTCTTTGTTTTCATAGACGTTTCTCCTTTGTTTCATTTTTGCCTGTAAGACAGACATTAAAATCATACCACTTCCTAAACCCGTGTAAGTTTTCAGTGTCTGTGAACAGTACATCGTGTCAGTGATTAGTGTCAGTGACAGCGAATATCTTTACTGACACTGACTACCGACACTGACACTGTTATATTTCCACTCCCTGAATAACCCTAAATGCCTCACATGTCATACAATTACGC
>CAYTGW010000385.1:0-1851 GCA_964437395.1 uncultured Desulfocicer sp.
CATCAGAGGCTCAGCAGGTAAGGGCCGATGCAGTTGTTGAAAAAAGTTCTGTTTTTGCCGGCGAATCCATTGGGTTTGAGATTCGTGTATCTGGAAGTAACAAACCGGAAAAACCGGATCTGCCGGAAATAGAAGGCTGCACCATTGATTATCTGGGCGGGCAGCAGAACAGCAGTAGTTCAATCACGATTATCAATGGACAGGTTTCAAAAATTGTTCAGACCGGGCATGTTTTTTCATACAAACTTACCCCTGTGAGGCCCGGAAGGCTGGTCATACCGCAGATTACGGTTCATGCAGAAGGGGAAACAACAGCTACCAGACCGGTTGTCATCAATGTTCAAAAACCAGTGGAAACAGATGATTTCAAGCTCAGGATGCAGGTTTCCAAAACAGATTGTTATGTCGGAGAGCCGGTTTCACTTCAATTCACCTGGTATATGGGAAAGGATGTCCGGAGCCTTCAGATTATGATGCCCCTGCTGGAAAGTGAGATGTTCTTTTTTGCCGATCCAAAGATTGATACAAAAGATGGAAACCAGTACTACCGCATACCACTTGGCAAGAGTGAAGCCATCGGGAAAATGGGAAAAGGGCAGATGGATGGCAGGGAATATGCTACTTTGACCTTTGAGAAAATCATGATTCCGAAAAAACCCGGAACCATTTTGATTCAGCCTGCGACCGCTGTTGCGGAAGCCCTTGCCGGATACCAGCAGCAGAAAAATCCCTTTGGAGATGATTTTTTTTCAGGCTTTTTCAAAGATGATTTTTTCAAGGGGCGAAGCAGTGTGTATCAGAAAGTTATTGTGCCCTCCAATCCACTGGAGCTATCGGTATCCGAGTTGCCGGTTCAGGGACAACCGAAAAATTTTGCAGGGCATATCGGAGAATATAAAATTATAACTGCGGCTTCTCCCATGGAGGCAAATGTGGGTGATCCGATCACTCTAAAGGTGATTGTCAGCGGCCCGGAATATCTGGAAAATGTGGAATTCCCTCCATTGGATCAGCAGGCAAATCTTGTGGCGGATTTTAAGATTCCAAAAGAGAGAGCCGTCGGGGAATTGACCGGCAGCGGGAAGGTTTTTACTCAGACCATACGGCCCAATCGGCCTGGTATCCATCAGATACCCGCCATTGAACTTCCATACTTTGACACCGGAAGCAAACAGTATAAAGTGGCAAAGAGTGAGCCGATTCCCATAACGGTTAAAAAGGCAAAGGTGATAACCGCCCAGGATGCCGAGGGGCTTGTTTCACCCATACAATCAAACGGCAGCACTGTGGAATCCCTGGGTTCGGGTATTGCCTATAATTATGAAGATCTGGGCGTTCTTGAGAAAAAGAGGATCGGCCTTGCACAATGGGTAAAATCACCGTTGTGGTTGTTCATGATCGGATTTCCGCCCTTGATGTTTTGCATCCTGGCTGCCGGGGTGGCTGTCCGGAAAAGAAATCAATCAGACCCCCAGGGACAGCGCGCAAGGAAAGCATTCTCAGCACTTGAAAAACAGTTGAAGCCGGCTCAAAAATCCAGCCGGACGGATTTGCAGGCAGACGGGATTCTGGATCTTTTCCGGAAATATCTGGGAGACAAGCTGCATATGCAGGGAGGGGCGATCACCTTTAACGATGCAAACGAAAAGCTTTTACAAAAGGGAATTGATGCTGAGACCATAAAACAGGTAAAAGATTTTTTTGAGAAATGCGAAGCAGAGAGCTACGCAGGAGCGTCCGGACGTGTCAGCAGCAAAGAGTTGGCGTCATTTGCGATCACTGTTGCAAAGCGTCTGGAAAAACAGATCTGATTCTATTTTGCGATCAAAATAGCATGATTCGTAGGGGCAG
>CAYTGW010000386.1:0-1847 GCA_964437395.1 uncultured Desulfocicer sp.
CTCCCAGTCCTTTGGTAAAATGGCGGCCATCCGTCCCAGGATGTGAGAGGCCAGGCAGTGTGCCTTCACCCAGGGTAAAATTAAAAACCGGCTGTTATAGGCAATCAAAGGCAGATTCTCTTTGCGGACGGTTCGGGACCAGCGGATATATTGATCGCGACAACCAATATGATAAGGTGCCGATGACCAGATCATACAGGCGACAGGCCGTTTTTCTGAAAAGACAATATATTTCAAATGCTCCCCGACCGGCCGGGTGTATCCTAGATAATGGTATCGCGCACTCCGGCTCTCACACAACTGCATATTCCGCTCAATCTGGACAGTCAATCCGGAGGATTCCGGACACTCATTCCGCGCCATTCCGGACACCTGTTCCGGTGAATCCGGACACTTCATCGGAGCGAAGCGACGCTGGTTTTTTCTAATTCCCAGATTTTGTTTTTTTCGTCAAGGAGGAACGTATTTTCCTCATCGATTCTCCTTTTAAATTTATTTTGTGAGAATTGTGAATCAATCGATCCAGTACCGCATCGGATATTGTCGGATCGCCAATGGCTTCGAACCAGTTTTCCATCGGTATCTGGGTCGATATGATGGTTGACATCAACCCATGTCTGTCTTCGATCACTTCCAGAAGATCCTTACGATCCTTCTCTTTCATCGGAGTGATCAGAAAGTCATCGATGATCAGCACCTTTGTTTTGGATATCTTGTTCATCAGTTTGGGATACGTGCCATCCACCCTGGATATGGTTAATTCCTGGAACAACCGGGAAGACCGTTTATAAAACGAAGAATATCCCTTCCGGCAGGCTTGATTTGCCAATGCACAGGATAGATAGGTCTTCCCAACGCCGGTTGGCCCGGTGATAATTAAATTCTGTGCATTCCTGATCCAATCGCAGCCGGATAAACTCAAAATCACGGACTTGTCGATACCGCGTGGTACTTTATAATCAATATCCTCAATGCAGGCATTGTCCCGCAGTTTAGCATTTTTGAGCATGGTCTGCATCCGCAGATCCTCTTTCCACGTCCAAAGCTGATCAACCAGAAAGGCAAAGCGCTCTTCAAATGACAGGTCATGGATACCCGGCTGTGCCAATTGATCTTTGAAGGCATCCGCCATTCCGTTGAGTTTCATGGAATAAAGCTTTTCAAGTGTTTGTTCATTCAACATAGATTCTCCTTTTCTCGCAAGCTAGCAAAGGAATCATTCTGCGCGAGAATGGGCCATTTTTAGCTCGTCGGAGCGCAGAATGATTCTTTTGCGGGTTTAAAACTCTTGATAATATTGTTTTCCTCTTATGTTCGGATGTTCTATCGGCTTTTCCGCCATCTGGTCTGTCGGTAAGGGAAGCTTGTCCAGCCCCTTTTTCAAAATCGAATCCACACTTTTATAGGAATAGGATCGAATACATACAGCCCTTGCACAGGCGCTTTCAAGACGCTCCGGTGAATACCGTTTGCTGAGTCTTATGATGCCCATACTGGCCCGAAAACCCTGCTCCGGATGGCGTTTGCCGTTAATAATCCCGGCAACCAGTTGAGCGGTTTGCGGACCGTTTTTGGCCGCCCAGTTGATAATCCTTGAAGGGGTCCATTCCAGATATTTCTGATGGGATTTGGGCATATGCTCGGGACAGGTTGTAAATTTTCCTTTGGTATAACTTCGCATATAGCTTGTAATCCGTTTGTTTTTAAACAGAATCTCTATGGAAGTGTCTGTATGGCGGATATCCACCTGTTCTTTTCTCAACTGGTAGGGAACGCTGTAATAATGACCGTCAAACTCCACATGATAGTCGATATTCACCCTGGCTTTCTTCCATTCCGCGTACACA
>CAYTGW010000387.1:0-1814 GCA_964437395.1 uncultured Desulfocicer sp.
TCTGTTTGCATTTTCCAACCGTCGGCGGAACCAGATCAAAATATTATACTGGGATCGGAACGGTTTCTGCCTGTGGTTGAAGCGCCTGGAGAAACACCGGTTCCGATGGCCGGTTTATCCGGAAGATGTGATGGAAATTGATCAGCGGGAACTGAGCTGGCTTCTGGAAGGACTGGATCTGGGAGAGATCCGGGCGCATGAGAAGCTCAGCTATGCCACGCTGCTGTAATTTTTTTGATAATTTGATCAAAAAAGACTACCATCATTCATGATTTTGTGCTATGGAAATCGTCATGAATGTAGATCTGACAAGCCTTCCGGATAATACTTCCGATCTGAAAAATATCATTCAATCCCTGTCTCTTTCCTGCCTGAATCTGGAGAAAGAGGAACAGAAAAAACAATCCCGGATCGAATTTCTGGAAGAAAGAATCCGCTTATTGCAGAATGAGCTGTTTGGCCGAAAGAGTGAAAAACAGCCCAAACTGGATCAGCATCAGATGCTCCTGTTTGATGAGCAGGCAGCAGAGCCGGAACAGGAAGAACCGCCTCAGGTCACGGTTCCGGCACACACCCGCAAAAAACGAGGCCGTAAGCCACTGCCGGTAGAATTGCCGCGCATCGATGTGGTTCTGGATATTGATGAAACCGAAAAGATCTGCGGATGCGGTTGCGAACTGAGCCATATCGGAGATGACACCGCAGAAAAGCTGGAGATCATCCCGGCTAAAGTGCAGGTTATCCGGTATATCCGGAAAAAATATGCCTGCAAAAACTGTGAAGGGGTCGAAGACGATGGTCCGACGGTAAAAATCGCATCCCTTCCGCCCCAGATGATCCCGAAAAGCATTGCCACTCCAGGCCTTCTGGCCCATATCATCGTATCCAAGTTTGAGGATGCCCTGCCGTTTTACCGTCAGGAGAAAATACTTCAGAGATTGGGGGTGGATCTGCCCCGATCCACCCTCTGCAACTGGGCGGTGAAGGTTGCCGACGGGATTGAGCCGATCATGAAACTGCTTCAGGATGAAGTGAGATCCGGGCCTTTGATCAATATTGATGAGACCCCGGTTCAGGTATTAAAGGAACCGGGCCGGTCGAACACCAGCAAATCCTATATGTGGGTGTACCGTGGAGGAGATCCGGATAAACCGGTATTGATCTATCAGTATCATCCCACCCGTTCGGGAGAGGTGCCGTTAACCTTTCTGAAAGGGTATCGGGGATATATTCAAACCGACGGATATTCTGGCTATGATGCATTGGGGCGGCAGGAGGGTATTGAACTTGTCGGCTGCTGGGCCCATGTCCGGCGGAAGTTTGTCGAGGTGATCAAAGCCAAATCCGGCAAAAAGAAACAGGGAGTTGCGGACAAGGCCATCCAGTTGATCGGCGAACTGTACGGGATTGAAAAACAGGCCAGGGATGAGAATCTCAGCCCGGAAGCCATCTATCGGCTCCGTCAGGAAAAAGCCAAACCCCTGCTGGAAAAGCTGCACAACTGGCTGCTGATCAAGGTGGATATCACCCCTCCCAAGAGTCTTTTGGGCATTGCCGTCAATTATACGCTCAAGTATTGGGATCGGCTGATCCGATATATTGATGATGGCCGTCTGAGACCGGACAACAATCTTGTCGAGAATGCCATTCGTCCCTTTGTGATCGGAAGAAAAAACTGGCTGTTCTCTGGATCACCCGATGGAGCCAAAGCCAGTTCAGCCTTGTACAGTCTGATCGAAACCGCGAAAGCCAATGGGCTCAGGCCGTACGAATATTTGCGCTTTCTGTTCGAAAAGCTACCGTATGCCCAGACC
>CAYTGW010000388.1:0-1799 GCA_964437395.1 uncultured Desulfocicer sp.
TTTATGCTGTTAAACTGACATGATACTTTGATCTTTTATTCAAAAGGTAATCACCGGAAACAGTATGTCAACAAAATCCTTTGTTTACACTTTGGTCGCGATCCAAAGGATAAGAACCAGAATAATCCAGGAGCCACAAAGAGCAAAAAGCACGTTTTTCCAGTTTTCTCCAAAATAATTTTTTGAAGACTGGAGAATCCAGGACCAATTCATGCTTAGATGGATCATCACCATGCAGATGAAGGCTAAGGATAAATAATAATGAATGTCACTCCATTCATGGCGATGTAATCCAAGAAAATATTTATCCGATGGGTCATGGCCTCCTCTGGTGAGGATCAGCCCTAATACAAGACCAATAAACAAGATTGTACAAAGATCTACAAACATCATGGCGCTGATCATATATTTCAGATGGTTTTTTTTCATTTTTTTTTGTTCTCCTGTGTTTTGTGCAGATGAAAAAACTTTTATCCTGTGACTCCGGACATATTTAACAGTAAGTGAATAATGACTCTTTAATAACTTTTTCCAATTTGAAAATCAACTGATTGTCGAAATAAGGGATTTCGTTCAACTGATTTGAATTACATCCAAATGTCTTGATATGCTGTCCTGCATCAGGGAAACCAGAGTGATGAGTGGGTATAAGTGTAAAATTTTTGTAAAAATATGAAAAAAACTGTGAAATTTCATCCATTTCATTTATCGTAAAGCAGTTAATCGCTGGATATGGATCATATAGTTGTTGCCATTTATCGGAACGATTAAAGGGAGTTATCGATGTTACATTTTTTGCCATGGCGCCTGCGGGGATTCATTACTGCTGTTTTGATGGGAACAAACACGGTTGTTTTATGCAATCTGCTGTTTGTTGCCGCATTTTTTAAACTTTTGATCCCATTGTCTGCGTGGCGACGGTTTTGCGAATGGATACTGATAGGGATTTCCTCCTTCTGGGTAAACAACAACGCACTCATTTTACGCCTGATGCACAGGATCGAATGGAATATTCAGGGAATTGAAAATGTATCTCTCAGAGAATGGTATCTGGTCATTTCCAATCATCAATCATGGGTGGATATTATAGTACTTCAAACGATTTTCCAGGGGAAAATCCCTTTTTTAAAATTTTTTTTGAAAAAGGAATTGATCTGGGTTCCGTTTTTGGGACTCGCATGGTGGGCCCTGGATTTTCCATTCATGAAACGGTATTCCAATGACTTCTTACAGAAACATCCGGATCTTAAGGGAAAAGATATTGAAATTACCAGAAAAGCCTGCCAGAAATTCAAAACCAAACCAGTTTCGGTCATGAATTTTGTTGAAGGCACCCGGTTCACAAAGTCGAAACATGAAAAACAGAAATCCCCTTATAAGAATCTTTTGCGACCCAAGGCCGGAGGTGTTGCTTTTGTAATGGGGGCAATGGGAGAGTATCTTAACAGCCTTGTGAACGTGACTATTTCATATCCCTGTGGTGTAAAAAATATTATTGAGTTTATGTGCGGCAAGGTAACCCGCATTGATGTTCAGGTCGAAATCACTCCGATTACGGAAGATCTCCTGGGGGATTACTTTAATGATCCTGTTTACCGGGAACATTTTCAAAACTGGGTGAATCAACTATGGGAGAAAAAGGATAAAGATCTGGATGCTCTTTTACTCCAGCGGAGTGAGGAGCTGACAGATGTTGTTTCGGAAGTTATGGTCTCGGAAATTCCTGGTTAATGCTCACTCATAAATGACTGGCTTGTATAACGGCTATGGCCATAATATCCGGTTAAAAAAAAGTGGAG
>CAYTGW010000389.1:0-1751 GCA_964437395.1 uncultured Desulfocicer sp.
ATTCCGCGCCACACGCGCTCATTGATCTGCATGATCCCAACCGATGTTCCGTTATCACTACTGTCCGGTTTATTTTTTGGAAAAGCTCATATCTAATTAATATTAATATACTTAATGTCGATTTAAGCTGTTATCGACTTGAATTTTATCCCACATGTGGTTTACGCCATCTGTTTAACTTCAATACAAACGGGAGGTCGCCACATGTATCAGGGTTCAACAATATTTTCTCAGATTATGGATTTTTTACCCATGCACCATTTCCGAAAATGCGTTGAACGTTTCAACGGAAACAAAGGGACCCGAACTTTTTCTTGTTGGGACCAATTTTTGTGCATGGCCTTTGCCCAATTAACCTATCGTGAAAGTCTCCGAGATATCGAATGTTGTTTGCGCGCTATGCAAAACAAGCTTTACCATATCGGTATCAGAGGCAACGTTTCCCGGAGCACATTAGCGGATGCCAACGAAAATAGAGATTGGCACATCTATTCCGATTTCGCTCAAATCCTCATCCAGGAAGCAAGAGAACTGTATGCAAATGATGATTTTGGCCTCGAATTAAAGGAAACCGTGTACGCTCTTGATGCATCTACCATCGATTTGTGCCTCTCCGTATTTCCATGGGCAAAATTTCGCCGGTCAAAAGCCGCCATAAAGTTGCATACTCTGCTGGACCTACGGGGGAACATTCCCACATTTATATCAATTACCGACGGCAAAGTCCACGACGTGAACATTCTTGACGAACTCATCGCCGAACCTGGCTCTATTTACGTCATGGACCGAGGCTATTTAGATTTTGACCGCCTTTACCGATTGCACCAAAACCTCTCGTTCTTTGTCACCCGCAAAAAGATAAATACCGGTATTCACCGGATATATTCCGCCGAAGTCGATAAAACAACCGGTCTTAAATGCGATCAAGTCATCATGCTGACCGGTTTTTACGCCCGTAAATCCTACCCGGAAAAGCTGCGCCGGGTGAAATATTATGACGCGGAAAATGATAAAAGATTGGATTTTCTCACCAATAATTTTTCATTGCCGGCGTTTACCATCGCTTGCCTTTATAAAAGCAGATGGCAGGTTGAACTGTTTTTCAAATGGATAAAGCAGCACCTGAGAATCAAAGCCTTCTATGGCACCTCCGAAAACGCGGTTAAAAGCCAGATCTGGATAGCTGTATCAGTATATGTTCTGGTCGCCATTATCAAAAAACGGCTCAAAATAAAGCAAAGTCTCTACACAATTTTACAGATCTTTAGTGTGTCGATTTTTGAGAAAATGCCCATTTATCAAGCGCTCACAAATACTACTTACAAAAAAGAAATTACTACTATTAATAAGCAATTGAGTTTATTTGACTTTTAACCGGACACTAATGTCAGGAAAGGTATATTCAGGCCATGTCAAAATGCCCTGTATGCAATTCCCGAAAGGGAAAAAGAAAATGCAAAGTGAAAGAGGCCCTTATTTGCAGCCCGTGTTGCGGCGAAACCCGGTCAGATGACGAATGCGCCGGGTGTTCATATTTCAAAGACGCCAAATCGGTCAGGAATTATAGAAAACTTCCGTACTATCCCCTGCCGCTGATGTCTGATGATGTAACGATTCAAAATCATGCTGAAGTTATCGAATCGACAATCTGCCGCTTTGATGACGCGCACAACAGGAATCTGAATGACCAGACGGTAATGCGAATTATCGAACTGCTTTTGGATAAATACCATTTTAAAGACGAGGCATCT
>CAYTGW010000390.1:0-578 GCA_964437395.1 uncultured Desulfocicer sp.
GATTCCTTTGAAATGTTTTCCAAAGCTCTGTTTGAGTTTGCCAAGAAAGCCAATGACATCATTCAAGGGTACGGAGGCACGACCATATACGCTGGTGGGGATGACCTTCTGTTTTTTGCTCCAGTTGTATACAAAGGTGTGACGGTTTTTGATGTGTGCCATCACCTGGGTAACTGTTTCCGGGATAAGATGATCGAAGGTCTTGGACCGGATAAAAAACCGCCCACCCTATCGTTCGGCATCTCTATCAGTTATTACAAATACCCGATGTATGAAACTCTTGAAGCAGCTCAGACACAGCTTTTTTCCAACGCAAAAGGATTTCCTGGAAAACACGCCATGGCCTTTCAATATCTGAAACACAGCGGAACCTTTTTTGACGGAACACTCTCCAGGAATTCGGAGGTCTATACCCATTTCCGAATGCTGATACAATCCGATCTTGATACGGACATCCTGACTTCGGTGATTCACGACGTGCTGAATTACAGATGCATCATTCTTGAAATCGGCCATGACCTTGGACGGCTGAAACACTTTTTAGACAATCAGTACAACGAAGACATCCACCGCAGACA
>CAYTGW010000390.1:588-944 GCA_964437395.1 uncultured Desulfocicer sp.
ACGGATTTCTTTAACAGTGTCAGCGCCTTTATCCATGAGATTTGCCGCGCCGATAATTACAATCCCGACGAAAAAATCGATCTGATTTACAGCGCTCTGAGATTGAAAAAGAACCTGAAAGGAGAGGAGGATAAATGACAAATTACCTGATCACGCTCACTCCTGTGGGAATGTTTTTCTTTGGTGGTGAACAGACCTTTGGAGATGGTACAAATGAAAACTATTTTGCTCGTTCCAATCCCTTTCCCCAACAGACCACCCTTCTGGGTATGCTGAGAAAGGAAGTGCTTGTTCAGGAAGGAGTTTATAAAGAGATGGTTCAAGACTATACCCCTGAAGACAAAAAAAAGATGACC
>CAYTGW010000390.1:954-1742 GCA_964437395.1 uncultured Desulfocicer sp.
CTTTAGCATTGATCAGGGCCGCCAGGAATTTGGTATAATCAAAGGCATCTCTCCAGTCTTTGTTCGAAACGGTGATATGTTTTACAGAACCACTCCCTTGGATCATGGTTTGAATCTGTCCTCTGTACCGGGTCGTGCCTTTGTAAACCAGGAGATCCGTCACATTCCATTTTTTCAAACCTATGAGGCAAAAAGGGGACTGCCGGGCTCGTTTTTGTCCACAGATTTAAAGGCATGTATCGACTTTGATAAGGTTCTGAAAAAGAGGGTCAAAATTGGAATAGACAAGGATCGGTCTGAGGATGATGAAAGCAAGTTTTTCAAACACCTGTTTTATACTATGGAGCCCGGTTTTTCCTTTGCGTTTTTCGCGGAACTTGAAACGGAACTGTCCGATCGGACCGTTTTTATGGGAGCGGATAGCTCTTCCTTTTATATGAAGGTTGAAAAATCCGGTCAGCAATCCATTAAATCACTGTTTTGTGGGGTCACCGAGAAAATGAAAATCACCCTGTTAAGCGATGCCTTTGTTGAACCTTCCATCTATGATTCTTGTGTTTTTGCCATCACCGGGATATCGGACTTCAGAAACATCAAAACATTGTCCGGATCTTACACATATAAAAAGGATAAAAGTAAAAGCAATAAGTATAATTTGCTAAGTCGGGGCTCGGTTCTGTTTGTCAATGACGAAGAAGACAGAGCGACTGTCATCGGACATCTGGACAAGGCCCATTTACAAACGATTGGATACAATTATTACATATAGGAGATAACCATGAACTATG
>CAYTGW010000391.1:0-1732 GCA_964437395.1 uncultured Desulfocicer sp.
AGTTGATTATTTTTGCACATGTGACGATAAGTTTCTGAAAAAAGCCAAGAGTTTCGATAAAATAAATACTCAAGTTTCGCACCCCTGAATCGATGTAAACATTGACTGTATACCGCTTATGGTATCGAAATAGTCGTAAAAATCTTCTTCGATGTTGAAAAGATCAAAGATCTTTGAAAAGCTGACATAAAAAAGCCCAGTGAAAAATACCCACAGGCGGTCTGCATAAGTAATAATAGCGGATTCATCCACCAAACTAGCGAACAGTTCTCCCATGGTTGAATGGTTTTCTTTTTCGTTTAGATACATCAGTACATTGTAGCGGAGGAGGCTGGCTATAGTTGAAAATACCTGAGCATTAAAATCGTTGCTTTGTTCTTTGCCAAGGGCAAGCATTTGTTTACATTCTTTAAAGCAAACCTCAATAGGCCATCGTTTTATATAGATTTCGATGATGGAAGATGAATGCAGGCCAACATCTGTGCTTAGAAAGGCAACCCATTTCTCTTTTTTATCCCTTTTGCGCCCTTTGGTTTGCTCGGTTTCCGGCTCCTTATACCCCTTGGAAAAAAGGATAATGGCATCCTCTTCGGTACCCGGCATTTTCACTTTAATTCGGGCCATAATCAGCCCTGTCTTGGGATCTTTCTTAAACGAATCCTTAACTCTTTGGTACAACTCCGAAAGGCGGTATAACTTTCCTTGGTGTTCATATAAGACGTTATTGTCTTTGAGCCGACAAACCACATGGATAAAGCGGCCGATTGCTCGGATATTATTTATGAAAACCGGCCAGGAGTACCAGCTGTCAAACAAAACATAACCAGGTACAATTCCGGAATGAACGGCATTCTGAATCATCTGGAGGGCCAATTCCAATTTGGTAAAATGTTTCGCCTCATAACTCATACGACCGCTAATGCTCCTGGGATCTCCCACTTTCTCCAGGGGGCTTTTCGGATTTCGTTTTTTACCAAAGCAATATGCAACATCCAGTGGATAGAAGCCGGTTGGCATAAAAAGACCCAAGGTCACTATGCAAAAACCCAGTATGGTCCGGCCAACATTATGATCGTAAATATAAGAGACGTTTTCAATCATCTTTCCGCATTTTGCAAGGTTTGTATCGTCGATAACGAATACGCGTTCTTTCGGAGGCAATTTGCTGATTTCAATATCGTCCAAAATCTCGCGAGTCGCTTTCTTGAAAAAAGAGCGCCAGCGATATTTGGGGTTATTCTTAAACCGGTAAAGAGTATCCTTTTTGCTTGCCGACCAGTGAATCCAATGCTTTGAACAAAAGCTGTGAATCGTTTTGATTTGCATGAGCGGCAATATAAACAGGATAAATAGAACATGAGATGCGCTGTAGCCATCTTTTTTAACGACGCCACTGCGGCTTAACCATGTCCTGAATTTCAAGGATCTAAAGACACCATCAATTTTGGATTCGAAAAGATGTTTATGGTTGCACAGGTAATTTTCGATTTCTCCTTTGAACTTTTTTACATTTGTGGTATTCATGGACCAAGGACTCCTTTTTGATGGATATTATGTTAATTCGGCAAATTACATATATCACAAATCGGAGTCCTTTTCTACTAAATAGTAGTGATTGTAGTAGTATTTAAGTATTTTTTTCCCTATTCAGAAGTGCGAAACTTGAGTAAAAGGCACCAACCTTGGGGATTTTCAAAATGAAGTATTATCGTGGCATAGTATTAATAATGAG
>CAYTGW010000392.1:0-1714 GCA_964437395.1 uncultured Desulfocicer sp.
AACCGCGGACCCAGTGGTTAACAGCCACTTGCTCTGCCGACTGAGCTACTGGGGAATAGATGTTTTTCCAGTCACCCGGAAGTTCGTTTTATCTGGAGGATGAACCGGTTATGGATTCAATATCGTTTCATTCCAGCCCAAACGAACCTGCTTTATAGACCAGGCTTGTATCCTTGTCAATATGAAAAATATGGTTTTTGATCAAAACAACGGATCTGAATTCCAGCAGAGGAAAAAACAGAAAACATCTCATGATATTTTATACTTCTTGATTAAAATAAATGCGTTATATATTATTTATCCAGACATATCAACCGATGTTACACAGATTGAAAAAACGTTTTGAGATTACTTGCTCTTAATCGCTGCATTTTCTCGGGATGAGGCAGTAAGCTGCGATGCAGAAAAACCTGTTGTCCGGTAGGTATGAACTGCATTCTATGGAAATCAGGAGAAAGCAATGAAAAAAAAATTGACCCTGTTGCGAATTTCCATCATGTTGATTCTGCTGGCAGGATGCAATGCAGACAGCAATCGCAGCACATCCAACGGCAGGTTGATTGTCTATAATGAAACCGACCAGTCCATTGAAGTCCGGTATACTGAAGAAACCTCTTCGGGATTTCAAGAACAATCAAAGTGGATTGACGCCAATAGCCAGGGAGTCCTGTATGTCTATGCCCTGTGGTATGATGCTGAGGTGATCGTGGTCTATAAGGGGGTATCCAGACAATATGATCTGGATTTCCGGATAACGGAAACAGCAGAGCTTTACGTACACATTGAAGACTTTCAATCATAAAGTAAGCCATCATGATCCGGATATTCAAAATAATGATTCCATTTCAGATAATTCTGTTTCTCTGCCTTACGGTGCTCTCCCCTGCTTATGCAGATATTGAAAAATCGGAAAAACAACTTCCGGAAGCCAAGGTACCGTTTGAACTAGGAGTGGAACATCTCTGGCCCACAAGCCGGGACCGGAAGATTCAGACGACTGCTCTCAATATCCTTTGGAGATATGGTTATTACAACGACCTTCTCGTCTCTATCTACAGCGGTTTGACCTTCAACTACGCCTGGGGGAACAGTATCCGGAATGATCTGGATGGCCGGGAGACAGCGTATTCAGAGTCAGCTTTCGGGATCGGTCCCCTGCTTCACTTTCGATGGGCGCCTGTTTCACTGGACAATCTGACATTTTCCATGGATGCAAATGGCGGATTCATTTTTCATAATAAGGAGTTTCCGGCAGGAGGAGATCTATACAATTTTGTATGGCGCATCGGCCCGTCGATTCAATACACGCTTGAAGATAAAAATGCACTGATCTTTGGTTTCAGATTCATGCATGTTTCAAATGGACAGGGTGCAACCAGGGATAATCCGGCATATAATGCGATGGGGGTCAGTCTGCATGTTTCCAGGTATTTCTGACATACACGGGAGGCGTTGTTCAGAGTTCCCGTGGGAGCGGCATCTTGCCGTGACATTTGTTCTTTGAACAATCCTATTTCGCGGCAAGATGCCGCTCCCACAAACAAAAAACCACTTCTACACACAAAAAACTACTACTGCATGCAATTCAGATTATTTTTTTCCAAACCCAAAAATTGGTTTGGTAACCAATAATAAAATTAAGCTATCGATTATGTTCTTATTCCGATTTGCTTTCATGTTGACACTATATATGGTCACATAAAGGGCAGGCACA
>CAYTGW010000393.1:0-1691 GCA_964437395.1 uncultured Desulfocicer sp.
CGAAAATACTGGATTCTAGTTTTCGCCGGAACTACAACAACAGACTTTTGAAATTAGCTCTTATAATCAACCAATCTGGAACAATGGGACGTGAACACGATGGTACTTTCTCTATCCAATAAAACGATACTATCTATTTTTGTCATTGCAGGCATGATCGCTGTCAGCGGAACAGATCTTCGATCCGAAGATATTGATATGTACCGGAAGGGGGGTCCCAAAAATGTAATGGTCGTAATCGATAATCATAGCAGTATGACCTGGCCGGTTTATGAACAGAAAATAGACTACCGAGCATTGATGGTATCCCTGATTGGGCAGGGAATGGCCGAGGATGAGGAGGATTGCCGGAACAGCCGTTCCTGGTGGGATCAGGATGGTTCGGGTAATGATTACGATAAACTGGATCCAAACGGGATTTATCTGGTCAGTACATGGCTTTCCTGTGAAACGGTTCAAAGCATTGATACAGATAACAGGATGACACAGATGTTCATGATATCGGATGTCATGGAAAATTCGGGAGATGAAATTGATCCTGCCGTGATTCGTCGTTGTTCTTTACTCATAAACCCCGTGATACCGGTAATAAGTGGAAAAAACAGGTTATGGAAGCTGGATGACAAGTCTTCTATTGATGTGGATGGAAACAATCATATTCTTTTTCCTTCCGGAATTGCAAAGGATATTGATGGCAGGTCTGCTGATGTACCAGCGGAAATAAAAGAGGTAACCCTTCCCAATGGCCAGGATATCAATCTGGATGAGGATATGGCAGACACTGGAACAGGTGTGCGGAAAAGTATAGGGTTTCTGCAAAAACTCAAAACATTCGGGTATTATTTTTCCGGGGTTTTTGAAACACAGGATAAAGAAACAGGGTTTACTTTTGATAGCAATGAGAGTACTGAAGCCGACTTTGGAGGAAAACAGGTTTACTTCTTTGCAACCGGCAACTGGCTCAATTTTATAAAACTGGTGGAAGACTTCAGAGTGACTTCCTCCTACCAGGATTTTTCAACCAAAGGGTATTTCCCCCATCAAACCGATAAGGCCTGGAGGTTTATCTGGTGTCCTCTTACAGAAGAAGGAAATTGCAGATTGGATATGGAAAAAGAAGGCCAGGATGGTCTCAGAATTTATTCCCGGATGGAAGTTGTTCAAAAAGTACTTCGGAATTTAATATGGCAAACAAGGGATACGATTCACTGGGGGATAACCGTTCTGAATGGTAAAAATGGTGGAAAAGTGATTGCACCACTGGGTACTGATACCAATGAATTGATGGATCAGGTTCAGGGAATTACTGTCAATGACGCACGTCCAATCGGGGAAGCGGTTCAAGATGCTTACAACAATAATATGATGCAATTTCAGACAGATCATTCCGATCTGGTTTGCGGGCAGAATTTTTTTCTCATCATTTCCGGAGGGTTTCCGACAGATGATGAGGAATGGAGTAAAATCAAAGATTCAAAAGCAAAGAATTTTCCATCTCCTGGTTTCGGGTTCTGTGCGGAGGGATATGGAAAATGTGATGCATATGGCGATGGAGATGTCTGGCCGGAGAATAATCATTGTGATGATCTGGCTCATTGGCTCAAAAATGAATCCACTTATCCGCATGAGGTTTATGCAATCGGATTTGGTTTTGATAATCCGCTGATGGCAGCAATGGCAAGCGCAGGGAA
>CAYTGW010000394.1:0-1680 GCA_964437395.1 uncultured Desulfocicer sp.
TTTGAGCGAGTAGACGTTGTACTTGCGCCAAATCTTCAGATTCTTTTAGTTCTCCTTGTTCTCGCATATCGCTCAAAATAGTGTCAATCAATGTCTCTGACACCATGATATTCTGAAGCGGGCTATTGATTTCGTGAGCAAAACCGGAAGACATTTCACCAATCTCGGCTAAACGACCTGCCCTTATAAGCTGTTGCCCCAACTCGTTCTTCTCTTCGTCCATCCTCTCCATTCGTCTTATGATTCGCCTGGTGACGTAAAAAGCCATCGAAGTGATCATTGTACCGCCAAACAGAATTACCAGGATAACCAGGTAGGTAAGTCTATGAAGGTTTTTAAAAGCTTCCGCTTTTTTTGTCCTGGCGACAAGGAGCCAGTGATCTTTATTTAACCAGGTAGTGGCATACAAATATTCCGCCCCTCCCGAATTCTTTTCAAAGATTTTTACACCACTGTGGATTGCCAGTAGATCGCTTAGGTCGGAATCTTTGTCCATTAATTCTCCGCCCGATCGCCTTATCGTTTGAAATCTGCCTTCCTTATTTAAGATATATGCTTCACCGGTGTTTCCGATTTGAATTTTCTCCACAACATCACTGAAAAGAGAAGAATCGATGGTGGATCGAACGATGCAGATGTTCTCTTTGTTCTTTTTCGCCACGGCAATAATGAAATGCGGCACCTTTCGATAACCCAGAAAAACATCACTTATATAAAAACCGTCCTCCATGACTCGTTTAAACCATGGAGTCTCCCTGTAATTTATTCCTTGCAACTTATACGGACCTTTGTAGGCTACGTGCAATCCAGCTTCGTTAAATACACCTATATCGGTGAATGCAGGTGATTTCTTCAAAAGATTAGTAAAAAGAGAGGCTAATACTTCTTCCTTTATAATGTCTGTATAGTTATATGATTCTACTAAAAATCGAAGGTCACTTAGTCTTTCTTGCAAAAATGATTCGATCATCTGTCGGTGGTCTTCGACTACTCGATTCATTTTTGCCACCGTCGTTGACTGCAAGGAATTAACGAAATAGTAATAGCCGATTATAAGTAATGCAATAAACGGTATCGCAGGTACGATAAGCATGCTGGACAACAATCTATTTCTTAAAGTAATGTGATAATTATTATTCATCAATGGCTGTACTGCTCCTTATATGTAATTTTGATGAAATTGTTCAAATGCAACGACTCTCCTCTGGCTTGATGGAGGACGCGGTCTATATAATCGCTATACATCAGAAGAAAGGTTGTAATTGCCTTTTAAAAAGCTTTTTGCTAGTGAGTCAATACTTTGCTCATTTTGCATGAGCATGTCCATCTGGTTGGTGAATTGGAGCAGGCGTCCGATTTGGTCCAGTTTTTCTTTGATGGCGTCCGCCTCATATTTTTGACACTGGGCCGCGACCCGGTCACCAGTTATCTCTACCGAAAAGCCCATGGATTCCAGAATGGCGGCAATGGCCCGGGCCCGTCTGTTCGTTCTGACAGGGTCTGCAGCACCTCCTTTAAATTGGAAGGTAATGTAGTTGTTGTTGACGACATCGCCGCAGTAAGAATCCAGAACACTGTAATGATAACCAACACGTGAGCTAAAATTCAGGTATTTTTCGGATATGATAGCGTAGCTCCTGTCTCCCAAACCTTTCCCGCCTGCATTTGGTGGAGAGAACA
>CAYTGW010000395.1:0-1674 GCA_964437395.1 uncultured Desulfocicer sp.
GATGAAAATCAAGCAATTGCTCTTTCCCGGAAGCTATTAGATCAAAATATTTTTTTTTTTTTTTTAATATATCCAACTGTGCCCATGGGAAAAGCCATTATTCGGATCAGCCTGACCGCGATGCATACCCAAAAGGATGTGGCATACTTTGTCGATACGCTGGTAAAAGAGATGGAGGGATGTTGATGGATCATTTTTTTATTGCCGGTACAGACACCGGGGTTGGAAAGAGTGTCCTCTCCCTGTTGCTGATGCACTATTTTTATGAAAAAAAATATTCCCCTTTTTATCTGAAACCATTCCAGACCGGTTGTGCCGATCCCTTTGACACAGACAGCGATGCCCGGTTCATCTACTCCAATATCCGGCAGCTCAGAGGGAAGAATCCATCCGAATCCGTGGTGTTCTGCTTCAACAATCCAAAAGCACCATGGTTTGCCGGTCGCGACATGGGCAAACAGGTTTCGCTTGACCCGATCATCCGGATCATGGAGGAGAAAAAAGTTCTTTTCAATCCGATTTTTGTGGAAGGAGCCGGGGGTGTGCTGGTTCCGTTGACCGATAAGCTTCTGGTTATTGATGCTGTAAGAAGTCTGGGGTTGAAGGTTATTCTGGCTGCAAGAGGTTCATTGGGAACCATTAATCATACGCTTTTGTCCATCGAAGCGATCCAAAAAAGGGGACTTGAGGTGGCGGGCGTTGTGTTTATGGATCCAGGGGAAATTCAGATTTCAAGAGATCTTCTTGAAGAAAATATGGAGGCAGTAAAACAGTTTTCCGGTATAACCGTTGCGGGTGTGATCGGGCATATCCGGGATTTTTCAAATCCAGGCAGAGATTACATTCCTGTACTGGATAACTTGTTTCAATTTTATTAACCGTCAACCACGAGAACAAAAATGGATAACTCCAATATCAATGATTTACTATCATTTGACAGAAAACATATCTGGCACCCCTACACATCCATGACCAACCCTCTTCCGGTTTATCCCATTGCATCGGCAAGAGGTGTCCGGCTTATAATGGAAAATGGAAAAGAGTTGATTGACGGAATGTCCTCCTGGTGGGCGGCGATTCATGGATACAATCATCCGGTTCTGAACGCAGCTATAGAGAAGCAGATGAAAAACATGTCTCATGTCATGTTCGGAGGAATCACCCACAGACCGGCAATTGACCTGGCCAAGCTTCTCATCGAATTGACACCGTCCGGTTTACAGAAGGTTTTTTTGTGTGATTCCGGTTCGGTATCTGTGGAAGTAGCTATCAAAATGGCGATTCAGTACTGGTTTTCCACAGGGTTTCCTCAGAAAAAGAAACTGCTGACGATCCGATCCGGATATCATGGAGACACCTTCATGGCCATGTCCGTATGTGATCCAGTCAGCGGGATGCATGGGATGTTCAAAGGTGTACTGAGTGAACAGTTTTTTGCCGATGCTCCGGAATCCAGGTTCGGCGAACCATGGGATGAATCGGATATTAAGAGTTTTGAAAGACTTGTGCATACCCATCATGAAACAACAGCCGCCGTTATCCTGGAACCAATTGTCCAGGGAGCCGGAGGGATGCGGTTTTATTCTCCGGAGTATCTGAAAAAAGTGAGGGCGCTCTGTGATGAATACAATATCCTGCTGATACTGGATGAGATTGCGACCGGATTCGGGCGAA
>CAYTGW010000396.1:0-1656 GCA_964437395.1 uncultured Desulfocicer sp.
GATAAAACACATTGTCCGGGATTCGAGCAGAATAAGAATTTGAAAACAGTTGTTTGTAAATGTCCTGAATGCGGTACAAAAGTTGAAGTGTTTTCCGACGAGCTTGACCGTCTGAAAAAATGCAGCGGCTGTGGCAGGGAAATCGATCCAGGCCAATGCAGAATCGATGGCCGGGTCTGAAAAGATCTTCCATGGCTCCTGATCGGATAGTAACCTGAATGAGCTTTTAAAATTGTTTTGAGAAGGAGATCAATATGGATGTTGTGTTCCTGTCAAGGCTGCAATTTGCCGTTGCAACAATGTTTCACTTCCTTTTTGTACCCCTGACATTAGGGCTGTCAATCATCGTTGCCTATATGGAAACAAAATATGTAACAACCGGTGATGAGACCTATCTGAAAATGACAAAGTTCTGGGGCAAAATATTTTTAATAAATTTTGCATTAGGGGTAGTCACCGGAATTACGCTGGAATTTCAGTTCGGTACCAACTGGTCCCGATATTCCGCTTTTGTCGGTGATATTTTTGGTTCTTTGCTGGCTATCGAAGCTTCCGTCGCATTTTTTCTTGAATCCACTCGCATCGGCGTATGGATTTTCGGCTGGAAGAAAATTTCCAAAAAAGCCCATGCAATCGTCATGTGGCTGGTGGCTGCAGCCGGAAATCTTTCTGCGATCTGGATTCTGATTGCCAATGGATGGATGCAGCATCCGGTCGGATATACCATACGGAATGGCCGGGCGGAATTGACGGATTTCATAGCGGTAGTGACCAATAAATTTGCTATCCTTGAATTTTTCCATACCGTAAGTGCCAGTATCCTGCTGAGTGCTTTTTTTGTCATGGGAGTCAGTGCATATCATCTGCTCAAGAAGCAGCATATCGATTTTTTTACAAGGTCCTTTCGCATCGGACTTGTCCTTGGAATTTTCTTTTCGATTTTTGTAGCGGTTGAAGGGGATATTCACGGGGTTCATGTCTCAGAGGTTCAGCCGGCCAAGCTCGCGGCCATGGAGTCTCACTGGGAAACAACCCGGAGAGCGCCACTTCATTTGATTGCATTGCCGGATGAAGAGAATGAGAGAAACATCATTGAAATCGGTTCCATCCCAGGAATATTGAGTTTTATGGGATATCATGATTTTAATGCAGAGGTCAGAGGACTCAGGGATTTTCCGAAAGACGAAAGACCGCCGGTTCTGCTTACCTTTCTTTCCTTCAGAATCATGGTGTTTCTGGGGGCCTTTTTTATCCTGATCACGATTGTGGGGTGGTTCAAACGAAATCGCCTGGTGGAAAGCCCGTTATATCTGAAAGTCATGCTCTGGTCGATTCCATTGCCCTATATTGCCATTGAAGCGGGATGGGTTCTTGCCGAGGTTGGCCGTCAGCCCTGGATTGTGTATGGCCTGATGAAAACCAGTGATGCTGCATCGCCCATTGCAGGGGCGCAAGTCCTGACAACCCTGATCGGTTTTTTTCTGATATATGGGCTTTTGGGAGCAGTTGGATGTTACCTGATTGTAGAAAAAGCAAGAAAAGGACCGGAAGGCATGGTTTAACCGGAATCTTACTGATTTTTTTCAGATAAAAATTACTTTAGCCAATTTCAAAACTATTAAAAAGCGTCACACCGGCGAAAGTCGGTGCCCAGAA
>CAYTGW010000397.1:0-1635 GCA_964437395.1 uncultured Desulfocicer sp.
CTATAACTTCAGCCCATGCAAGTGCATAGGAAAGAAAAATTGTATTCCGGGCCGGGACATAGGTTATTGGAATTCCGGAATCCATTTGTTTCTTCTCCCTGTTTTTTGGAACAGCGATCGTATCGGTCAGCGCAGATCCTCCGATTGTTGCAAGATCAATTTCAAGGACAAGGTGTTTCACAGCATTGAACGCGATTGCAACTTTTTTTGCTGCAATAAGTTCAAAAGATTGACGCTGTCCATAATGAAAGCTCAAACTGAAAATTTCATATCCTTCTTTTGCTGCGATGGCCATGACCGTTGTTGAATCCAGGCCTCCACTGGAAAGAACGACCGCCTTTTGTTTCCGGATCATACTTAAACACCCCTTTCGATTTTCGGCCAGATAATTTTGTGTAGCTGAATATGGAGCCTGACATTCAGGCAGTCTGTAAGAATCCATTCCGCAAGCTCATATGGTTCCAGTGTGGTTGTATTGACAGAAAAGAGAACATTGCCATTTGTGATATTCATGCAATATCCTTGAAAAATATTTCTTGCAAAAAGGTAATCTTCCCGACATCCGATGACAAATTTAATCTGATCCTTTTGGCCGAGAAAACGGATATTTTTCAAACGGTTTTTCTCTGATTCATTGCTGGAAGGGCATTTGATATCCATGATTTTGATACACTCAGATGAAACTTTCCGGATATCAATACTGCCGTTTGTCTCCAGAAGAACTGTATATCCGGAATCGATAAGGGTATCAATCAGAGAAGGGGTTTCATCCTGAATTAGAGGTTCTCCGCCAGTGATTTCTACAAGCCTGCAATTAAACTTTTTGATACGGTCAACAATCTCTTTGATAGCCATATATGTCCCATCATCCCAAGCATACGCTGTATCACAATAGGTGCATCTCAGATTGCAGCCGGCCAGCCGGATAAATATGCAGGGGATTCCAGAATACAGAGATTCTCCTTGAATACTGAAAAAAAGTTCGTTAATTTTCAATGACATGGTATTCCTGATTATTTTTTGTTACTTTCTTTTTGTTGAAAAAGCTGACATTGAATCCCGGAATTTTTAAAAACCATTATGGAAGGCAGTATTTTGCTTTTAAATCCCATGCTGCGGCATCCATATGGAAATTTTTTATCCCAGGTGATGTAGTAGTGTTTACACTTATAGCATTCTATTGTAAAATAGGTTGTCATGGAACGTGATCAATACGAGCCTGTTTGAATTACCGTCAAAAAGCACTCACATCTGGCAGCACCCATCAATTGGATGGATGGACACTCGTTAATCATCCTGTTGGAAGAATAATACTATTTTACGTGGCTTGAAAAAAAATTCAAGAAAGAAAAAGAATGACTAACACGATTCAATCGGCATTATTACGAAATCGACGCATATACAAGGTATATAATATTTTTCGTAAACAGATTTTCAGAGAGATTGCTCCCAAAGACAGTGAGGATATCCTGTACCTCTTGCCATGGCTTTTGAGCATCAATCATCCGGCTTGTCCGGGATATATCCCTTCACTTGAAAAAGCATTCTGGGTATATGGTATTGATCATGAAAAGGAAATATGGAACCGCGAAGAGGTATTTAAAACAAGATTCCGTCTTCAATAAAAAAGCTCGT
>CAYTGW010000398.1:0-1623 GCA_964437395.1 uncultured Desulfocicer sp.
GCTGGCATTTGGTTCAATGGCATTGCCGGTTTTTTCTGCAATTCGTTTCACCAGCGCATCGTTGATGGCCAGTTTTGATCCATAGATGGCAGCACCTTTTGCCACGGCTTCATCCGGGTCAAAGATTTTCGGCTCCACCGAGAAGACCTCTTTGATTCGACTGGCGACTTGCGGCATTCTGGTCGCGCCGCCAACCAGTATGATTTCATCAAAGTTGTCATATCCTTTTTCTCCGGCTTTTTGCAGCATCTCCTGGGTGAATGTGATTGTACGTTCAAGCAGCGCTTCTGTGAGCTGTTCAAATTTTTCCCGTGAGAGTTCAACCTTGACACGTTCACCGCCATGAGTGATCACAATGGGGGTTTTTTTCCGCTGTCCCAGGATCTTTTTTGCTTTTTCCGCTGTTAACAGGAGGTCTTGACAGGTATCAGGGTCTTCCAGAATATCCTTATCCGTATTGGTGGCCTTTTGGAATTCCTGTGCCATGTTGTTTACGATACAGTCATCCCAGTCTTTACCGCCAAGATTATGATCGCCTCCGGTACACACAACCTCAATCGACTCCGGTGTAATATCAATCAAGGTGACATCAAAGGTGCCGCCCCCCAGATCGTAGACAAGGACAACGCGTCTTTCATCCGTCTGAATAGAGCCATATGCAATTGCTGCAGCGGTTGGTTCATTGATGATCTGCCGGACTTTATATCCGGCAATTTCTCCGGCTCGCTGAGTTGCTTCTCTTTCGTTGATGCCGAAATAGGCGGGGCAGGTGACCACAATATCCGTAATTCTTTCACCAAGGGTTTGTTCTGCATCCTGCACCACTTTTTTGATAATATAGCTGGAGATCTCCTCCGGTCGATAGGTGCTTCCATCATGTTCAAAAAGAAAATCCGGTTCTCCCATCGCACGTTTTACAAAGCTGATCACATCATCCGGATAGAGTTTTGCATTTTCTTTTGCAACATCCCCCACGATAATTTCACCCTGATCAAAAAAAATGACAGAGGGCGTAACTCTCTGGTTATCTGAATTGGGAATAATATGTGGTTTTCCATTTTCATCAACATAAGCAATTGACGAGTAAGCGGTTCCAAGATCAAGCCCAAATATTTTTTTGATTTGAACTTCCATTGATGCTCCTGTTTCGTGATATCGAACTGACGATTTATTTTGCAACATTTCAATACAAGACTCAAAATAATAAGCATGTTCCGTACCATTTTACAAGTCATGCGGCAATCTAAATTTTTAAGATGATGATCAGGGTCTGATTTTTATCTTACTTTCGACCATTTTCACGGAAAAGATTGACACATCCAAAAGGAACGATATAATTCTGATTAGCCTGTCACCCTGAAGGCAAGCTGGTTGAAATGGAATATTCAAAAAAAGTTTTTGTTTCTGATTCGCCATTGACCGGGTTTTACAAAGTTTTATTGATGAGCAATCATTTCAATCTCAACCATTGCATTCAATGGAAGCGCGGCTACCTGAAAAGCACTGCGTGCCGGCAGGATACCAGGAAAATATTCAGCATATATTTCGTTAAATGTTGAAAAATCATTGATATCTTTTAAAAAAACAGTTGTTTTAATCACTTTTTCCAGATCGGAGTCTGCA
>CAYTGW010000399.1:0-355 GCA_964437395.1 uncultured Desulfocicer sp.
TTTGAAAGACCGCGGTTCTATGGGAGAAATTAGCTGAAATTTTATCGGAATGGATGCCAGGAATGGCAAAGCCCTTTGTTCATCGATTTTAATCTGGCAGATATGTAAAATATCCGGTCTGGAAAACTCATCTTTATCTATAACCTATCCATCCCCGCCTTCAATCATAAATGACAAACAGGTTTGAAAAACGCTTGTTTCTATGGTAAACCCTCAAGAATGTTAAAATTGTTTTTTATCAGTGAAATGAATAGGGTTCTTAAATTTGCGCGCCGAGGAAAATTTTATTTTGAAAACGTTGCGATCATTGCTGGAAGCCGCTTGTTTATTGTTGTGCGGATGTGCGAATTATCAC
>CAYTGW010000399.1:365-1611 GCA_964437395.1 uncultured Desulfocicer sp.
TCCATCACGACAGCGATTCAACCTGCCTCCACTGATACCTATTTCAGATTTTTTTGAATATAAAAACACGAAAGAAGAGTATCGCGTATCGCCGAATGGAAAAAAACTTGCCTGGATTGAAAATCATAAGGGATATTTGAAACTGCGTACGAAAACAATCGGTGAAGCATCAGAAACACTGATTGATACAGGGTGCTGGTGCCATACCGACCGGTATACATGGGCCAAGGACAGCCGCCACATTATTTACGCTCTTGATACAGAGGGCAAAGGCTGGGGCCACCTGTATATAGCAGATACAGAGAATCCGCTCGAACCGGCGGTTAATCTGACACCGAATGCAAAAACACGCGCATCTCTGTATCAGATCGTTGGTGGGGATTCTCAAAAGATCCTACTGAGTCAGAACAAACGCTGTCAACATTGCTATGACCTATATGAGGTGGATTTCAAAACAGGAGATGACAAAGTAATCGCTGAGAGTGAAAAAAATGTCCTGCAATGGATTATCGACGAAACTGGGGCCTTAAAAGCACGCCTTAGAACCGTGGATGAATATAAAAATCAGTTGGATATTTATGATCCGGCAACACAGGGATGGAAAAAAGCGCTTACCTGGAACAACCATGAGCAGGTGCGTTTTTTATCATTCACAGAGGATTCAAAAGGCCTTTGGATGGTGTCGGATCGAAAGCGAGACCGCCTCGGGCTGGTACTGTTCGATCTATGCAATTACCAGGAGCGATTGGTCATGGAGGACAACGAAGTCGACCTGTCATCCGTTTTCATCGGACCCACAAGCAAGAAACCCAAGGCAGCAATTGCCTGGCCGGATTATCCGCACACGTACCCGTTGGATCCCGAAATCGCCCAACACCTTGACAGTCTGAAACCTGACCACCCTGCCGGGATCAGAATCTTGAGCATGGACGATACTGAAACAATCTGGACGATCTCCGAATTTGATGACCAGGGAGCTGATTTCTATCTCTATCGCCAGGACACACGTGAAAAAATATTTCTCGGAAGCAACCGAAGACTGGATAAAGCCAAGCAGTTTTCCAGGGTTACTCCGATTTCCATTCCCAGCAGAGATGGGTTGTTATTAAAGGGTTATGTAACCTTTCCAGTAGCCAGTCATCGCCAAAAACTGCCGATGGTGCTGCTGGTTCACGGCGGCCCCTGGTCACGCGACTACTGGAAATATGATCCCATTGTACAATTTCTGGCCAACCGCGGATATACT
>CAYTGW010000400.1:0-547 GCA_964437395.1 uncultured Desulfocicer sp.
GTAAGCAAAGAAGACCCCCGCATCAAATTTGCTGTAGATCTCAAGACTACCTATAGAGACCCCGCCTTCCCCGGACACGTCAACGGCTTTACTTTAGGCAGTCACGGCGCTTACTTCAAGGAGCGTACTTCAACAAAAAATATACAGTTTCCTTATGGCGAATACTCAGGCCATTTTTGTCTTGGAATTATCTATTCACGCGCAGACGGCAAAGACGTGGACGAGACCGAAATCATAAACGTCGAGGAGCTCGATGATGATAAGAAGACAAAGCGAATCGGTCATAGAAAGATAACAAAAGTCGAGAGTCTTCGTTCTATTGCTTCAGTGATTAAAGATTTTCAATTTTTTGTTTGTGAAAAATGGCAGCTTGCAAGCGACCGTCAAGGTTCCGGCAACACTGCAAACATCGGCTCAATTACCTTTATCGAAGATATTCTAAAAGGTAACGGGGTTTTTGCAAAATTGGGGGAAGATTGGTTTGATGAATACTGGATGAACCATGGGCTATCCACCATGAAAAAGGACGGAAAGGCTGTCACAGTTA
>CAYTGW010000400.1:557-1607 GCA_964437395.1 uncultured Desulfocicer sp.
CACAGTTAGGCGCATCGAAGACTTCATAGATTTCAAAGGTGGTAACAAGAAGTTAATCGTCCCTGTGGTTACTAAAAAGAAAAGCTGATGAGAGTAATTATTCCGCCTATAAAAAGCCAGGGAATTAAAACCAAGTTGGTGCCTTGGATTCAAGCTCTTGTACCGGACGTATCTGGTCGCTGGATCGAGCCATTCATTGGAACCGGCGTTGTAGCTATTAATTCCGGTTTCAGGAAAGCAATACTTAGCGATACAAATCCACATATTATCCGATTTTATCAAGATGTTCAGGAAAGAAGAATAACACCATCAAGCGTTCGTGAGTACATGGAAAGAGAAGGCGAAGCATTGCGCAAAGCTGGCAACAGCGGATACGATCACTTCACCTTCATTAAAGACCGTTTTAATCGCGAACATGACCCCCTCGATTTTCTCTTCCTCTCAAGGGCTGGTTTCAATGGCATGATGCGTTTTAATAGGAAAGGAGAATGGAATATACCTTTTTGTAAAAAACCAGAGCGTTTCAGTAAATCCTACGTCACGAAAATCGTCAACCAGATTCGTGATGTCTCCTGCCTTATTCAACCAGAGTGGCAGTTTCTCAACAAACCTTTTGAAGAAATAATTTCCCTTGCAACCGAAAATGACATTATTTACTGTGACCCACCCTACATGGGCCGCTACGTGGATTACTATAGCGGTTGGACCGACGATGACGAGCACCGCCTATTCGAGATGCTTTCCACTACTAAAGCTAAATTCATTCTATCAACTTGGCACCATAATGATTATCGGAACAACGAAATGGTGCAAAAATACTGGCATCACTTTAATATAGTTACGCGTGATCATTTTTACCATTCAGGCGGGAAAATCGAAAACAGACGGGCAATTGTAGAAGCCTTAGTTTTTAATTATCCGGCATATATACAAAAGCATAATCATGGCGTTGAACCGAAGCCTGAACAATTGATGCTCTGTGAGAAAAGAGAAAGATATAGATTGTTGCATTGATTAGGTTAATATTATATAATAGGGCATGCGCAATGA
>CAYTGW010000401.1:0-1592 GCA_964437395.1 uncultured Desulfocicer sp.
TCATCACCTTGACTCCCGGTATGTTGCGTGCTGCTAACTCTAAATTTGTATTTTCGCAATCCGTAAGGATAAGAGCGTTATTAACTTTCAGGGCATTTGTAATTTCAACTACTTTTTTGGTTCTTGGTTCCGAAAGTTCAATCTTGTCAACAACCAATAAATTATTATTAATGCGCTTGCTGCTTAGCGCCATTTTGAGAGCCAGTCTTTTTTTCTTCTTGGGCATTGAATAGGCGTAACTCCTAGGATGAGGGCCAAAAACAACACCTCCACTCCGTAAAAGAGGGGATTTAATATCTCCTCGTCTAGCCCTTCCTGTACCCTTTTGTCTGAATAGTTTTCTCGTACTACCAGCGACATCGGATCTATTTTTAACACATGCCGTACCTGAACGTTTACGGGCAAGCTGCATTTTTACAACTTCATGAAGAAGATCGGATTTGACAGACACATTAAAAATGCTATCGGGCAGATCCACTTCCGAAACTTTTTCTCCATTTATATTTTGAACATCGATGACAGCCATATTATTCCTCGTAATAATTCAGTGAAGAATTAAAATTTTTTCTTGTTGATTTTTAACAGCCCTGTTTTTGCGCCGGGAATCGTTCCCTTTAAAAGCAATAAATTTTCTTCAGGTCGCAAATCAACCACTTCAATATTTCGAACAGTCATTGTTTCATAACCGTATCTTCCGGGCATTTTTTTTCCCTTGATAACTCTGGATGGCCATGCACTGGAACCGATAGATCCAGGGACACGATGACTATGACTGCCGTGAGTCTTTTTTCCGCCGTGGAACCCATGACGCTTTACAACACCTGTAAAGCCCCGACCTTTGGTTTTACCTGTAATATTGACACGTTCTCCGACCTTGAACATATCAACTTTTATCTCCTGGCCAACCTTATATTCTTCCGGACTGTCTACTGCGACCTCTCGTAAATATTCGAACATTTGACTGCCCGCCTTGCGGTAATGCCCGGCAAGCGGCTTGGTAACTCTTTTCTCTTTTTTATTGCCGAACCCTATCTGCAATGCATTATAACCATCATTTGCCTCGGTTTTAATCTGCGTGACCACACATGGCCCCACCAATACTACCGTGACAGGCACATATTCACCAGCCGGACCAAATAATCCGGTCATCCCAACTTTTCTACCTATCATCCCTTTACACATGGCGAATCCCAATCCCCCCTGGCTACAGTTTAATCTCAACATCAACACCTGGTGAGAGATCCAACTTCATTAAGGCATCAACTGTTTGTTGAGTTGGCTCAAGAATATCCAACAACCGCTTATGAGTCCTAATCTCAAACTGTTCCCGAGATTTTTTATCCACATGAGGCGATCGCAAAACACAGTATTTGTTTTTCCTCGTAGGGAGTGGAATCGGTCCAAGTACTTTTGCACCGGTCTTCTTGGCAGTATCCACAATATCAATTGCTGATTGATCAAGAAGTTTATAATCGTAGGCCTTCAACCTAATTCTGATTTTTGTATTCATCATCATAATACCAATCTTCCACTCTATTCGATTATTTCACTGACAACGCCGGCACCAACTGTCCTACCACCTTCGCGAATCG
>CAYTGW010000402.1:0-1588 GCA_964437395.1 uncultured Desulfocicer sp.
AAAATATTATTTAGCGAATTTATGCTGCTAAATCAATTGGTTGTTGAGAAAAACAAGGCTAAAATTCATCCGCTTCTGATATTTTGCTACGATAATAATACTTTAACCCAAACCAAATCCAGGAAACCCTGTGATGATTATATCTCGGAAAATTATCCCAATCTTGGGAATCGTTTTGATGTATGGAAAACAGATAAATTCTATTCTCAAATTGTATCAAACACCGATTTTCGCGTCAAATAAAGCCGTAACTCATCTATAAGATATCATCACGCCTTGGTTTTTAAAAATTCTTTTATATTAGATTGTTAAAACTTTTTTCCGGTTCATATCAGGCCAAAAATCTTATATTTAATGACGATTAAAATTACAACATATTTGACACTAAAACCAATTTGAATTTGTTTTTTAAAGTGAGGAATAATTTCATTATATGAAATAATATTGAATAAAAACAGTATATTTTGTGATTAATGGCTTCCACAGCACTCTTTTGTCAGTATATGCTCGCTCTGTTTTAATAAATTATTACTTGAATATTTTAACGCCATATGATATAAGATTTGGCATGACTGATGAAAAATTTTTCCTCCATCCAAAATTCGATTGGCAACGTCGCTACGAGGCCTTGAGAGCCTCATTCCTCGAACGATTGCCGGCTAAAATCATCGCCGATCGATTCGGCTACAGCATCGAATATATCCATTTGCTCCGACATCAGTTCAAACACGATAAAATTGATTTCTCCGAACCCGTGCCGGAAGGAAAGGCAAACCGAAGAAGAGTTGACACTGACGTCCGCAATAAAATCCGGGCCTGGCGCGAACGGCGACTATCTTCAGGCGAAATAACCGAGTTGCTCAGTCAGGATGGTGTGGAAATATCCATCCGAACCGTCGAGCGCGTCCTTACCGAGGAAGGCTTTTCAAAACTACCTCGTCGCACCCGGATCAAAATTGGTCTTACTGTAAAAGGCGCCCAAATCCCATCTCGTTCCAACACTGTAATGTTAGAAAGCATGGAAGGTCAAACCTTTGAATCGGAAAGCGCCGGAATTTTCCTTTTCGCTCCTTTTTTGGCGAAACTGGGTATCGACAGAATCGTTCAGGCATCCGGGATACCGGGTACAAAGGCCATACCGGCAAAAAGTTATTTGCTTTCATTTCTTTCGTTAAAGTTGCTTGGTACAGAGCGTTACGCACATGTCGGGGATCACGCCTTCGATCCCGCATTGGGACTCTTTGCAGGGCTTAATGCTTTACCCAAATGCACTGCTATGTCCACTTATTCCTATTCTTTGGACGAGGTGCAAATTTTACGTCTTCAAAAGGCGTTTGTAAGTAGTGCTTCCAGGCTGGGTCTATACGACGGCAAGTTCATCAATATGGACTTCCATACCATCCCTCATTTCGGTGAGGAATCCGTGCTTGAGAAGCATTGGGCCGGAGCACGCAACAAACGTATGAAAGGGGCACTGACGCTTTTCGCCCAAGATGGCGATTCCAAGCTGATCCTCTACACCAATTCCGACATCAAACGCAGCGAATCAGATGATCAGGTGACTCATTTTCTTTCTTTCTGGCAACAG
>CAYTGW010000403.1:0-1572 GCA_964437395.1 uncultured Desulfocicer sp.
AGGGCCTGCAAACCCAATGGGAACCTGGGCAACACCTGCGAAATTTTCGATATTTCCCTGAAGTCTGGAAGGGTCAAACGAATACTTGCGGATATGCCCGGCTCCAACACCGGTCTTTTCTCTGATAAAGGCAAGCCGTTTATCCGCCATCTCGTCTGTATAATCAGCAGGGCCATTAACACGGGGTATGGAATTCTCCATTTTTCATTCTCCTGTATGGATTCCAGTTTTCGCTGGAATGACAAAAAATTACAATATATATGGTCACACAAAGGGCAGGCACAGGGGCCTGCCCCTACAATCGCAAAACGGAATTACATCCCCTCGTGGGGGAATGGGACACAGATAACCGCCCGCTCCAAAACCTCAATCACATGGTTGATCTCGCTTGTCTTATCAATCCGGGAATTCTGATCCACAAAAAGCCAGCGCAGCGCCATATGACTGAATGCACCGATAAACAGGTTTTTAAATATCCGGTTATTTACAGAGGAGCGGACATGGCCTTCCCTCTTCCCCTGGTCCAGAATCGGATCCAGAAAATCCATATACTTCTGAAAATCAGCATAGGCCGGTGTCTGATAAAACCGGCGGTTAAAGATTCCATTCAGAATAAAGGTCTTGGCAAAATCCGGCTGATTCAGATAGATGGAAAAATGATACCGCATGAACCGCCTGAGTTTACGCAGCGGAGTTCTGATTTCAAAAAGTTCATCCAGAGAAGCCAGATGCTCCTGAAACCGGTACTGAAACACAGAGTGAAGCAGATCCTCCTTGTTTTGAAAATATTCATATACCGTGCCTTCAGCCACATTGGCAATTTTCGATATTTCCGAAATCGTGGCCTTGTCATATCCCTTTTTTGCAAACATGGCTTCTGCTGCAATTACCATCCGGAATGCTTTTTCATTTTGTGCCTGGGGCTTTGATGTCAGCATGGGGAGCAGTAATTCAAGAATACCGTCGAGATCAGTCTGCGCTTTTTCTCCGGGCCGGCTTGTAAAAAACATGATGTTCTCCACATCCAGCAGTCCCAGTACCATATCCCGAAGCACAAAGGTGTTCAAATCTTTTGAAAACAGACCTTCATGGATGCCATCGACAAAAATCTCTCTCAGAATCCTTGTCCATTGGCGAAAGGAATCAAACGCCTCATGGTGAAAAAAATTCTTTTTTGACCGGCATTCAAAAATAGTGAAATAGGCATACTGGGGATTGGTATCATGATAATCGAGCTGAAACCAGATGAACTTCCTGAGACGGCTGATCGGGTCGGAAATCCCCTGAAGATGCTGCTTCAGTTCCTGCATTCCGGTTTTCAGATAAGCCCCCGCAGAATAAAACAGCAGATCCTCCTTGTTTTTAAAATGATGATACAGAACTGAATCCGTGACCCCTGAGGCGGCTGCGATCTCTGCAACAGTTGCATCTTTTCCTTTCCGGGACATGATGGATACGGCTGCATCCAGTATGTGCTGTTTTTTGGTTGTCACTTCACGGCCCTTCCCCAGATTATCTCGGGTGTAATCAAAACTGTTGAATAATCGAATTATGTGGGAGCGGCTTCCAGCC
>CAYTGW010000404.1:0-1567 GCA_964437395.1 uncultured Desulfocicer sp.
AAATACCCCAATATGGTCCATTTCGGAGGTAAAAAATGCGATATTGCTACTAAATCAGGTCCTTCATAACGCGAAAAAAATAACTTTTCAAGATGTTATCTTGGTGCGACCCAATGCCACCCAATGCCAATGCAGAATTGGGGCTTGGCACGAATCCTCTAAAATTACGATGAAATGGCTTTGAATGGCTCATATTACACTTATTTCTTCATATAACGTTTTGGATCACTTGCTAAAAATAGCGCAACGCGAAGCGACGCGCTATTTTTTGTCAAGTGCATCCAATTGTTCGGCTTCCTTTAGTTTTTCAATGTCTATCTTATCTTGTGGTCTTCCACTCGCTTCTTTTGCGCGAATGAGATCGGATCGCGATATGAAAAATAATTTGAGATCATTTAATTCAACCACTTCACGGTTTTTCCATGCCACATCAAACTCAATTCCGGGGATTGACATCATAATATCGACTCGCAAGGGCGGTCTCCCCATTTGATAGAAGTATCCTTCATGAGCAAAATCATCTGAACTAAGATTTTCCAGTGGTGCACCGAACTCTTTCAATGCCAAATAAACACTTTTTGCATTCTCTTGATCAGTCGCTATAAACACATCAAGATCTTTTGTAAATCTAGGTTCGCTATATTTCATTACAGCATAGCCACCTACAATAAGATATCTAATTTTATGCTTTTCGAAAATTTTCAACAGTTCTTTGAAGTCTGGACTCGTCAGCATTTTTTCCTCGTATCAAAAGATAATCATTAAGCATTTCCGTTACGGCTTCGAAAATGGCAACATCGCCTTGAGATTGCCAGAATCGAATATCGAATGAACGCCTATCATCAATTATACGCTGGTAATTTTCTTCTATTCTTATCATGTCTTATTCCTATAGTCGAACAAGTGATTCAACAGTTTTCCGGATATCTCCAAAAGCCGGAAAGACCTTTGACCAAGCCAAATGAATTCATTCTTATATTTTTTGATTTGTAGAAAAAATTCTTGTATTTGTACATTCCTGTTTACACAATATATTCGAGCTTGACAAGGGTTTTCTTTTATCGTAATTAAACCAAATCTTTCCGGATATCATGTCATTTTATATGAATACATAAATCTGATGATATATTAATATGATTACAATGTCTTCTGATTTCCAAAAACGGTTTGAGAAATATATGCGGGAAAAAGTCGTTCCGGATAAACTTTGGTGGCAATATAAAAAATGGCTGCGGTATTACCTGGATTTCTGTCGGAAGTACGAATTCCCGCCCGCACAAACAGACAGCCTCCCATGCTTTTTGAGTAAATTACAGGAAAAGAAACAAACGACGATCCAACAGAAGCAGGCGGCATGTGCGATTCAATTGTATTACGAAATGGCGGCGGTTGCCAGTTGCAATCCAAGGGCATCACAAGGAGCCGGTCCTTCGGCGAACACCCCTTGCAAATTGAGGGAAACGCCTGTCGAAACTCCCCATCCCGTTGATCTCGCCCCTTCTCTGAAGGAGGCTGCGATTTCGTATACGAAAAGCAAGCCGGAAAAAATCCGTTCCGAGCCTCATTC
>CAYTGW010000405.1:0-1563 GCA_964437395.1 uncultured Desulfocicer sp.
GGCCCGGTCCGCCATCGCTCCCCTTGGTAGGAATATCCCTGATTGTATTTCAGGCAGTAAAATGAGCGGCACCGGGAAGGCCGCTGTTCATAAATATCGCATTTGCCCTGGCGGGTCAAATGCGGGCAGACCGCAAGCCGGCGTGACGGTTCCATCGCCATGGGAGTCGTCGCCCCGGTATCCGGACAGCGGCCGCAGCATTCATAGATTTTATCCTCCAGATCGCATTCTTCACAAGGATTCATTTTACATCACCGGTATTTTTCCGCCAGGGTGTTCAATCGCGCCGGACAAAGGAACTTTTGGGCATCGGTTGAATAAACAATTCGTCTTGCCTGTCGGTCATATGGCAACTTTGTACTCACTTCCCATAATCCGCACAACCTTCTCTATCCGCTGAACCTTTTTATTTATCACCCGCAACTCTTCTATAATTGATAAAAGTTCCAGCCCCACCATTCCCGATTTCAGCACAGACAATTTTCGGTTAGCGGGTGCGTGCTTGATTCTATATTCCAGCTTGAGTGCGTCGCTTTTCCCCAATACCGAGCAGACACTAACCAATGAAACCGGCCTTCTTGTTCTGGTGTAGCGTGAGCCTTTTCCGGTATTGTGTGCCTTTATTCTTTTAGTGATGTTGTTGGTGATCCCGCAATATAATGACCCATCTGAACATTTAAGGAGATAGACCAGCCAGTTTTCCATAGTCAAATCAGGGTGCGGCTTTATTGTTGTCACTGCATTCTTTTAACGAGCATGGTTTTCCGGACTCGCTCATATTTCACTTCATCATAGCCGGTAGAATCCTCAAATTTCAGGTCAGCGGGAAAAGACATACATAGATCGCCATTTCATACTGTCACTGCCCAAAATCGGTCTTGCTGGAATGACGGATGGAACAAATTTTAAGGGATCATTTCTCACGGTGGATTTTTTCGTCATAGTGCAGGCCGTGGTTTGCATTAAGGTTATTATTTCCGTCTCATTTTGTCTTTATTCCTGCTATTGTTTGGGGGCTGTAGCGATTCCTTTCATGACCATCACCGCAGAGGCAAGAAAGCATACGGAGCCCACAAGGACCACTGGTGCAAATGTCATTGCCCCATTGGTTAATCCCCTGAGAGCCAGACCGATGGGCATGATAAAAGCAAGAACAGCTAACCATGAACACCATTTTTTGCCTTTATCCGTCAAGGATAGCTTTTCTACAAGACTCCCGATAATCAGATTATATAAGGCTACAGGCATGCCATGAGTGTGTCCTGCTTTTAAAAGATAACGCCCAAGTGGTACTGCGTAAAACCCCTTTTCAAAATAGACATCCATAGAAAATCCAAGGCAAAACCCTCCAATAGCAGCCAGCAAAATTCCGATACAGCCCGCCAAAATATTGATCCTACCTGAATGCATCGTGATACCTCCTCTTATTTGATTCCATGTCTTTATCAAATTTCCTTTACTGGCTTTCTTTTCACAGGCAGCGCATCTAATGGTCAGCATAGGAGAAAGCCACATCAGACCTTGGAATTCATTTTTTTCCAGGCCAAATACCGTTTAACCTCC
>CAYTGW010000406.1:0-1559 GCA_964437395.1 uncultured Desulfocicer sp.
AATCACTTTGTAATTTTGAGTTTGAATTGACTCCATTAGCAGCAGCCTATAGCCACACTGCTGCATAAACAAGCAATTTTTTGGACGCTCTTCAGCTTCTTTCCAGAATAGTCACCAGTAAAACAGTGAAAAATGCATTTGATTCACCATACCGTGGAAGACCTATAGAATCCTTTACTTTTCCTGAAAACGGTATTGAAGGACTTTTAACAAAGGATAGTATAAGGTTTTCAATTTCTGTAGATATTGAATTATCAGATTTTATTACGAAAAGGGTTAATTTTGAAATCAGCGGAATGAGAAAGGGGCTTGAAACAAAAAATGGGCATTCAAAAAAAGAAAACTTTATTCGGGAAAAACTGCTCAGGTACTATTTGGAAATTGAGTTCATGCCTAAACAAGGTTTTCTCCGAGTGCAAAATGAAAGGCTTTGTGCATTGAAAAATGATTTTACAGAAAAAAAACGACCCGCTTTTTTAGACATATTACGATATCGGACTGGATCATTCAATTCTATCACTGCCGCTCTATCCTCCGCATTATCCGCATCTGACAGCAGTCAAACGCGAAATAGAAAATTGGCAATTTTTTTATTTTGAGCCACGCGAACGAATGCGTGCTGCAAATCCGACAAAAGAAGTCAGGCATATTGGCATGATGGGTGAAGAACTTGCTGCATATCTTCATACATTAAGAATGAGTGAACATACAAAAGCCCATTTTATTGCAATTGAACGAGCGATTCATAGCATCATCCCAACTATTGATAAGATTGAAACAGGAATTGACAAAAAAAGCGGCGAGGTGGAATTGTCTGTTACTGAAAACAATGTTACGATACCTTCCCGTTTGTTATCAGAAGGAACCTTGAGGATACTTGGACTTCTTTCTGTTAGTGGCGGTGAAGACAGCCCTTCGGTTATCTGTTTTGAAGAACCGGAAAACGGGGTACATCCACAGCGAATTGCTATGGTTGCTGAATATCTGAAAAACGCTTCGCAAGATAATAGCCAGATTATTGTTATCACTCATTCCCCTATTCTGATTGATTTAATTGACGATGAGTCATTGTATGCTTGCAAAAAAAAAGACGGAAAGACTTTCATTGATCAGTGGATCGATCAAAAATTACCTTGCAAATCCGGTTTGGATGAGGAGTATCCATTACCTTCTGAACGGATTTTACGGGGGGATATGGAGGCATAATATCGTTATTTTTTGTGAAGATATTGGACATGAAAGTGTAATAAAGGCTCTTATTCTAAAAATTGCACCCTCAGGTTCTGTAAATGTCAAAGCCTTGAGTGCTCGATATGGTAAGCCCAGAACATTTAAGGAATTAGAAAAATATCTGCAAGAAGTAAAGAAAGAAACAATAGACAAACCTGAGGCTATTGTTGTAGCAATTGATGCGAATTGCCACGGATATACTGATACCTGCAAGGAAATCGATAAAAGAATACCAAGCAATATCAAGCATCTCATACCTTTTGTGTATGCTGTCCCGGATCCGCATGTGGAACGCTGGTTATTGGTAGATTCCCATGCTTTCAAAAAAG
>CAYTGW010000407.1:0-1526 GCA_964437395.1 uncultured Desulfocicer sp.
GCCGGGCCGGAAGTTCTCTATAACCACGTCCACGCTTGGGATCAACCGTTTGATAAAGGAAATTTCATCGATTCTCCGGGAAGCGTTCAAGATGAGCTTAATGAAATTAATCTCAACGAGAATGATTTTTTGCGTATCGATGGGGGTGTCCTGATAGGAAAAATCCGCCGTATCCCAGAGAAGAAGATTTAAAATAATCTCCTCTACTTGCGCATGCACGATTTTGCCAAGTTTTTCAACGGATATGTAGCCCTTGTGAACAAGGATTTTTCCGATGGAGACGCCCTCTTGCCTGGCGGTGGCGATACAACTTTTCAGCTGATCATCTGAAATGATGCCTTTTCGTTTCAAGAAAGTTCCCAGAAAACACCCTTTGATGTTTCCCGTGGCGTAGATAATCATCCCTTCATTCAGACAAAAATTAACTCTGTCTTGTCCTTTGGTGATCTGAAGCACCCCGGTCTTGCCGTCATTGGAGAGAAATTGTAGAATGCTGGTCAGTTGCAGTGTGTTGATTTTTCCCTGAAAGTTCATTGGCGTATCTCAATGTTACGGCTTAAGGGTTATCGGTTCAGCGCGCTGCAATTCTCGATCCGCCGAATGCCAGAAAGGAAAACGCCACCGTACGAAAAAGAATTCTCAGGATATCGATGATGTTTTCTGGCACCATTTGACTAAAGACCGCCACATAATCTGAAATGAACAGCAGTGTGACGGATATGAAAACAATGTTGATCAGCTCGCCGATTTTGCCGCCGGAATATTTTATCTTGGCCTTATAAAAGGAGACCATCGTCATCACATAAATAAAGAGTGTCAGTAAAAGAATGGTGTATTGCGTGTTCATGATGAAAGTTTCGGTTTTCATCTTCTCTCCGTCTCCTTGTCTGTCATTGGTTTAAAAGTGATTCTATGTCTCATCGATCCTATTAAGTAATGGTTTCCTTTTGACGGAAGGTATAGAAAAGAAAAAAACATGAGTTCGATACGGGCTGAAATAGAGCTAAACATTTTTTATGCCAACGAAATCGGAAAAACGTCGATCGGATCAAGGGAACGCTCATGCCTTGATGGGTTTGGCCTGGAATGCCGTTTCATAGGTACCGGAAAAAATTGATGACGCGAAATGGTGGGAAGCGCATCAATATATTGATTTCATTGTATTCGAATCACGTAACAGGTATGAATTGTAACTCAGATTTCAAATGTTGGATGGGTGTATCGGACCTGTCAGAGATAGAGATAACTCCTAAAATTTGATGGAATCCGACCTTGCTTATGGGGGTGTTGCTGTTGTATTTTATTAAAAGAGATGATTCGATTCCTCTTTGTCTATAATCCTATCAAAAATCCTTTTTTTCAGATCAACCCGCCAGAAGCCTTGAAGACGGAGGAGACCATGGAGTGCGAAACAACGTTGAATATCGCAGATGTGTTAAATGCCATGGAGGACGGGATCTATATCGCCCGTGAGGACTATACCATCGAATTTATGAACCGTGTGATGATCGAACAATTCGGTGATG
>CAYTGW010000408.1:0-1524 GCA_964437395.1 uncultured Desulfocicer sp.
AAACGGTTTTTAATGGTGAACGGGACAGGATCAGGAATTTGGATGAATTGCCTTTTCCTGATTTAAGTATTGTTGACTATAAAAAATATGATGCGCCTATCAAAAAAAAGAAATATATTTCGAGCATTATGACAACAAGAGGTTGTCCTTTTTCCTGCACGTTCTGTTTTCATTCGATAGGAAAGCAGTGGGTATCGAGATCACCGGAAAATGTTGTTGATGAAATCGAATACCAGGTGAAAGAATTCGGCATAAAGGAGATATGTATTTTTGATGACAATTTCACTTTGAACGTTGAAAGAGCAAAAAAAATCTGCAGGTTAATTATTAATCGGAAAATTAATGTCATATTGCAGTTTACCAACGGCATCCGTGTTGATCGGGTAGATAAGGAATTGCTGCGGTTGCTGAAGGATGCCGGTTTATGGCTCGTTGGGGTTGCGCCTGAATCAGGGAATGCTGATACATTAAGAAAAATAAATAAAAAATTCGATTTGGAAAAAGTTGCAGAGGTGGTCCGATGGTGCCGTGAAATCGGACTTAATACACACTCATACTTTATGGTAGGTTTTCCATGGGAGACAAAAGAACATATTCAGCAATCAATTGATTTTTCTCTCAAGTTAGATACGGACCTGACCCAATTCAGTAGAATTATTCCGATGCCGGGAACAGAACTGTTTGAGCAAATGGAGCTTGGTGAAAGTAGCAATTTTGGAAGAGACAGAGGCGTGTTTTATGGCAATGTGCAGCACTCGATTGAAAAGATCAGCAAAGCAGAAGTCCACAAATTAATAAAAAAAGGATACAGGAGTTTTTATTTCAATCCCTTCAGGATATGGCGGATATTTAAAATGCTGTCGCTTGTATCTTTAATCAGGCTTGTCAAGTATTCATTTAAAACTAAAAGTATCTGAACCGGGGGAATTATTTGTTTTGAAAAAGCGCCTCATTGACTACCCCAATAAATTAACTTTTATCTGAGTATTCTGAGGATCGGACTGTAAATCTTACCAGTAAGGCCTGCTGTGCTTCCGGTAATATTCCAATGAGAGGGCTATCCCTTCCTCAAGTGGGATTTTAGGTTCCCATCCTAACTTTGACCGGATCTTGCCGAAATCACCGTAATAGTTTCCAATATCTATCTGTTTTCGTTCAGGTGGGAAAGGGACAAGGGAATATGAACCGGCCCCGTTAATCCTTATTAACAGGCCGGCCAAATCCTTCAGGTTTACAGGATTGTCACACCCCAGATTGAAAACCTGACCATAGGCTTCTTCATTTACTGCCGACATCAAAAGGGCATTTACCACATCTTCAACATAATTAAAGTCCCGCAACTGTGTTCCATCGCCGAATACTTTAATCTCTTCTCCGTTGATAAGTTGTTTTATCCAAATACCCAGAAAAGTCTGGCGAGCGTCCTTTACTCGCATACGCGGTCCATAGGTATTAGTTAATCGCAACGAGCACGAACGGATTCGATAAACATTATTATAAAGAATATGATACCATTCACCGGCC
>CAYTGW010000409.1:0-1523 GCA_964437395.1 uncultured Desulfocicer sp.
ACAAAAATGATGTTCTTTCATCAATTGAAATGGGGATTGATTTGCCATAGAAAGCGCCAGGGGCAGACCTTGAATCTTGAAAAAGACTACTCTTCCCCCTGCTTCACGTCGAAACCAAGAAGCTTTAAGAACGTGGACAGCCTGTCAAAATATTCGTCGCCAACTTTGTCAAAATGACGGCCGATGAAGACCGTGGGCTGAAGATGTTTTGGTCGGTCATCGGGAGATTGCAGGGCTTGAGGATTCCGGAGGGCAAATGTATCCTTAATGAACCGGTGGGTCGCCTCAACAAGGTCAATGTCGTGTGATGCGATATCGACTTTAACATGGCAATGATCGAAGGAAACTCCGGTTCGCAGAAAGCGTTCTTGCCTCTTACCCCCGAAGACGGAATTACATTGGAAGCTATCAAACATGGGTGTTTTTTTCATCACCTCTACAAACTCCTCAAAGCGGTCGCACTTGACACTCTCAAACCGATCGATTTTGATGGAGAATATATTATCAAAAAGGATTTCGCCGCCAACAGGTTTTAGTTTGCGTTTTGCTGCAAACTCGACCAGCGCCAACAGGCCATCCTCAAACCTCATATCACGTGGCCAGATACAATACTCTATAGTTCGCCACATTCCGATCTTTCCTTTGCACCCGAGTTTATTTGCTTGTTGATTCGTTGTGAACCAGTATCCGATCCCCCTTATTTTTTGTACACATCGCCACGAAAACCGATAACTTCGATGTAAACGACTTTATTTTCGTCATCTATGGAATAGACAATCCGGATGTCGCCCATTCTTATCCGGTAGCTTCCGAGAAGTTCACCCTTTAAATGCTTAATGTTCGGCAGATTGAGGGGGGCTTACGATAACCTTTCAAAAATCAGGTTGAGACGTCTTGCGGCAACGGCGTCGGTCCGCTGATAGAATTTGGCCGCCTTCCTGGCGAACTCGATTCTATACATCCCGTTTAATGTCTTTCCAGCTCATTGTCTTGCCTGTCCGGATCTCTTTTTTAGCCTGCCGATAGTCCTTCATAAATCCCGGATCATGGAGAAGCGTCTCGGTCTCGTCTTCGTCGCTACGCTTCAAATCTTCCAGAAAATCCAAGGCAATTTTTAATTTTTGCGCAGGCAGGACGTTAATCGCATTGTGAAGCCTGTCTTTTATCTCCATAGGTTCCATGATGGTCCTCGTTTTAGTGCATTACGGTGGCTTCTTCCAGCACTTTCCGCATACGCTGTTTGGTAAGCATTGTTTCAATCACATGGACGAGAGCGTCTCTGCCTTTATCGTCCAGTGAATCGATCAATCTAATTTTATTTGATACTGAAGCAAGCCTGCTTTCTTAATCGCTTTATTTTTTTCAGGTAGTTTTATTGGTCCCATCCTTATTTATAGCTTGGTTCGAAATCGCCCCCACTATAGCAGATTAAATAAAAATATAAAATAAATTCTGATTATAGAAGAATTGCTACGTCCCACATTCTGTGACTCTGCCGGTCTCATTTTTTCTGACATTGAAAG